>NZ_JAXOVV010000015.1:0-99264 GCF_036663415.1 Salinicola sp. 4072 | reverse complement strand
TATTTGGCTGGATGAAGGAAAAGCGGCGACTTTGTACTCGCTACGACAAGCTGGCAAAAAGTTACCGTGCCATGGTCACGCTGGCCTGCATCGAGCGCTGTTTACGGGTCTATTTTTCAGACAGAGCGTAGGGCGACGGCGAAGATGCCGAGTTCGAATCCCTTGAACTGCTCTACAGCCGCCTGATTGCGGATTTTTGGGAACTACAGGGCGGCGTGGGTTACCAGGGCGGCGTGTTTTCCGATGATCACGCCGAGCGCACCTACGGTGTGGTCGGCCTGCAGGGTGTGATGCCCTACGGTATCGAAACGGACGTCGCCCTACAGCTCAGCGAGGACGGCGATCTGGCCGCCAGTTTCGAGGGCGAATACGACCTGCGCCTGACCCAGCGGCTTTACCTGCAGCCACGCACGGAAATCGCCATGGCCGCCAATGGAGTCGAAGCATTTGGCGTGGGCGAAGGATTGAACTCCGTGCGTGTCGGCATGCGATTAGGCTACGAGGTAACGCGCCGTGTCGCGCCTTACATCGGCGCTTACTGGGAAAAGGAGTACGGTGAGACTGCGGATCTAACTCGTGCCAGCGGTGATAGAACGGAGGGCACGGGCGTTGTCGCGGGTATCAGACTAATCTTGTGAATCATCCGGTGGATTCAGGGCAACGTCGGGTAGTGTTTGCGGAATACATGGGTGGTGGCGCAAATGCGCAGTGGAGACGGTGAGTCGGTTCGAGGCGCACTGTAGTGTGTGTTCGAGTAGTGTTGCGCTATCTTGACCACTGCGCCGCCGTCTCGAGCACCGTTGCCAGGGGAGAACTTGCCATGACCGTAATGACCGCCGCCGAAATCGAGGACTTCCTCGATGACGTCTTTCCTCAGCGTCAGGGCACCATCGAGGCCGTGGATCACATGCGGGCGACCATGAGCCTGGCGATCGAGGACGAGCATTTGCGCCCCGGCGCCTGTGTTTCCGGTCCGTCGATGGTCAACTTGGCCGACGTCTGTCTCTATGTGGCGGTTCTGGCCCAGATCGGGCCGGAGGCGATGGCGGTGACCAGCAATCTCAATTGCCATTTTTTGCGGCGTGCGCGCAGCGACCGGGACCTGATCGCCAACGCACGCATTCTCAAGCTCGGCCAGCGTCTCGCGGTAGGCGAGGTCCAGCTCTTTTCCACCGGCGACGACGAGCCCGTCGCGCTGGTGACGGCGACCTACGTGCTGCCGGATCGGGATGACTGAAGCGCGGGCTTGATGCAGGACGCTTCGATCTACGCCGTAGCCGGCCGTTGACGCCAGGCACTCCACGCCAGCACCAGCCAGCCCGCCATCAACAGCAGACCGCCGAAGGGCGTGACTATCCCCAGCGGGCGTGCGCCAACCAGCACCAGGCAGTAGAGCGAGCCGCTGAACAGCACCATGCCCGCGAACCAGAGCTTGATGGCCAGCATCTGCCCCTGCAGGGCGCGTTGTCCATGCCAGGCGAGCACGGCCATGACCGCCAAGGTGTGCCAGGCCTGGTAGCGTACGGCGGTATGGAAGACTTCGAGATCGCGCGGGGAGAGCGTGCTGGTCAGCGCATGGGCGCCAAAGGCACCGGCCGCCACGAGAACGAATCCGCTCAGGGCAGCGAAACTCCAGGCCCACTTTTGGTGCATGTTGCGACTCCTTGATGGCGACTATGCTTTGGGGATGTTGACGGTCGGTGCGGCCTTGCGTGAAACGTCAGCCATCCCTAGGGGCGTCAGCCGCGGAATTGACGCCCGCTAGTCTAGCGCGTAAAAAACCGCCTCGGCAGCCGCCCTGCAGCGTTTGCGACGTCATCGTTACCCCCAAGGATCTCCGAAATGGAATTCATCAACACGCTTCACGACGCGGTCTACTCGGTCATGACTCCGGTCAGCGAATTCGTCTGGACCTATATTCTGCTTTATCTGCTGTTGGGGGCGGGGGTTCTGTTCACCGTTCTCACCGGTTTCATGCAGTTCCGGCTGTTCGGTCACATGGCTCGCGTTACTTTCAACAGCCGCGGTTCCGGCAGTGGCGTCAGCGGCTTTCAGGCCTTCGCGACCTCGCTGGCGGCTCGGGTCGGCACCGGCAACCTCGCGGGCGTGGCGATTGCGCTGTGGGTCGGTGGCCCCGGGGCGATCTTCTGGATGTGGATGACGGCGCTGGTCGGCTTCGCGACCTCCTTCATCGAGTCGACGCTGGCCCAGACCTACAAGAAGCGCAACGAGGACGGTGTCTTCCGCGGCGGCCCCGCTTACTACATCGAACGGGCGCTGGGGCAGCGCTGGATGAGCGTGCTGTTCGCGATCTTCCTGTTGATCGCCTACGGCCTGGCCTTCAACGGCGCGCAGTCCAACACCATCGCGCAGGGGCTGTCCCAGGCGTTCTCGATTCCCAACTGGGTGACCGGCGTCGCATTGGTGATCATCACTGCGCTGGTGATCTACGGCGGGCTCAAGTCCGTGGCGCGCACCGCCGAGAAGATCGTGCCGATCATGGCCATCGGATACTTCCTGGTGGCGCTGTACGTACTGGTGGTGAACATCGGCGAAGTGCCCGCCATGCTGGAGCTGATCGTCAAGAGCGCCTTCGGTTATGGCCCGGCGGTGGGCGGCGCCGTCGGCTACACTATCAAGATTGCGATGGAAAACGGCATCAAGCGTGGCCTGTTCTCCAACGAGGCGGGCATGGGCTCGGCGCCTAATGCCGCCGCCCAGGCCGACGTCAAGCATCCGGCGGCGCAGGGGCTGGTGCAGTCCTTCGGCGTATTCATCGATACCCTGGTGATCTGCAGCTGCACGGCGGTGGTGATTCTGCTTTCCGGTGTCTACGAGCGCCTGATGAGCACCTCGCCGGGTCAGGACATCGTCGGCATCCAGTTGACCCAGGACGCGATGGTCGATCACCTTGGCAGCTTCGGCGAGATCTTCATCGCGATCGCCATCTTCCTGTTCGCGTTTACCTCGATCATCGCCAACTTCTCCTACTCGCAGATCAACATCGAATATCTGTTCCGGGGCCGTGCCAAGGCCGCGGTTTCAGTACTGCGGGTGGCGGTGCTGGCGATGGTCATGATCGGTTCCGTGGCGCAGTTGCAGTTCGTGTGGGACTTTGCCGACCTCGCCATGGGGTTGATGGCCACGACCAACCTCATCGCGATTCTGCTGCTGTGTCCGATCGCGCTGCGCGTGCTCAAGGATTACGAGCGTCAGCGCAAGGCGGGCGTGCACGAGCCGACGTTCGATCCCAAGAAGGTGCTGAAGCGCCCCGAACAGGTCGACGCCGACGTCTGGCCCGCGCGCGAAAGCACCGACCAAGTCGCGCGCGACGCCTGACCGGGATGCCTGGTTCTCCTTGAGGCGCTACAATGCGCCTCCTCGAGATCTGCTTCAGGGAGGCCGCCATGCAGATTCAGCTCAACGGTGAACCCAGCCAGCTCGATGGCGAGCAGACACTGGCCCAACTGGTCGATTCGCTCGGCCTGACGGGGCGGCGTATCGCCATCGAAGTCAACGAAGAGATCGTGCCACGCAGCCTGCACGCGCAGACGCGCCTGAACGACGGCGACAGCGTGGAGATCGTGCATGCCATCGGCGGGGGTTGATCCCCCCCAGATCCATGACCAGGAGTCATTCATGTCTCAGTTGATCCAGGACACCCCGCTGATCGTGGCCGGACGCCGCTTTGCGTCTCGATTGCTGGTCGGCACCGGTAAATACCGCGACTTCGACGAAACCGCCGCAGCCATCGAGGCGAGCGCTGCCGACGTGGTGACGTTCGCGGTCCGTCGGACCAACCTGGGCCAGAACCCGGACGAGCCCAACCTGCTCGATGCGATATCGCCGTCGCGCTACACGCTGCTGCCCAATACCGCCGGCTGTTACACCGCCAAGGATGCCGTGCGGACCTGCAAGCTCGCGCGCGAACTGCTCGATGGCCACAACCTGGTCAAGCTCGAAGTGCTGGGCGACGAGAAGACGCTCTATCCCAATGTGGTCGAGACGCTGGCTGCCGCCGAGACCCTGGTCAACGACGGCTTCGACGTCATGGTCTACACCAGCGACGATCCGATCGTTGCCAAGGAACTCGAAAAGCGCGGCTGCTGCGCGGTGATGCCGCTGGGCTCGCTGATCGGCTCCGGCAATGGCCTGCTCAATCCGGCGACGCTGGCGCTCATCATCGAGCACGCCGAGGTGCCGGTGCTGGTCGATGCCGGGATCGGCACGGCTTCCGATGCGGCGTTGGCGATGGAGATGGGCTGCGATGGCGTGCTGATGAATTCCGCCATCGCCCACGCCAGGCATCCGGTGATGATGGCCCACGCCATGCGCAAGGCGATCGAAGCCGGGCGCGAAGCGTTTCTCGCCGAACGCATGCCGCGCCGCCAGAGCGCCAGCCCCTCTTCGCCGTTCGCCGGGCGGATCAACGCCTGAGCCTTCCGGTCGACTCCCGCAGGGCCGCTGCCAGCCAGCGGCCATTTCCTTTACTTGCCCTGTTGATTCCTCCGCATGACTGACAAGACGACGCCCGATACCCAATCTCCCGCCGAAGAGGCGCCCGTGCGCCGTGGCATCAAGAGTTACGTGCTGCGCGCCGGACGCATGACGGCAGCGCAGGAGCGTGGCCTGAAGGAGGTCTGGCCCAAGTGGGGGCTGACGCTGGCCGATGGCCGCCAGGATCTCGAGCAGCTGTTCGGCCGCAAGGCGCCCTGCGTGGTGGAAATCGGCTTCGGCATGGGCAAGTCGCTGGTCGAGCAGGCCGAGCGCCATCCCGAGACGGACTTCATCGGCATCGAGGTTCACGCACCCGGCGTGGGCAAGCTGCTCGACGAGGCCGACAAACGCGGGCTTACCAACCTGCGTGTCTATCGCGAGGATGCGCTCGCCGTGCTGGCGGACTGCCTGCCGGAAGCGAGCATCGACACGCTGCAGCTCTTCTTCCCCGACCCGTGGCCCAAGAAGAAACACCACAAGCGGCGTATCGTGCAGTTGCCGTTCGTCGAGCTGGTGCGTTCCCGCCTCGAGCCGGGCGGCAAGCTGCACATGGCGACCGACTGGCAGCCCTATGCCGAGTTCATGGCGGAGGTGATGGCCGAGGCGCCGGGGTTCGTCAACACCGCGCCGGCCGAGACGGCGCCCTACGTCGAGCGCCCCGATTTCCGCCCGCTGACCAAGTTCGAACAGCGTGGCGAGCGCCTGGGTCACGGCGTCTGGGATCTCATCTACCGGCGCGTCTGATCGCGCCGCTGCCCATCGCCGAACGCCGAGATCAGAAAGACGAGACCCGCCGCGCCAAGCTGTGCCGTCAAGGTCGCCGGCCTGCCGCGGCCCTGGGGCGCCGGCATACCTGGGTCACGGGCATAAAAAAGGCCGCCCTGGGCAGGGCGGCACTAAGGACCGTGACTAGCATGATGAGGAGATAACCATGGCAGGAACCTGACATTCGCTGCTGTGGTCAGTGGCGTTTGGCGACGCCACGATGGAAAGGTTAATCATTCTCATTCATCGTTGCAAGCGTAACGAGAATCTTTTTTATTTGGGGCGGTCAATTCCTCCCGACACCGTGTGCTCAGTTCACGCCAAAAGCGTTCAAGAGCAGCGGCAATGTCGCCATGGCCAGCAGCGTCTGGCCGGTGATCACGGCGGCCATCAGTTCCGCGTCACCGCCCAGTTGACGGGCCAGGATATACGCCGACGTGGCGGTCGGCAGCGCGGCGAACAGCAGCGCGACATCTCGGTCCGCGCCGTGAAGGCCGACCATCCAGGCCAGCGCCAGTACGATCAAAGGGGTGACGAGCAGCTTGAGTGCGCTCGACAGCCAGAATGCCTTGCCGCTGTGCCATAGTGCCTGGGGGCGCAGTGCCACGCCCACGGCGACCAGCCCCAGCGGCAGAGCGGCATTGCCGAGCAGTTCAATGGCCTCGAAGCTCCAGCCGGGCAGGCCGATACCGCTGAGATTCAGCGCGATCCCCAGCAGGCAGGCCAGAATCAGCGGGTTCCGCAGCAACGCCACGGCGCTGCGACGCAGGCTGGCGCTACCCAGCGTGCCGGACGCGATGAAGGCCAGCACGCAGAGAATATTGGCGGTCGGTACCATCAGCGCGACCGCCACGGCCGCCACCGTGGTGCCGGTCGCGCCATGCAACGCCGTGGCACCGGCGACGCCGACGTAGGTGTTGAAGCGGACCACGCCCTGAAAGGCCGAAGTGAAGGCGGGAGGCGCCAGCGCCAGGCGATGTCGCGCCAGCCAGAGGCCCAGGCCCAGCAGTGTCATGGTGCCGAGCAGCGTCACGCCGAGGCGCAGTACCGGCACCTGTCTGACGTCCGCGGTCGCCAGCGTTGCCACCAGCATGGCCGGGAACAGCAGGTAGTAGATGAAACGCTCGAGTCGGGGCCAGAAATCGCCACCCGGAAATCGTGCCCAACCCAGGGCGGCTCCGAGTAGAATCAGCAGAAAAAGCGGGCCCAGGGCGTTAGCGATATCGCTCATGTGTCATCCTTGTCGAGCGCTCCGATGAGGTTCGCGGCGCCGGTGCCGGCCAGTTTATCGACTAATACCCAACCCTTGGAGTCTTCGAAAGTCCATGGCTGCCTACGAAGAGGAAACTCCCAGACCGCGAATGCTCAACCTGCTGATCGGCGTCACTCTGATGACGATCGTCATCGCGCTCTGGTATTTGCTCGATTACTACTACCTGCGGGAGTCGACCCGTGACGTGACCTGGTATCCGCCGGCACAAGGCTGCGTGCTGCTGGATGGTGGGTGCCACGCCAACCTTGGGATCGATTCGTCATTGGGGTTCGCGTTGCAGGAGGTGCACGACGGCGAAGGCATGTTGACGTTCGAGGTTCGCGTTCATGGCCGCGCGCCGCAATCGGTGACGGTCCAGTTCATCGGTCGCGACATGAACGTGCAGTCGCGGCGGCTTTCGCTACAGTCGAAAGGGGATGGCTTGTTCGTCGGGCAGGGAACGCTGGGGCTGTGCAGCGCTCACGTGGATGCCTGGCGCGCGCAGGTGGTGGTGCTGAGCGATCATGGCTTGAAAGGCAGCTGGTTCGACTTCGACAGCCAGGAGCTGGGCGGGCCGACGGGAAGAGACGACAGGCGCTGCCTGTAAACGCCGACGCCGGCCTCGATGGGCCGGCGTCGGTATAGCGGTGGGTGAACGTGGCGAGCGAGACGAAAGCCACGCCGTCGGCGTTTAGCTGTCGCCGTTGTCACCCGCGTCGCTGCTGCTGTCGTCGGGGTTGATGGCAAGCAGCTCGACCTTGAACTTCAGCGCCTGGTTGGGGCCGATGGGGCCGCCGGTACCGGCCGGGCCGTAAGCGAGGTCGGAGGGAACGGCGATTTCCCAGGTATCGCCGACGTGCATCATCTTCAGCGCTTCCTGCCAGCCGGGGATGACCTGATCGACCTTGAACGAGATCGGTTCGCCACGCTTGTAGGAGCTGTCGAAGACGGTGCCGTCCGGCAGGGTGCCTTCGTAGTTGACGCGAACGGTATCGTCGGCGCTCGGGGATTCGCCGTCACCGGATTCCAGGACCTTGTACTGCAAGCCGGAATCGGTGGTCTCGACGCCCTCTTTCTTGGCGTTTTCGGCGAGGAAGGCTTCACTCTTCTTGCGGTTTTCGTCCGCGACCTTCTTCTGCTCGGCTTTCTGCTCGGCGATCTTCTGCTGCTGATACTGGGTCAGCGTGCTGCTGATCTCGTCCTGACTCATCTGCAGGTCGGCGTCGCCGTAGACGTCCTTGATGGCCGCCGCAAAGGCATCGACGTCGAGATCCTTGATGTCCTTGGACAGACCCTGACCCAGCGTGGCGCCGATGCTGTAGCTGAGCTTCGCCTGGTCACTGTCGAGATCGACCTTGTCCTGCGCGAAGGCTGTCAGCGGCAGCGTCATGATGCTGCCGAGCGCGACGGCGGTTACCAAACGTTTCATGCAAACTCCTTGGGTCACGAATGAAACCGATGTTGGCCAGAGTGTAAAGAAGCCTCGAACACCGGCTGGATAGTCGTGTTGTGACTCTAACAGGTGGGTTTTGGTTCCGCATCCGGGGCATCGATTGTCCAGCGCGTCATCAATCGGCGTAACGGCAGGTAATCGTCGGCCGTCATGTCGCGCAGGGTTCGGCAGGAAGCCAGCGCCTGCTCGAGCGGGGAATTCCCCTCGGCGACGAGCGTGGGGAGCGCTTCCAGGCGCGTCAGCATCTCGCGTTCGGCCTGCAGCTCGGCCTGCTTGAGCGTCTGGCGTAACGGCTCCAGCTGCGGCCGCCGCTGCGCCTCGCTTTTCAATGCGCGTCGTCGCTCGCGCAGCGGTACGGTCATCTCGCGTTGCCAGCATCTCGCCTCGGCCAGGGCATTGGCTGCCGCCGGGTCAGGGCGTTGGCGGCGCTCGCTCAGCCAGGCGACCCACAGCAGTTCGCAGATGTCCCAGCCGTGTTCATCCTGCAGCATCAGGCATTCGGCCTCGACGCCGGAGCGAGCGTAGCGGTCCAGGGCATAGGACCAGAGTGAATCGGACCAGAGCGAGTCGGATGCAGCGGTGACGGACATGACATTCCATACCGGTGGCGGATGGCTGATAGAATGAGCGCCCATTCGATGCGCCCTGGAGCCCGGCATGATCGCATTCCGCCAACTCGCCCTGCAACGCGGCACCCGACGACTGTTCGAGGGCGCCGACCTGATGCTGCACGAGGGGCAGAAGGTCGGCATCGTCGGTGCCAATGGTGCCGGCAAGTCGAGCCTGTTCGCGCTGATCCGGGGTGAGCTCGGCGCCGACGCCGGTAGCGTCGAGATCGCCGGTGGCAAGCGGATCGCCCACATGGCACAGGAGGTTTCCGCCATTGAACGGCCGCTGGTGGAGTTCGTGCTCGACGGTGACGACGCCTTGCGCGAGACGGAGACCGCGCTGGCCGAGGCGCAGGCCAATGGTGACATGCAGCGCGAAGCCGTGCTGCACGGCCAGATCGAGGCCCTCGATGGCTATACCGCCCGGGCTCGCGCCGAACAGCTGCTCGCCGGGCTGGGGTTCGCCCAGGACGATCTCTATCGCCCGCTGGCGGCCTTCTCCGGTGGCTGGCGGATGCGCGTGGGTCTGGCCCGGACGCTGTTCACGCCGTCGGAAATCCTGTTGCTCGACGAGCCGACCAACCACCTGGATCTGGATGCGCTGCTGTGGCTCGAGCAGTGGCTGACGCGCTATCCCGGCACGCTGATGCTGATCTCCCACGATCGCGATTTCCTCGACGCGGTCTGCGACCACATCCTGCATATCGATCAGGGCCAGTTGATGCTCTATCGCGGCCATTACAGCGCCTTCGAACGTGCCCGTGCCGAGCGCCAGATCCAGCAACAGGCGGCGTTCGAGAAGCAGCAAGCGCGGCGGGCGGAGATCGAAGGCTTCGTCGAGCGCTTCCGCGCCAAGGCGACCAAGGCGCGTCAGGCCCAGAGCCGATTGAAGATGCTTGAGCGCATGGAGACCATCGCCGCGGCGCGGGTCGATTCGCCGTTCCGCTTTCAACTGCCGTGTGCCGACAAGACCTCGACGCCGCTCCTATCGCTGGATCAGGCCTCGCTGGGGTATCCCGAGCGCACGATCCTCGAAGGCGTGAAAGCGTCGATCCTGCCCGGTGAGCGTATCGGCTTGCTGGGGCCCAACGGCGCGGGTAAATCGACGCTGATCAAGACCCTGATCGGCGATCTGCCGCCGCTCGCCGGCGCCCGCGTACCGGGCGAGAACCTGGTGGTAGGCTACTACGCCCAGCATCAGCTGGAGCATCTGGATCTCGGCGCGACGCCGTTCACCCACGTGCAGCGGCTCTCGCCCACGGCCAGCGATCTGTCGATTCGCAACTTCCTCGGGGGGTTCGGCTTCCGTGGCGACGACGTGTTCGGCGACGTGTCGCGGTTCTCCGGTGGCGAGAAGGCGCGTCTGGCGCTGTCGCTGGTGGCCTGGGAAAAGCCCAACCTGCTGCTGCTGGACGAGCCGACCAACCACCTCGATCTGGACATGCGCGAGGCACTGGCCGAAGCGCTGGCGGAGTACGAAGGCGCGGTGATCATCGTGTCTCACGACCGTCACCTGCTGCGGGCCAGCGTCGATACGTTCTGGCGCGTTGCCGACGGGCGCGTCGAGCCTTTCGATGGCGATCTCGACGATTACCACCAGTGGCTGAAGTCCCGGGAAACGGAGCGGCGGCGCGACCTGAAGCAGGAGGCGCGCCAGGAGAAAGGGCCGGCGGATGGCGGCGATCGCAAGGCGGCGCGGCGGGCAGCCGCCGAACGTCGCGAGCAGATGAAGCCGCTGCGCAAGCAGCGCGACGCGACGGAAAAGAAGCTCGACAAGGCGCAGGCAGCCCTTTCGGCCCTGGAGGCGCGGCTGGCGGACCCGGACATTTACGACGCCGCCCGCAAGGACGAGCTGGCGCGCCTGGTCCGCGAACAGGGCGAGCTTCAGGCCGAGGTGGAGCAGCTCGAGAGTGACTGGATGGCGGCGGAAGAGGCCTTGGAGGCGATGGAGGCGGAACTGCTGCAGGCGGAATCCTGACGCCATTGATGCTGGCCGCTGGCTTCGAGCTTCGAGCTTCGAGCTTCGAGCTTCGAGCTTCGAGCTTCGAGCTTCGAGAAAGGGATTGCGAACTTTCAGCGGGATCGAATCCTGAATTCCGCGGCTCGCGGCTCGCGGCTCGCGGCTCGCGGCTCGCGGCTCGCGGCTCGCGGCTCGCGGCTCGCGGCTCGCGGCTCGCGGCTCGCGGCTCGCGGCTCGCGGCTCGCGGCTCGCGGCTCGCGGCTCGCGGCTAATCGGCGTAGATCATCTTTCTGGTCATCCCTCCATCCACGCTGATGTGCTGGCCGGTAATGAACCCCGCCTTGTCGCTGGCGAGAAAGGCTATCGTCGCGGCGACATCGGCGGGCTGGCCGACGCGTCCTGCCGGATGCTGGTTGCGATCGATATCGCGATGTTCAGGCTCGCTACGCTGGCTAGTCTTTTGCCACGGTCCGGTTTCGATCCAGCCCGGGCAGATGGCATTGACGCGAATCTCCGGCCCCAGGCTGACGGCGAGTGCATGGGTCATGGAGAGCAGCCCACCCTTGGCCGCCGCATAGGACTCGCAGTGGGGTTCCGATTGCAGGGCGCGCGTGGAGGCGATGTTGACGATGGCGCCGCCACGGTGGCGCAGGCCGGGCACGGCGGCGCGGGTGCACAGGAAGGCGCCGGTCAGGTGGCTCTCCTGCCATCGTCGCCAGTCCGCCAGCGCCAGGTCCTCGATCGGGCCACACACCGGGTCGGCGAGGCCGGCGTTGTTGACCAGCAGATCCACGCCCGTGGACTGATCGTTTTCCTGCTGCCAATCCGTCAGATGCTGGAAGGCTTCCTTGACCTGCAGTTCGTCGCTGACGTCGACCACCATGGCCAGCAGCGTTGCCTCGGGGTAGTCGGCATCGAGTTCGGCCACCGCTTCCGGATCGCGATCCAGCGCCGCGACACGCCAGCCTTCGTCCAGCAGGAGCTCCACCGTGGCGCGCCCGATGCCCTGGGCGCCGCCGGTAATGATGGCGAGGGGGTGAGTCATGATCGAGAATCCTTTCATCGCGGCTCGAATGGCCGCTGTTCCCTGTTTATGCACCGCCGAATCCGGCGGGCATCGTTATTACCCGAGCCGTCGGTCAGCTCAAGTTTCCAGCATGAAAGTCACCGGCCCGTCGTTGATCAGCTCGACCTGCATGTCCGCGCCGAACCGGCCGGTTGCCACTTTGGGCCACGCCGTTTGGGCCTGCTCAACCAGATAGTCGAACATGGCCTGGCCGTGGGCCGGCGGCGCGGCGCTGGAAAAACTCGGGCGCAGCCCCTTGTCGGTCGATGCCACCAGCGTGAACTGGGAGACCAGCAGCAACCCGCCCTCGATCTGTTGCAGGTTGCAATTCATGCGTCCCTCGCCATCCGCGAACACCCGGTAGTGCAGCAGCTTGTGCAGCAAGCGGTCGGCGTTGGTCCGGTCGTCTTCCGCGGCGACGCCGACGAGCGCCAGCAATCCTTGATCGATACGCCCGACGGTCTCGCCGTCGATGTCGACCGAGGCCCGGCTGACTCGCTGGATCAGAGCTCGCATGGCGGTTTGGCATCTCTCTCGATTGGGAATGGGGCGATGAGCGAAAGTTTAGCACGCTGAGCCCCCGATGAAATGATCGAGATTAGTAGCAAGCAAAGCGTTATTGAAAACAGGCGGTACTAGAACGTATGTTTATGTTACCCATGCCTCAAGGGTTGGGTGACTGCTGGAAACTGGCGCCACACGCTGCCTGCTCACGTCGCGATGATTGAATCGCCTTTGAATAGCGGGTTTTGACGGCGCCGGGGCGCAATTGTCATGGGTCAATAAAGGCTTTGACGCCCGCTGCTTGGGTGGTGCTACTATCCAGACGGATCGAGCTGCAACGAATTGTCCTGGTTTGTCGAGAATGGATCATGACAATTTTGACGAGGCCACGCCAAGCTGGGCGAGATGAAAACGATAATGCGCCCGTCACCGAAAACTTGAGTTAATCGCGATCCGCCGCTGCGGATCCGAACCTTGCAGACGGAGATTTGAACGATGCGATACAACATCAATAAAGACGTTATCAATAAAGGCGTCACGACACTGATTGCCGGTTCCGTACTTTCCTGCCTGGCCGTAGGCATCGCGCAGGCCGCGTCACTCCAGGAAATCAAGGATTCCGGTTCGATCAAGATCGCCGTCGCCAACGAAATTCCCTACGGCTACATGGACATGAGCGGTGAGGCCAAGGGCGCTGGGCCCGATGTCATCCGCCATATCATGAACGAGATGGGCGTCGACGACATCGAGTGGGTCACTACCAACTTCAGCTCGCTGATTCCGGGCTTGCAGGCGAACCGTTTCGATATCGCCGCGGCCGAGATGGCCGTGTTGCCGGATCGCTGCCAGCAGGTGATCTACTCCGAGCCCAACTCCTCCTACGGTGAAGGGCTGCTGGTCAAGGAAGGCAATCCCAAGGATCTGCATGCGTTCAGCGACTTCGTCGAGGGCGACGCCAAGATCGCCATCATGGCGGGCGCGGATCAGTTGGACATGCTGCAGGCGCTCGGCGTACCGCAGGAGAACATGGTCACCATCTCCAGCAATGCCGATGCGATCTCCACAGTTTCGACCGGCCGCGCCGATGCCTATGCCGCGACCAGCCTGACGGTCAGCGAGCTGGCGGGCAAGAGCGATGACGTCGAGTCGGCAGCGGAATTCGTGGACCCGGTCATCGATGGCGAAGAAGTGCGTAGCTGGGGCGCGTTCGCGTTCAACAGCGACAATACCGAACTGCGCGATGCGGTCAACGAAGCACTCGAAGAGTACAAGCAGACCGACGACTGGAGCGAGACGCTGATGGGTTACGGTTTCAGCCAGGCCGATGTCGACGGCTCCAGTCACCGTACCACGGAAGAGCTTTGCACCGCGGATTCCTGAGTTTTGCAATCGAACTTCTGAACCCGATGTGACGGTGAGCGCTCGCTCGAGACGACGGTTCTCGGGCGAGCGTTCGGTTCGTCCTTGAACGGTGCCGGTACTGCCGGGACCGTTCGTTAGCGAATGCGGAGTCTCCCCGATGGAATGGACGAGCTATCTCGCCCCCTTGTCCCAGGGTGCGTGGGTGACCGTGCAACTCACGGTCTACTCGACGATTCTGGGCGGCATCTTTGCCTTCCTCTTCGGTCTCGGCAAGCTGTCTCACAATCCCCTGCTCAAGGGAATCAGCGTTGCCTATATCGAAATCTTTCGCGGTACGTCGCTGCTGGTGCAGCTGTTCTGGATCTACTTCGCGCTGCCCATCATGGGACAGGCGATCGGTCTCGACCTGCGCTTTCCACCGGTGGTGGCAGGGGTAGTCGCGCTGGCGCTGAATATCGGTGCCTATGGGGCCGAGGTCGTGCGTGGCGCGGTGCAGGCCGTGCCCAAGGAGCAGTACGAGGCGGCGACGGCGCTCAATTTCACCTCGCGCAAGCGGCTTTGGCGAATCACGCTGCCCCAGGCGATCCCGGAGATGATGCCGACCTTCGGCAATCTCGCGGTTCAGAATCTCAAGGACACCGCGCTGGTATCGCTGATCTCGCTGGGCGACATGGCTTTCCGCGCCGAACAGATCCGCAACTTCACTCAGGACAGCGTGACCGTCTATACCCTGGTCCTGTTCATGTACTTCGGCATGGCGCTGGTATTGACCGCGTGCATGAAACTGCTGGAACGCTACGTTGGCCGCTGGCGCGCGGCGGGGAGATAACGCATGTTTTTCGGCATCGAATGGGATACCAGTAGCCAGTGGGCCTTTGCGGTCTCGATCTTTCCGATTCTGCTGCATGGTCTGGTGGTGACCCTGCAGGCCACCGTGGTCGGCTTCTTTATCGCCCTGATCCTGGGGCTGGTGCTGGCGGCGCTGAAGAGCGCGCCGACTCGCCTCATCCGCTGGCCGGCCAAGCTGGTGACGGAATTCATCCGCGATACGCCACTGCTGATCCAGCTGTTCTTCCTGTTCTACGTTCTGCCCGAGTTCGGACTGACGCTGCCGGCGTTCCTGACCGGTGCGCTGGCGCTGGGCGTGCAGTACAGCGCCTACACCTCGGAAGTCTATCGCGCGGGCCTGGAGGCTGTGGCCAAGGGGCAGCGCGAAGCGGCGCGGGCGCTCAATCTGGCGTCGTCGCGAACCTTTACCCATATCATTCTGCCGCAGGCGGTTCCACGCATCATTCCCGCGCTGGGTAACTACCTGGTCTCGATCATGAAAGACGTGCCCGTGCTGTCGGTCGTGACCGTGCTGGAAATGCTTGGCGTGGCCAAGATCATCGGCGACCGCACCGGCGGCTATCTGATTCCGCTTTCCATGGTGGGTGGCCTCTATCTGGTAATGACGATCATCGCGTCCTTCGGTGTGCGCTACCTGGATACCCATTTGCCCAAGCGAGGCCTTTCTCTCAAATGAACGACGCCACGAAAACTCGCGATCCCATCATCAAGTTCGACAAGGTCGTCAAACGCTTCGGTGATCACGTGGTACTCGACGAGCTCGACTTCGAAGTCCAGCGCGGCGAGAAGGTCACCATCATCGGCCCTTCCGGCTCCGGCAAGTCGACCGTGCTGCGCATCCTGATGACGCTGGAGGAGATCAACGACGGCGTCGTCTACGTCGGCGGCGAGCCTCTCTGGCACCAGCGCAAGGGCGACTCGCTCGCGCCGGCCAGCGAGCAACATTTGCGCCAGATGCGCAGTCAGTTGGGCATGGTCTTCCAGCAGTTCAATCTGTTTCCGCACATGACGGTACTGCGCAATCTGACCGAAGCGCCGGTGCAGGTGCTGGGCGTGAGCAAGGCCGAAGCGAGAAAGCGCGGCATGGAGCTGCTGGAGATGGTGGGCCTGACCGATCAGGCCGGCAAGTATCCCCACCAGCTCTCCGGCGGCCAGCAGCAGCGTGTGGGCATTGCCCGTGCGCTGGCGATGCGGCCCAAGGTCATGCTCTTCGACGAGCCGACCTCGGCGCTGGATCCCGAGCTGGTGGGGGAGGTGTTGAACGTCATTCGCACTCTGGCGGACGAGCACGACCTGACCATGCTGCTGGTGACCCACGAGATGCATTTTGCGCGCCAGGTTTCCGACCGTATCTGCTTCTTCGACCAGGGGCGGATCAAGGAGCAGGGCAAGCCGGAGGATATCTTCACCGCGCCGAAGGAAGAACGGACCAAGGCGTTCCTGAAGGCGGTTCTCGATCCGGATGATTGAACACGAGCCACGAGCCACGAGCCACGAGCCACGAGCCACGAGCCACGAGCCACGAGCCACGAGCCACGAGCCACGAGCTACGAGCTACGAGCTACGAGCTACGAGCGTTGCCGTGCTGCCTCGCGGCGCCGGTCCAGCCAGAGCATGATCGGCCCGGCGGTCATGCCGTGGAAGAGGATGGAGGCCAATACCAGGAAGCTGACCAGCGTCCAGGCGCTGTCGAGCTCGCCGAATTCCGCCTTGCTGCTGGCGTAGGCGAGGTAATAGAACGAGCCCACGCCACGGATCCCGAACAGGCTGACCACCGCCTTTTCCCTCGACTTCATCTTTGAGCCGATCAGCCCGATCATGCCGGCCAGTGGCCGGATCACGAACAGGATCACCAGCCCGGCCACCGCCATCGGCCAGGTCAGGCCATCGAGCAGCGGCCCGGCCAGGCTGCCGCCGAACAGCACCAGCAGGAACATCATCAGCAGCCGTTCGATCTCTTCGGTGAAATCGTGCAGGCGCACGTGATAGTCGTGGGCTTCTTCCTGGGTACTGCGCAGGGCCAGCGCGCCAACGAACACGGCGATGAAGCCGTAGCCGTGGATCGCTTCTGCGCCGGCATAGGTGACGAAAGTGCCACCCAGGGCGACGAAGCCTTGCCCGGTGCTGGCGAGAGACATACGCCCCGACCGGAACATCAGCAGCCCCAGCAGCCAGCCAAAGAACCAGCCCGCCGCGACGCCTGCGGTGATCCGCCACAACACGTCCATGGTGAACCAGTCCCATGTCCACGCGCCGGGCGAGGTGCCGTTGATGGCTACGGCGATCGCCAGATAGGTGAACGGAAATGCCAGGCCATCATTGAGGCCGGCTTCCGAGGTCAGGCTGGCGCGCACCTTGTCGCCGGGGCCGGAACTCGGCGGGCCGACCTGGACGTCGGCGGCCAGCACCGGGTCGGTCGGCGCGATCACGGCGCCGATCAGTAGCGCGGTTTCCCACGGCAGGCCCAGGTAGTAGGCGCCCAGCGCGGCAATGCCGCCGATGGTCAGCGGCATGGTGATACCCAGGAGACGCTGCGTGTCCGTCCAATGACGCCATTTCAGCGGGTCGTCGATCTTCAGCCCGGCGCCGGCCAGCGAAATGATCACCGTGAGTTCCGTGAGTATCTCGAGCGTCCTGACGTGTTCTCTGGGCTGCAATCCCTCCGCGCCGAGCTGAGAGAACAGGGCGAAACCGATACCGATGCAGATGATCGGCAATGACAGCGGCAGTTTCGGTGTTAACGTCGGCACCCAGGCGACCAGCAGTATCAGCACACCCAGGCCGCCCAGAACAATGATGTGGGGGTCCATCCAGACTCGATCTCCCTATCTCTCCATCTCACTATGTGGGAGCCGGGATCCTTCCCGGCAGATGGCGAAGCAGTCACATACTATGGACCACGAACGAGAAGTTCACGACTGTTAGGGGAGATGTCGAAAGCTCGCGTTTAATGCAGATCACCACCAGGCATGAAAATGATGCGGTGGCCCTTTGCCTTGCCCTACATCGAGGCGCTCGCTAGCCATCAAGGCCTGATGCAACCATTGCTTGGCCGCTTCGATGGCACCGTCGACATCGGCCTTCTCTGGCGGCAGGTGCGCAAGGCAGGCGGCAATCGCCGAGGAGAGGCCGCAGCCGGCACCGTGAAGGTTGCGCGTCGGCAGGCGCGGCGCATCCAGCCAGCGTCTGTCATTTGGCATCCACAGCAGATCCGGGCAGCGTTCCAGCGGTAGATGGCCGCCTTTCAGCAGGCCATAGGGTGCCCCCAGCGCCGCAAGATCACCGACCATCGCCTCCATGTCGGCGAGGGTGCGGGGCGTCTCGGTGCCAAGCAGCGCGGCGGCTTCCGGCAGGTTGGGGGTGATCACGTCGGCCAGGGGGACCAGAACATCCCGCACCGCGCGCAACCCTTCGTCGTCTACCAGTCGGTCGCCGCTCTTGGCGACCATCACCGGATCGAGCACGATCCAGCGCGGGCGGCGTCGTGTCAGCGCTTCGGCAATCGTCCCCGCCACCTCGCGGCTGGCGACCATGCCGATCTTGACCGCGTCGATCTCGACGTCGTCGAGCAGGTTGTCCAACTGGGTGCGAATCAGCGTCACCGATACTGGCTCGACGGCTGCCACCCCGCGCGTATTCTGTGCAATCACAGCCGTGATCACGTTGGTGGCGTACACGCCGAGGGCCGAGAACGTCTTGATATCAGCCTGTAGACCTGCACCACCGGAAGGGTCCGATCCGGCGATCGTCAAGGCGTTGGGAATCGAGTGAGAAACCATGTGAGGACATTGCAAGCGACGGGAAAGCGTCTAGCCTAAGACAAGATGCTGCCATTGCCCAATGGCAAAGGCGTTTCCGCATGATATAGGCTGGTGAGGTGAGGCTGTTACGGGGGCCGCCAGATTTTCTGACAGACTGCAATAGGACTAATTAGCAGGCTTGCTATCAACTATCAGTCGTGTAAACTCGTAAACTTACGAAACTGTCAGTTTGGTTGTTTTCACTGCATTCAGGTTCCATCACTTCTGCGAGGGATGCATGTCCGATCCGGTCACCGCATGGATTGCCAGTTATTGGGCTACCGGTTTGTTCGTGGTGGCCGTGGTTGCACTTTGCGGTTTGATGATCGGCGCTGCCAGCCTGCTCGGTGGGCGCAGTCAGGGTCGCAGCAAGTCCCTCCCTTTCGAATCCGGCATCGTTGGCGCCGGCTCAGCGCGTCAACGGTTCTCGGTCAAGTTCTATCTCGTTGCCATGCTGTTCGTCATTTTCGACATCGAAGCCGTTTACCTGTTCGGCTGGGCCGTTTCCGTACGTGAAGTTGGCTGGACGGGATTCGTGGCAGCGGCGGTGTTCATTCTCATTCTGTTGGCCGGCTTGGTGTATGACGCCCGCGTCGGGGCTCTCGACTGGGCGCCACGCAAGCGAGGGCGCGAAGACGCGTCGAGAGCGCGTGAGCTGGCTGCTGTGCCGGGCGTCGACCGCCGTGCACGCTGAAAGAAAAAGGCGCGTCGAATCCGGCATGCTGGATCGCGATGGCGATCGCCAAAAAGATCATGATGGGAGTCTGGCCTTCGTGACCGACCAGCGCTTCCCCGACCGTTTTTCTATCTGGTTTGTTGAGGCTCACTATGCAGTACACCCTGACCCGTGCGGAGGGAGGCGATTCCGCGGCTGATCGCTATCCCCTCGGCCAACGCGAGCTTGTCGACGATCCGATGAAGCAGCAGATTCATCGCAATGTCTTCATGGGCAAGCTCGAGGACGTGCTTCATTCGGCCGTGAACTGGGGGCGCAAGAACTCGTTGTGGCCCTACAACTTCGGCCTCTCCTGTTGCTACGTGGAAATGACCACGGCATTTACCGCGCCCCATGACGTTGCCCGTTTCGGGGCGGAAGTGATTCGTGCCTCTCCGCGCCAGGCCGACTTCATGGTCATCGCCGGCACCTGCTTCATCAAGATGGCGCCCGTCATCCAGCAGTTGTACGACCAGATGCTCGAACCCAAATGGGTGATCTCGATGGGATCGTGTGCCAATTCCGGTGGCATGTACGATATCTATTCCGTCGTCCAGGGCGTCGACAAGTTCCTGCCCGTGGACGTCTACGTACCCGGTTGCCCGCCGCGCCCGGAAGCATTCCTGCAGGGCCTCCAGCTGCTGCAGGACTCGATTCAGGAGGAGCGACGCCCGCTCTCCTGGGTGGTCGGAGATCAGGGCGTCTATCGCGCCGAGATGCCCTCGCAACGCGAAAAGCATCGCGACCGCCGTATCGCGGTCAAGGAGCTGCGAACCCCGGATGGCGTCTAGACGACCGACCGCATCGATCGTCCTTTGCCATTGATTCTTGTGGTCGTTCTCGACCATTGATTTTCGCACCGGGGGCCGCCAGCCATGACTGCAGCCGATGATTCTCAAAACGGCGCTTTTCAAAACGAGAGCACGATGACTTCCAGCGCTTCCCATGCCGCCGGCTCGGCCGACGTCGTGGCCGAACTGGCGCAACATTTCGGGGAAGCCGCCTTTACCCCGCAGGATACCCTGACCGGCATGCCGGTGATCTGGGTGGCGCGAGAGCATCTACGCGATGTCCTCGCGTATCTGCGCCGCGTGACCGGGCCCTTCTCGATGCTGTTTGACCTGAGCGCGGTCGACGAACGCTTGCGGACCCATCGTCGTGGCCTGCCGCCCGCGGACTTCACCGTCTTCTACCAGTTGCTGTCGGTCGAACGGAACGCTGACCTGATGATCAAGGTCGCGCTGCACGAACGGGATCTGACGCTGCCCTCGATCAGTGACATTTTCGTCAATGCCAACTGGTACGAGCGCGAGGTGTTCGACCTGTTCGGCATCGACTTTGCCGGCCACCCGCACCTGACCCGGATCATGATGCCGCCGACCTGGACCGGCCATCCGCTGCGCAAGGACTACTCCGCCCGCGCCACCGAGTTCGATCCCTACACGCTGACGGTGAAAGGGCAGGAGGTCGAGCAGGAGGCGCTGCGCTTCGACCCGGCCCAGTGGGGCATGAAGCGCGAAGGCGAAGAGACCGAGTTCATGTTCCTCAACCTCGGTCCCAACCACCCCTCGGCTCATGGCGCCTTCCGCATCGTGCTCCAGCTCGACGGTGAAGAGGTCGTCGACTGCGTGCCGGACATCGGCTACCACCATCGCGGCGCCGAGAAGATGGCCGAGCGCCAGTCCTGGCACAGCTTCATCCCTTACACGGATCGCATCGACTACACCGGCGGGGTGATGAACAACCTGCCCTACGTGCTGGCGGTTGAGAAGCTGGCCGGCATTACCGTGACGGATCGGGCCAGGACGATCCGGGTCATGATGGCAGAGATGTTCCGCATCAACAGCCACCTGCTGTTCCTCGGGACCTATCTGCAGGACCTCGGCGCGATGACGCCGGTGTTCTTCACCTTCACCGACCGCCAGAAAGCCTACGAAGTGATCGAGGCGATCACCGGCTTCCGCATGCACCCGGCGTGGTATCGCATCGGCGGCACGGCCCATGACCTGCCCAACGGGTGGGACAAGCTGGTCCAGGGGTTCGTCGACTGGATGCCCAAGCGTCTGGCCGAATACGAGAAGGCGATGATGGAAAACGCCATCGTGCGCGACCGCACCAAGCACGTCGCCGCCTTCGATACCCAGCAGGCGCTCGACTGGGGGGTCACCGGCCCCAATCTGCGCGCCACCGGGCTGGACTTCGATCTGCGCAAGAAGCGCCCCTACTCCGGCTACGAGAACTTCGACTTCGAGGTGCCGACGGCCGTCAACGGCGATGCCTTCGATCGCGGCATGCTGCGCATCGAGGAGATGCGCCAGAGCGTGCGCATTCTTCAGCAGTGCATCGACCACATGCCGGCGGGCGATTACAAGGCCGACCATCCGCTGACCACGCCCCCGCCGCGGGAAAAGATGCTCCAGCACATCGAGACGCTGATCACGCACTTCCTGCAGGTCTCCTGGGGCCCCGTGCTGCCGGCCGCCGAGTCGATGCAGATGATCGAGGCGACCAAGGGCATCAACAGTTACTACCTGACCAGCGACGGCAGCACCATGAGCTATCGCACGCGTATTCGTACGCCCAGCTTCCCGCATCTGCAGCAGATTCCTGCCGTGATGCGCGGCGGCTTCGTGCCGGACCTGATCGCTCACCTGGGCAGTATCGATTTCGTCATGGCCGACGTGGATCGCTGAACGAGGCCGGTAAGGACGTTGGAGACGAACATGAATCAGACAACCGCCAGTTCTACCGCCGCGACGATCGCCAGCGATGCGTTTGCGCTCGACCCTGCCGATCGCGAGGCCATTCTCGAGGAGCGGGCACACTACCCCTATCCGCAGGCGGCGAGTATCGAAGCGCTCAAGATCGTGCAGAAGCGTCATGGCCACGTGCCGGACGGCGCGATTCCGGCGATTGCCGAGACGCTGGGCATCCGCATCGCCGACGTCGAGGGCGTGGCGACCTTCTACAGCCTGATCTTCCGCCAGCCGGTCGGCCGTCACGTCATCCTGATCTGCGACAGCAGCTCCTGTTTCCTGACCGATTACGAGGAGCTGCGTGACGCTTTCATCGCGCACCTGGGTATCCAGATGGGCCAGACCACGGCGGACGGACGCTTCACGCTGCTGCCGGTGTGCTGTCTCGGCGCCTGCGATCGGGGGCCCACGATTCTGATCGGCGAGGATCTGCATGGCCCGGTGACGCCGGACGAGATTCCCCGTCTGCTGGAGGCCTACTCATGACCTTGATGCGCATGACGCGGGGGAAAGAGACATGAGCCGTATTCTGCAATCCGCCAGCGAGCGTCGCGCCGAGACCCATCCGCTGACTTGGCGCCTGCACGACGACCAATCCCCGGTGCTGCTCGACGAGTACCGCGGCACGCAAGGCTATGATGCGGTCACCAAGGCGCTCGAGCAGCACACCTACGAGTCGCTGACCGAAGAAGTGAAGACCGCCAACCTGCGCGGTCGCGGCGGCGCCGGCTTCTCGGCGGGCTTCAAGTGGAGCCTGACGATGAAAGGCGAGGACGTCCCGCGCGGCTACATCGTCTGTAACGCCGACGAGATGGAGCCGGGCACGTTCAAGGATCGCCTGCTGATGGAGCAGCAGCCTCACCTGCTGATCGAGGGCATGATCCTGGCCGGCTTCGCCAACCGTTCGAAGCAGGGGTACATCTTCCTGCGTGGTGAATATCATCGCGCCGCCGCCTCGATACAGCGCGCCCTGGCCGATGCCCGCGCCGATGGCTGGCTGGGTTCGGACGTGCGCGGTAGCGGCTGGGATTTCGACATCGCCCTTCATACCGGGGCCGGCCGCTATATCTGCGGTGAAGAGACCGCCTTGATCAACTCGCTGGAAGGCAAGCGCGCCAATCCGCGGGCCAAGCCGCCGTTTCCCGGTCAGTCCGGCGCCTGGGGGCTGCCGACGGTAGTCAACAACGTCGAAACGCTGTGCAACGTGCCGGGCATCGTCAATCACGGCGCCGACTGGTTCCAGGCGCTCTCCGGCGATCTCAGCAGCGATGGCGGCACCAAGCTCTACGGGGTCTCCGGCAAGGTCAACAATCCCGGCCTGTGGGAACTGCCGATGGGGACCACCGGCAACCGGATCCTCGAGCTCGCCGGCGGCATGCGCGATGGGCTGACGCTCAAGAGCTGGCTGCCCGGCGGGGGCAGTACCGGTTTCCTGCTGCCGGAACACCTCGAGCTGGCGCTCGATTTCGATACCATCGGCAAGGTCGGCAGTCGCATGGGCACCGGGCTGCTGACCGTCGTCGCCGACAATCAGAGCATGGTGTCGCTGACCCGTAATCTCGAAGAGTTCTTCGCCCGCGAATCCTGCGGCTGGTGTACCCCTTGCCGCGACGGCCTGCCGTGGAGCGTCAAGCTGCTGCGCGCGCTGGAGGCGGGCGAGGGCGAGTCCGGCGATATCGAGCTGCTCGAGCAGATGGCCCGCGACCTTGGGCCCGGCAAGACCTTCTGCGCCCACGCGCCGGGGGCGGCGATGCCGCTGGCATCCGCGATTCATTATTTCCGTGACGAGTTCGAGCGTGGCATCACCCGGTCCAAGGGTGAAGCGCACGCGGACCCGATCCCGGTCGGCAGCGTGTAGGAGGAGTTCGACGCCATGGCCACCATTCACGTCGACGGCAACGACTACGAAGTCGAAGACAGCGACAACCTGCTCCACGCCTGCCTTTCGCTGGGGCTGGATATTCCCTATTTCTGCTGGCATCCGGCGATGGGCAGCGTCGGCGCCTGCCGTCAGTGTGCGGTGAAACAGTACAAGGACGCCGATGACACCCGCGGCATGCTGGTGATGTCCTGCATGGCGCCGGTCAAGGACGACGCCTACATCTCCATCGCCGACGAGGAGGCCAAGGCCTTCCGCCAGACGGTGATCGAGTGGCTGATGGTCAACCACCCGCACGATTGCCCGGTGTGCGAAGAAGGCGGCCACTGTCATCTGCAGGACATGACGGTGATGACGGGCCACGATCGCCGTCGTTATCGCTTCCGCAAGCGGACCCATCGCAATCAGGATCTCGGCCCGTTCATCGCTCACGAGATGAATCGCTGCATTACGTGCTATCGCTGCACCCGGTTCTATCAGGACTATGCCGGCGGCGAGGATCTGGGCGCCTTCGGCGCGCACGACAACGTCTACTTCGGCCGCGTCACCGACGGCACGCTGGAGAGCGAGTTCTCCGGCAACCTGACCGAAGTCTGCCCCACCGGCGTGTTCACCGACCAGACCCACTCCGATCACTACACCCGCAAATGGGACCTGCAGTTCGCGCCGAGCGTCTGCCACCAGTGCGCGTCGGGCTGCAACATCAGCCCCGGCGAGCGCTACGGCGATATCCGTCGGATCGAGAATCGCTACAACGGCGACGTCAACGGCTATTTCCTCTGCGACCGCGGCCGTTTCGGCTATGGCTACGTCAACCGCAAGGATCGACCGACACGCCCCGAATGCCGGGAGACCGGTGGTGAAGCGCGCACCATGGAAGTCGACGAGGCGCTGGACCGTGCCGCCGATGCGCTGCGCGGTGCCAGACGGATCGTCGGTATCGGTTCGCCCCGGGCCAGCCTAGAGAGCAACCATCGGCTGCGCCAGCTGGTCGGCGCGGACAACTTCTCCACCGGCATCGAAGCCGGCGAACTGGCGCGAATCCGCCGGATGGAAGCGCTCAATCGCGAGACGGGGCTGGCGACGCCGAGCCTGCGCGAGATCGAACAGTGCGACGCGATTCTGGTGCTCGGCGAAGATCTGATCCAGAGCGCCGCCCGCATCGCGCTCTCGGTGCGTCAGGCGGTCCGTGGCAAGGGCGCCGAGCTGGGCGCGGCACGCGGCATTCCCGAGTGGAACGCCGAAGCGGTGAAGACCATCGCACAGGATGCCGGCCATCCGCTGTTCCTGGCCACGCCGGACGTGACCAAGCTCGACGGCATCGCAACCCGCGCCGAGCGCGCCGCACCCGACGACATCGCCCGTCTCGGGTTCGCCGTGGCGCGCGCTCTCGACCCCACCGCGCCGGCCGTCGACGGGCTCGACGACGCCACGTCGCGACTGGTCGAAGGTATCGCCGATGCGCTGATGGCGGCGAAGAAGCCGTTGGTCATCGCCGGCGAGTCGCTGGGCTCGATGGCGATTCTCGAAGCGGCCGGCAATGTCGCCCGCGCCCTGGCACGGCGCCAGAAGGCGGACGCCAGCCTGACCCTCGTTCGCCGCGAAGCCAATAGCGTCGGGCTCGGGCTGCTCGGCGGCGAGTCCCTCGACTGGGCGCTGGAGCAGCTCGATACAGGTAATGCCGACGGCGTGGTGATCCTTGAGAACGATCTCTATACCCGGCTGCCGGCGGCGCGCGTGGACAGCGCGCTCGCGAGAGCGACGGCGGTCGTTACGATCGATCATCAGCGTACGCCGACCTGGGAGCGCGCCGATATCGGCCTGCCGGCCGGCACCTTCGCCGAAAGCGACGGTACGCTGGTCAGTCTGGAAGGGCGAGCGCAGCGCTTCTATCAGGTCTTCGATCCCAGCTACATGCGCCCGGATACCCGTATCCGGGAAAGCTGGCGCTGGTTGCATGCCCTGCATGCGACACTGGATCGTCAGCCGGTGGAGACGATTCTGCTCGACGACCTGACCCAGGCGGTGGCCGAGGACGCGCCGGCATTGGCGCCGCTGCACCAGAATACGCCGGAAGCGATGTTCCGGATCCACGGCCTGAAGCTCGCCCGTGAGCCGCACCGCTACAGCGGCCGTACCGCGATGCGCGCCAACCTCAACGTCAACGAGCCGCGGGCACCAGTGGATCTCGATACACCGTTCGCCTTCTCGATGGAGGGCTACGCGGGCTATCAGGAACCGCGCCGCGATGTCGCCTTTGCCTGGGCGCCGGGCTGGAACTCGCCTCAGGCCTGGAACAAGTTCCAGGACGAAGTCGGTGGGCACCTGCGCGCCGGCGATCCGGGCAAGCGGCTGTTCACGGCGCCGGTGGCCAGTGGCGACTACTGCACCGAGATCCCCGCCGCCTTCACGCCGCGCGCGGATGAATGGCAGATAATCGATCTGCCGCAGCTGTTCGGTGGCGACGAGATGTCGCGTCGTGCCGAACCGATCCGCGAGCGCATGGCGGTTCCGCAGGTGGCGTTGAGCGAAGCCGATGCGGCGCGACTCGGCGTTGCCGCGGGCGACGTGGTCTCGATTTCGCTGGACGGTGCTACCTTCGACCTGCCGGCGCGGCTCAGCGCGGGAATGCCGAAAGGCATGATCGGGTTGCCAGGCGGCACGATTCAGGAGGTCACCGGCGCGCTGACCCCGGGCGCCACGCGGTGGGGGCGTATCACCCGGGCCGGTGGGGAGCGTCAGGCTTCGGTTGAGGAGGTGCGCCCATGAGCTGGTGGACGCCTCAAGTCGAAGCGACATTGATCGCGATGCTCCAGGCCGTGGTGATTCTGCTGGTCGTGGTCGTTTCCGGTGCTTTGCTGAGCATGATCGAGCGGCGCCTGCTGGCCCTGTGGCAGGACCGCTACGGCCCCAACCGGGTAGGGCCGTTCGGGCTTTTGCAGATCGCGGCGGACATGCTCAAGATCTTCTTCAAGGAAGACTGGATCCCGCCGTTCGCCGACCGCACCTTCTTCGTGCTGGCGCCGGCGATCGCCATGGCCTCGCTGCTGCTCTCGTTCATGGTCATTCCGATCACCCCCGGCTGGGGCGTGGCGGATCTCAACATCGGTATTTTGTTCTTCTTCGCGATGGCTGGCATCAACGTCTACGCCGTGCTGTTCGCGGGCTGGGCCAGCGGCAACAAGTACGCACTGCTCGGTGCGCTGCGCGCCTCTGCCCAGACCCTTTCCTACGAAGTGTTCATGGGCCTGGCGGTGATGGGCATCGTCGCCATGACCGGCTCGTTCAACATGCGCGACATCGTCAACGCGCAGGAGAACGTCTGGTTCATCATTCCGCAGTTCTTCGGCTTCTGCACCTTCGTCATCGCCGGCATCGCGGTGACCCACCGCCATCCGTTCGATCAGCCCGAGGCCGAACAGGAGCTGGCCGACGGTTACCACATCGAATATTCCGGCATGAAGTGGGGCATGTTCTTCGTCGGCGAGTACATCGGCATCGTGCTGATCTCGGCGCTGCTGGTGACGCTGTTCTTCGGCGGCTGGCACGGGCCATTGCTGCCGCCGATCGTCTGGTTCCTGCTCAAGACGGTGTTCTTCGTCATCCTGTTCGTGCTGTTGCGGGCGGCATTGCCGAGACCGCGCTACGACAAGGTCATGAGCTTCGGCTGGAAGGTGTGTCTACCGCTGACACTCGTCAATCTATTGATCACCGGGGCGATGATTCTGCTCATCGATCCGGGCGTCTAAGGGGATCATCGATGCTTGATCAGATCCGCAAGATCATCAACGGCACCGGCACGCAGTTGCGCACGCTGTGGATGGTTTTCTCCCACAGCTGGCGCAAGCGCGAGACGCTGCAGTATCCGGAAGAGCAGGTCTATCTGCCGCCGCGCTATCGCGGGCGCATCGTGCTGACCCGCGACCCGGACGGCGAGGAGCGCTGTGTCGCCTGCAACCTGTGTGCGGTGGCGTGTCCGGTGGCCTGCATCTCGCTGCAGAAGGGCGAGAAAGAGGACGGGCGCTGGTATCCGGAGTTCTTTCGCATCAACTTCTCGCGCTGCATCTTCTGCGGCATGTGCGAGGAGGCCTGCCCGACCTCGGCGATTCAGTTGACCCCGGATTTCGAGATGAGCGAGTTTCGGCGTCAGGAGCTGGTCTACGAAAAGCAGGACCTGCTGATCGATGGCCCGGGCAAGGATCACAGCACCAATTTCTATCGTGTGGCGGGCCTGTCGATCGCGGGCAAGGACAAGGGCGAGGCGCAGAACGAGGCCGAGCCGATCGACGTCAAGTCGTTGATGCCATGAGTCACGGCATCGCTGCGCCGGAACTTCGGCGCCAACGTGCAGGTTGCGGTTCGAAGCCGTTTGCTGGGAGAGAAGCATGCAAATCGCGTTTTACTTGAGTGGGCTGGTCGCGATTCTCGCCACCCTTCGCGTGGTGACGGGTACGCACCCGGTTCACGCGCTGCTCTATCTGATCGTGTCGCTGATCGCGGTGGCGATGGTGTTCTTCGCCCTCGGTGCGCCGTTTGCTGGGGCGCTCGAGATCATCGTCTACGCCGGGGCGATCATGGTGCTGTTCGTGTTCGTGGTGATGATGCTCAATCTCGGCGAGTCGGCGGTGGAGCAGGAGCGTGCCTGGCTCCAGCCCAAGGCGTGGGTGGGGCCCGCGGTGCTGACAGCGGTGTTGCTGATCGTGATGATCGTCACGCTGGCCAGCGGCGACTACGAAGGCAGCATCAGTGGCGAGACGCTGACGGCCAAAATGGTGGGGATCTCGCTGTTCGGCCCCTATCTGGTCATCGTCGAGCTGGCCGCCATGCTGCTGCTGGCGGCGCTGGTGGCGGCGTCTCATCTGGGCCGCAGCGAAGCGCACGATGAAGCCGATCTGGCCCGCGAGCGCCAGCGCGAGCTCAACGAGCAGGCCCAGGCGGATGCCGCGCCGGTCCGTGAAACCCCGGTCAATACACGTGAACAGAACCGCACGCAGGAGGGCAAGGCATGACGGGCATTCCGGTAGAACACGGCCTGTGGCTGGCGGCGATCCTGTTCGTGCTGGGGCTGGCCGGGCTGATGACGCGGCGCAACATGCTGTTCGTGCTGATGAGCCTAGAGATCATGATGAACGCCGCCGGCCTGGCGTTCATCGTCGGCGGCACTCATTGGCACCAGGCCGACGGCCAGGTGATGTTTCTGATGATCATCACGCTGGCAGCGGCCGAGGCGAGCGTGGGGCTGGCGCTGTTGATGCAGCTCTATCGGCGCTTCAAGACTCTCGATATCGATGCGGCTGGCAGGTTGCGCGGATGAATCTACTTACCCTCACCTTCGTCTTCCCGCTGCTGGGATCGTTGATCCTGGCGCTCTCGTTCGGCCGGCTCTCCGAGCGGGCCAGCGCCACCATCGGTGTCGCTTCGATCGGCCTGGCGGCGCTATGCACGCTGTGGGTCGGGATCGATTTCTACGACCACGGCCAGTCGGCGCAGACGCTGACGCTCTGGCACTGGATCACGGTGGGGGATTTCCAGCCCACCATGGGGCTGATGCTCGATGGCCTGTCGCTGACGCTGCTTGGCGTCATCACCGGCGTCGGTTTCTTCATCCACCTGTTCGCGGCCTGGTACATGCGCGGCGAGGAGGGCGTGACCCGCTTCTTCTGCCACATGAACCTGTTCGTGTTCAGCATGATCCTGCTGGTGCTGGGTGATAACCTGCTGCTGCTCTACTTCGGCTGGGAAGGGGTGGGGCTCTGCAGCTATCTGCTGATCGGCTACTACTACCGTACGTCAGCCAACGGTTGGGCGGCCTTCAAGGCGTTCGTCATCACGCGTACCGGCGACGTGTTCCTGGCGATCGGCATGTTCCTGCTCTATGTCGAGCTCGGCTCGCTCAATATCCAGACGCTGCTGGCGCGCGCGCCGGAGATCTGGAGCGAGGGCAGCCTGATGCCGCAGCTCGCGGCGCTGATGCTGCTCGGCGGGGCGATCGGCAAATCGGCACAGCTGCCGCTTCACACCTGGCTGGCGGACGCCATGGCCGGCCCCACACCGGTGTCGGCGTTGATCCATGCGGCAACCATGGTCACCGCAGGCGTCTATCTGATCGCACGCATGAACGGGATCTTCCTGCTGGCACCGGACGTGCTGCTGCTGGTCGGGGTGATCGGCGCGCTGACGCTGCTGGTGGCGGGGTTCGCGGCGCTGGCGCAGACCGACATCAAGCGCGTGCTGGCGTATTCGACCATGAGCCAGATCGGCTACATGTTTCTGGCGCTGGGTGTCGGCGCGTTCGATGCGGCGATCTTCCACCTGATGATCCATGCCTTCTTCAAGGCGCTGCTGTTCCTCTCCGCCGGTTCGGTAATCATCTGCACCCATCACGAGCAGGACATGCGCCGCCTCGGCGGGCTGTGGCGCAAGCTGCCGCTGACCTACGCCGGGTTCATCGTCGGGGGCGCGGCACTGGCGGCCCTGCCACTGGTCACGGCTGGCTTCTACAGCAAGGACGCCATCCTGGTGTCGGCACTCGCTTCCGGCCACGGCATTCTGATGCTCGCCGGTCTGTTCGGCGCACTGCTGACCTCGATCTACACCGTGCGCCTGATTCTCGGCACCTTCCATGGCGCGCCGAAGAGCGATCACGCCCGCGACGCCCACGCTGGCAAGGGCTTGGTGCATGGCGTACCGCTGGTCGTGCTGATCGTGATGTCGACCGCGATCGGTGCGCAACTGACGCCTCCGCTGGACGAGGTGTTGCCTCCCGGACCGGCGGGAGAGGGGCTGGGAACTCACATTCTCGAAGTCGTCGCGATGATCGTGGCCGTCGGCGGCGTACTGTTCGCCGGCTGGCTGTTCAAGCGTCGGCGCGACCTGATTCGTCGCGGGATGGCAGATCCGCGCGGCGCTCGGCTGTGGACGTTCTGGCACAACGCCTGGGGTTTCGATGCGCTCTACGACTGGCTGTTCGTGCGCCCTTATCAAGGGTTGGTCAGGGTCAATCGAGACGACTGGATCAACTCGCTGTGCAATATCCTGCCGTGGCTGGCGCGAGCCTCGCACCACGGGCTGCGCATGACCCAGACGGGGCTGATGCGCCATTACGCCGTGTCGATGGTGCTGGGGGCGACGCTGCTGCTTGCCTTCCTGCTGGTGGGCTGACACATGAGCGCAGGAACGATGCACAGTGCTGGCGGCTCGGCGACATCGTGTCGGGAGCACACGGAATTCACTCTATCGCGGATGGCTGATTCATGACTCTGGTCTGGCTGATACTGATCCCCTTCATTGGCGGCCTGCTGTGCTGGCAGGCCGAACGCTTCGGCGACCAGGCGCCACGCTGGATCGCGCTTGGCACCATGCTGCTCGAGCTGGCGATGGTGCTGGGGCTGTGGGTCGGCAGCGACTTCAGCCTGCCGGCGGAAGGGGCCGCCAGTGCCTGGACGCTGGAGTGGCAGGCCGACTGGATTCCGCGTTTCGGCATCCAGGTGCATCTGGCGATCGACGGATTGTCGCTGCTGATGATCGCGCTGACCGGGCTGCTCGGCGCCATGGCCGTGGTCTGCTCGTGGAAGGAGATCGTGCAGCGGGTGGGCTTTTTTCACCTCAATCTGCTGTGGATTCTCGGTGGCGTGGTCGGGGTCTTTCTCGCCATCGACCTGTTCCTGTTCTTCCTGTTCTGGGAAATGATGCTGGTACCGATGTATTTCCTGATCGCGCTGTGGGGTCACAGCGGCTCCCGGGGCAGTTCGCGTATCGGCGCGGCCACCAAGTTCTTCATCTATACCCAGGCCAGCGGCCTGCTGATGCTGATCGCCATCCTGGGGCTGGTGTTCGCCCATCACGGCGCGACCGGCGAGTATACCTTCGCCTATGCGGACCTGCTGAACACGCCGCTGTCCGAAACCACGGCCTGGTGGCTGATGCTCGGCTTCTTCGTCGCCTTCGCGGTCAAGCTGCCGGTGGTGCCGCTACACGGCTGGCTGCCGGATGCCCACGCCCAGGCACCGACGGCTGGTAGCGTGGATCTTGCTGGTATCCTGCTCAAGACGGCGGCCTACGGGATGCTGCGCTTTGCACTGCCGCTGTTCCCGGAAGCGTCCCAGGCCTTCGCGCCGGTGGCGATGACACTGGGCCTGATCGGCATCTTCTACGGCGCGATCCTCGCCTGCGGCCAGCAGGACCTGAAACGTCTGATCGCCTACACCAGTATTTCCCACATGGGCTTCGTGCTGATTGGCATCTACGCCGGCACCGAACTGGCGCTGCAGGGCGTGGTGGCGCTGATGGTGGCGCATGCGTTTTCCGCCGCCGGGTTGTTCATTCTTTCCGGCCAGCTCTACGAGCGTCTGCATACCCGCGACATGCGCCAGATGGGCGGCCTGTGGGGGCGTATCCGTGGTCTGCCGGGATTCGCGCTGGTGTTCGTGGCGGCGTCGCTGGGACTCCCCGGTACCGCCAATTTCGTCGGTGAGTTCATGGTGATGTTCGGCGCATTCGGCGTCGCACCCTGGATCGTGGTCATCGCCAGCGTTGGCCTGATCCTGGCTGCCGTCTACTCGCTGTTCATCATGCAGCGCGTCTACTACGGCCCGCCGAGAGAGGAGACGCCGCTGGCTGGGCTGGATCGACGCGAGACGGTACTGCTGTTCGGCATCGTCGCCCTGGTGGTGTTCTTCGGCATCTATCCCCAGCCGCTGCTGGATACCTCCGCCGGCGCCATGCAGGTCGTGCAACAGAGCGTTCAGCAAGCCGGGGCAATGACGGGAGGTGCCCAATGAGCCACGCTACCACGATGGCATTACTGGCCATTTCTCCGCTGATTCTGGTCTGCCTGACCGTGATCGTGGTGATGCTGTCGATCGCCTGGCAGCGCAACCACACGCTGAGCGCGATCCTGACCGCCGTCGGACTCAACGTGGCGCTGCTGGCGTTGCTGTTCGGCTGGACGCTGGGCACGGTCGATGTCACTTCGGTACTGGTGGTCGACGATCTGTCACGTTTCGGCGGCGTGCTGGTGCTGATGTCGACGCTGGCCTGCGTCACGCTGGCTCACCATTACCTCGAGGGCTACGAAGGTCCGCGGGACGAATTCTACCTGCTGCTGCTGAGTGCCGCGGCCGGCGGGCTGGTACTGGTTTCCGCACGTCACATGACGACGCTGTTTTTCGGCATCGAACTGCTGTCGATGCCGCTGTTCGGGATGCTTGCCTATACCTTCCGGGACCGTGGCGCGCTGGAAAGCGGTATCAAGTACATGGTGCTGTCGGCGGCTGCCACCGCCTTCCTGCTCTTCGGCATGGCGCTGCTCTATGCGATAACCGGCACATTGGATTTCGCCGAGCTGGGCGAAGCGTTGTCGACCTACGGCAGCGATCCGTGGCTGCTGGCGGGCGCCGGCATGCTCCTGGTAGGCCTGGCGTTCAAGCTCTCCATCGTGCCGTTTCATCTGTGGACGCCGGACGTCTATCAGGGCGGGCCCGGGCCGGCAACGACATTCCTGGCCACGGCCAGCAAGGTGGCGGTGTTTCTGGTGCTGGTGCGGCTCTTCCAGTCGACGCTGGCGTTTCACGAGAACTGGTGGCACGACCTGCTCGGCTTCATCGCCGTCGTCACCATGCTGGTAGGCAACCTGCTGGCGCTGACCCAGAACGATCTCAAACGCCTGCTGGGCTACTCGTCGATTGCCCATTTCGGCTATCTGCTGGTGGCGCTGGTGGTCAACGAGGGGCTGGCCGTGGAGACCGTGGGGATCTATCTGGTCACCTACGTGCTGACCACGCTCGGTGCCTTCGGCGTCGTCACGCTGGTATCGAGCCCCTACGTGGCCACCGGCGGTACGGCGGACGCGAGCCCGTTGCACCACTACCGCGGCCTGTTCTGGCGCCGCCCCTATCTTACTGCGGTAATGACGGTGTCGATGCTGTCGCTGGCGGGGATTCCGTTCACCGCAGGCTTCATCGGCAAGTTCTACATCATCGCGGTGGGTGTCGAAGCCCATCGCTGGTGGCTGGTCGGCGGCGTAGTGCTGGGAAGTGCCATCGGGCTCTATTACTACCTGCGCGTGATGGTCACGCTGTTCCTGCACGAGCCCGGCATGCAGCGTCGCGATGCGACCCACGATTGGGCCGAACGGGCCGGCGGTATGGTGGTGCTGGGCGTGGCCACGCTGGTCATTCTGCTGGGGCTCTACCCGACGCCGATGATCAACTGGGTAAACTGGGTAGCGGGATGATGGCTGGCGGGTGACCGCTGGCCGTTTCGTTCCGGCATGAAAAGCGCCTCCTCGGAGGCGCTTTTTCGTATCTCAGTCGTATCTCAAGTGTCCGTGCTGCGATCGGCGCCGAGGCCGATGCTTCGCCGGCAGGCAACCGGCAGATGGATGTCCATGGCAATGGGAAGATGATCCGAGAACATCGCCTCCAGCACACGAGGCGGCTCGGCCTTCAGCGATGACGACAGCAGAATATGGTCCAGCGCCCGGCGGGGTTGCCAGGCCGGATAGCTGAGCTGCGGCTTGAGCGGGTTGAGGTCCAGCGCGCGGCAGAATCGCGGATGCGCCAACAGCTGCTCCGGCGTGCAGTTGAGATCGCCCATGACCACCACGTGATGCAGCGGCTCGATGATCTCGCCGAGGTAGTCGAGCTGACGCAGGCGACCGCGCTGGCTGAGCGCCAGGTGCGCGACGAAGACATGCAGGGCGTCCGGCCCTTCGCCGTAGCGGGCATGAATCGCTCCTCGCCCACGCATGCCGGGCAGACGGTGCTCGTCGACCCGGTTGGGCATCAGACGCGACAGCAGACCGTTGCTGTGCTGGGCGACATGCCCCAGGTTGCGGTTGAGCTGCTGGAAGTGGAAATCGAACGCCGAGCGCTTGGCGAGATATTCCACCTGATTGACGTGACTGGAGCGGAAGCTGCCGCCGTCGACCTCCTGTAGCCCGACGATATCGTAGGCCGATAGCGTACTGGCCACGACATCGAGGCGCGAACTGCGCTTGGGATGGGGCAGCAGATGTTGCCAGCTTCGCGTGAAATAGTGGTGGTAGGCCGAGGTATGAATGCCGACCTGCAGATTGCAGGTCAGCAGTTTCAGTGTCGGCGCGACCTCGCTGGCGGGTGTCGAGGCGGCTAGGGACATGGCGTCACTCGCTCTCGGTGCGTTCCTCGCGAACCTTCTCGATCAGCGCGCTGGCGATCTTGGGCATGTTTTCCAGCGAGCCGGCGGAGTCGGGCGTGACGACATAACGGCCGTCGACGATCAGGTCGGGCACGCCCATCAGCTTGTAGCCGCGCATCTTGGCGGAAGCCTGCTGGATCTCGCTCTTCACGCCGAAGGAGTCGAGTGCCTTGAGCGCTTCATCCTTGCTGACACCGTAGTCGGTGAAGAACTCGGCAATGTCGTCCTTGTCGGTCAGGCGCTGGCCGTCCTTGTGGATGGCGTCGAAAAAGTCCTGGCGCAGTTTCTCTTCGATGCCGAGCTGTTCGGCCGCGTAGAACGCTGTGGCATGTTGTTCCCACACCTTGCCCAGCGGTGCCGCCATGCGATCGAAGACGACGTCGTCGGGGAGCTGGGCGACCCACTCGTTGAGCGGCTCTTCCAGCGCATAACAGTGGGGGCAGCCGTACCAGAACACTTCGGTGACTTCGATTTGGTCCGCCGGCACGTCCGTTTTCATCGGCTCGTCGACGACCTGATAATCCTGACCTTCGACGATATCCGCCGCCATCACTGCGCCCGAGAATGTCAGTCCGGCCAATAGCGCCATAAAAGACTTGATCATGCGTTACTGCTCCTGAATATCGAAAATCATTATTGATGACATCGTGTTCCATGAAACTTCGGTCGACGATTGGCAAAGCCACAGAGGTTGGAGCCTTGAAAGACCGTGAGGTTCCCTCGCTAGCCTGCTACCGACCGGTTTCCCTTAGCCTGACAGAAATGGGCGCAAAAGCGTAGGGCGCCAAACGGTCGTCTGGGAGCGTCGCACAGAAGTCTCGTCTGCGGGAGCATCGAGCAGCAGCCCCGCCTTCGGGAGCGCCGAACGTCACGCCTCATCCTGGGTGGAATACGCGTGGTACACTGCGCGACGTTACCGTCTCAAGATAATCGAGCCTGCCATGACTGCCACTCCCGAGCGCCGCAACTATCAGACGGCGACCTTCCTGATCAGTGCCCCGACGCTGGCCAAATGCCCGCCGGATCGAGGCGTCGAGGTCGCGTTCGCGGGGCGCTCCAACGCCGGCAAGTCCAGTGCCATCAATGCGCTGACCCAGCAGCGGGCGCTGGCGCGCACCTCGAAGACGCCGGGGCGCACGCAGTTGATCAACTTCTTCACGCTGCAGAACGACGACCAGCTCAGGCTCGTCGACCTGCCGGGTTACGGCTACGCCAAGGTGCCGGAGACGATGAAGAAGGAGTGGCAGGCACATCTCGCCGATTACCTGCACCGTCGCCGCTCGCTGGGCGGGTTGATCCTGTTGATGGACGTTCGTCATCCGCTCAGCGATTTCGATATCCAGCTGCTCGAGATGGCGGACGATCGGGAACTGCCGGTGCATATCCTGCTGACCAAGGCGGACAAGTTGAAGCAGGGGCCGGCCAAGGCGTCGCTGCAGCAGGTCAGGAAACGGCTGGCCGAATGGGAAGACCTGGTCAGCGTACAGCTCTTCTCCTCGCTGAAGCGCCAGGGGCTAGATCAGGCGTATGGCGTGATGGATCGGTGGTTGGCCAGTTGAGTTCTCTTCGAAGGAGCGACTCATTCGAGCGTTCCTGGCTTACAACTGGCCGAGTACTAACCACCCTTTTGCTCGTTGATGCGAGGGGCAAGCCCCTCGCGCTCCCCTTTTTGACGCCCAGGGCGGCGAAACCCTTCGCGCGTCATCGCTGAGCTCGGGTCGGCGCGAACGGACATCCTGTCCTGCGCACCTCTTGCGACATCCATGTCGCAAGACCCGGCTCATCGATTCTGCGCGCAGCGCCACCCTGAACAGGCGTCGAATGGTGGCCGATTCAAGGTTCGCCGTGAGCTGGGAAGTGTCGAATCGGCCGCCAGTGCAGATGTGGTGAGTCGCTACTGGCGCGCTTCGTCGTCCAGCTGCGCCACGATACCCGGCAACTCCCTCACGTGCGTCACGCGATGCACCCGGGGCGGCAGCTCCCGCTCGCCTTCGTTCTTGGCATCGATCCAGACGGCGTGCATGCCGAGGCGCTGCGCGGCGAGCACGTCCTCTTCCCAGTTGTCGCCCACGTGAAGCGTGCGATAGGGCTGCGTGCCGAGCTGGGCCACGGCCGACAGAAACGGGCGGGGGTCCGGTTTCGAGGCGTGCATTTCACCGGCAAGAATGATCACGTCGAAATGGTGGTCCAGCGACAGCCGGCGCACGTCGACGTTGCCGTTGGTGATGATGCCGAGCCGGTAGCGCCGTGCCCAGGCGTCGAACATCGGTACGACCTCGGGATAGAGCGCGACCTCGTGGCGTAGCGTCATGAAGTGCTCGAAGCCGGCTGCCGCCCACTGCGCCGCCTCGTCGGGAGACAGGCCATGCTCGATCAGCAGTTCGCGCATGGCGCGCTCGCGAATCCAGCTATGATCGCCTCGGCTCAACGGGAAGCGCTGCATCAGCGAGGCGCGGACGGACTGATAGGCTTCCAGCGGGAAGGCTTCGGCCAGCGGTGTCGCCGCCGGCCCTCGGTGGGCGTCGACCCGTTCGGCGAGCCATTGATAGTGCGCCGGCTCGGCGTGGGCCATGACCGGGCCGTTGTGCCACAGCGTGTCGTCGAGATCGAAGGTGATGGCGTCCAGCGGCATATCGGGGAATTCCTAGGGTTTGTCTGAACTCTCGTCGTTGACTGAGGCCGACTTGCGCCGCGCCCGAGGATGGGCCTGGTCGTAGACTTCGGCGAGCTGCTGCCAGTCCAGGCGCGTGTAGATCTGCGTCGTCGAGAGATTGGCATGGCCCAGCAATTCCTGCACCGCGCGCAGATCCTGGCTGGACTCCAGCAGATGACTGGCGAAGGAGTGGCGCAGCCGGTGCGGATGCAAATGCTCCGACAGGCCACGCTTGCGGGCGGTATCGGCCAGCCGGCTCTGGATCGACCGATGACCGAGACGGCCGCCGTGCTGGGCGACGAACAGGGCGGTCTCGCCCTCTGCCGCCAGCGTGCTGCGAAACCCGAGCCAGGTCTGGATGGCCTGGCCGGCACGTTTGCCCAACGGTACCTGGCGTGGCTTGCCGCCCTTACCCACCACTCGCACGTGGCGGTCGGCAAGGCTGGCAAGGTCGAGCGCTGCCAGTTCGGCCAGACGCAGGCCGCAGGAGTAGAAAAGCTCCAGCATGGCCTGATCGCGGCAGTCCAGCGGCCCGCCATCGTGGGGGGTGTCTAGAAACTGGCCGAGCAGGTCGACATCCACCGGGCTGGGCAGGTGGCGCGGCTGCCGTGGCGCCTGCGTCAATTGCACCGGGTTATGATCCAGCTCGCCCCGATGGACCAGTTCATCGGCGAAACGCGACAGCGCGGCGCGGCGTCTCGCCAGCGTTCTCGGCGCCATGCCGCGCGTTCGCTCATGAGCCAGATAGCGCCGCAGCAGCGTGACGTCGAGCTGGCGCCAGCTGTTCACGTCCTGCGACTCGAGATAGCCGATCAGGGCGGTGATATCGCGACGATAGGCATCCACCGTCGCCGGGCTGGCGCGCTGCGCCAGCCGCTTCAGGAAGGCATCAAGCGCGGCTTGCACTGGCGACCTCGGTACGCCGCAACAGCCGGCTGACTACCTCGCCCAGGTACTCGGTGAACAGCGTATCCAGGGTGGCCCGGAAGTGCTCGCTGTCGTGGCTGGCCAACAGCAGAAATCCCATGGGCTCGCCCTGGGTCAGTCGCGTGATGGCACAGGAGCCGGATCCCTGCGGCGCATTGCAGTGTGGCAGCAGGATTTCCCAGTCTTCCCGGTGCAGCGCGGTACAGCGGCTGGTTTGCTCGTTGAGCAGCAGTTCCAGGCGCTGGCGCGCTTCGTCGGTCAAGGCGAAGCGGGGCGGCTGCCAGGCGTTGGTGTCGCGGGGCGTGGCGTGGCAGGCCGGCGGGGCGTTCAGCCACAGGCCGATGCCGTGGGTACGGAAGCGCTCCGCCAGTTGCGTCGACAGCGCTTCGGCCAGCGCATCGGCGCTCTCGGCCTCGATCAGGTCGAGGATCAGCTCGCGGGTCCGACGATACTGGGCTTCGTTGTAGCGGGCCGACTCGAGCAGGTTCTCGAGTCGCCATTCCGCATCCTCCGCCCGGCGGCGAAGGTCGTGAACCAACCGCTCTAGCAGCGAGACAGCGCCGGGAATATGAGGATGCGGCACCTTGAGCTGTTGCAGCAGCCCCTCCCGGCCAACGAAGAAGTCGGTATGCTGCGCCAGCCACTCGGCGACCCGATCGGGGTCCAGGGTCTGACGGGGCTCGGGGGCCTGAGCGCGTGACATGCGTTGGTTCTCCTGTGAATCCCTCACGACGTGGCGGAGTTTCGCCGCCGCGTCTTCTTTATTTATTGGTTCATGTTATTTGTTGGTTCAGGGCAACTTATCAGTTCAGGACAATGCGTCCCTCGAAGACGCGCTCGGCCGGGCCGGTCATGATGATCGGGGCCTCGCCGCCTTCCCATTCCAGGGTCAGCCTGCCGCCGCGCAGCTCGACGTCGACGGGGCTTTGCAGCAGGCCCCGGCGAATGCCGCAGGCCACCGCCGCGCAGGCGCCGGTGCCGCACGCCAGGGTTTCACCGACGCCGCGTTCGAAGACGCGCAGTCGCACGGCGTGCGGGGAGTCGACCTGCATGAAGCCGATGTTGGCCTGGCGCGGAAAGCTGGGGTGCTGCTGCAGCTTCGGCCCCAGCGCTTCGACCGGTGCGTCGTCGACATCGTCGACCTGCAGCACGGCGTGCGGGTTGCCCATCGAAGCGACGCTGAACGAGACGGAGCGGCCATCGATCTCGAGATGGTGCAGCGGCTCGTCGCTGTCCGCCACGAACGGCACGTCCGCCGGCGCGAAGCGTGGCGTGCCCATGTCGACCCGCACGCGGCCGTCGTCGTCCACCTTCAGCGTCAAGGGGCCGCCCAGAGTCTCGACCTTGAATTCACGCTTGTGGGTCAAACGCTGATCGATGACGAAGCGGGCAAAGCAGCGCGCGCCGTTGCCGCAGTTCTCTACCTCGCCGCCGTCGGCGTTGAAGATCCGGTAGCGAAAATCCATGTCCGGCTTGCGCGGCGGCTCTACCAGCAACAGTTGATCGAAGCCGACCCCGAAATGGCGGTCGGCCAGTTGGCGGATCTGCTCGTCCCGCAGGTAGGCGCGCTGGGTGATCAGGTCGACCACCATGAAGTCGTTGCCCAGGCCGTGCATCTTGGTGAAGTTCAGCAGCATCAGCGCTCCTCCGGCAGCCGGGGCTTTTCTGGCAAGCACGACTCTAGCGCCCACAGGGAGTCGAGGCTTTCGCGACGGCGTACCAGATGGCTCTTGTCGCCGTCGACGAGGACTTCGGCGGGGCGGCCGCGGCTGTTGTAGTTGGAGGCCATGGCGAAGCCGTAGGCGCCTGCCGAGCGCACTGCGAGCAGGTCGCCTTCGGCGATGGCCAGCTCGCGGGCCTGGCCGAGGAAGTCGCCGCTTTCGCAGATCGGGCCGACCACGTCGTAGACGGCGCTGTCGCGGGGCTGGCGGGTGTCGACGCGCTCGATGCTCTGCCACGCCTGATACAGCGACGGGCGGATCAGATCGTTCATGCCGGCGTCGACGATGGCGAAGTTCTTGGTTTCGCCAGGCTTGAGGTATTCGATCCGGGTCAGCATGACCCCGGCGTTGGCCGCGATGGAGCGCCCGGGCTCGAGCAGCAGCGTCAGCTCCCGACCGCGCAGGCGCTCGCGCACGGCGGCGACGAAATCCTCGGCCGCCGGCGGGCGTTCGTCCTGATAGGTCACACCAAGGCCGCCGCCGATATCCAGGTGCTCGATGACGATACCATGATCGGCGAGACGGTCGACCAGGGCGAGCAGGCGATCCAGCGCATCGAGATAGGGCGAGAGCTCGGTGAGCTGAGAGCCGATATGGCAATCCAGTCCCACGACCTTGAGGTTGGGCCGTTCGGCCGCCCAGGTATAGAGATCGAACACCTCTTCCGCGGCCACGCCGAACTTGTTGGCCTTGAGCCCGGTGGAGATGTACGGATGGGTCCTGGCGTCGACGTCCGGATTGACGCGAATCGAGATGTTCGCCACCTGACCGCGTTCGGTGGCCACGCGATCGAGACGTTCCAGCTCCGGCCGCGATTCGATGTTGAAACACTTGATGCCGACTTCCAGCGCGCGGGCCATCTCGTCGGCCTGCTTGCCGACGCCGGAGAACACGACCTTGGCCGGATCGCCGCCCGCGGCAATGACCCGCTCGAGTTCACCGACCGACACGATATCGAAACCGGCGCCGAGACGCGCCAGCACGTCGAGAACGGCGAGGTTGGAGTTTGCCTTGAGCGCGTAGCAGACGAGATGCGGCATGTCGCCGAGCGCCTCGCTGTAGGCCTTGAAGTGGCGGGTCAGCGCCGCACGCGAATAGACGTAGCAGGGCGTGCCGTACTGCTCGGCGAGTTGATCGAGAGCGATGTCTTCGGCGTGCAGCACGCCATCACGAATGGGGAAAGCCTCGAACGTCACGGTAACTCCTCGGCGTTCGGTTGCGTGGCGGCCGGCGCCGGGCTCGCCTGCGGCGCCTGGTCTGCGGTATCGGCGTCTTCCTCGCCGGGCGACTGGGCCGCCGAGCCTGACGGCCGAGTGTCCTCTTCGTAGACGCCTTGCGGGTCGTAGGTCTTCGCCGCTTCCTCGTCTCCGGGCATGTAGAGCGGCCCTTTCTGGCCGCAGCCGGACAGCGCCAGCAGCGACAGGGTCAGCAGCGCCAGCGGCTTCGATAGCTGCGGGAAGATGGCCGGAACGTTACGCGACATGATGGCTCTCCTGCAGCGTGCCGAGGGCATCGCGCGCGCGCTGGGCGGCGGCGCGAACCTGATCCGGCGCGGTGCCGCCGATGTGATTGCGCGCGGCTACCGACCCTTCCAGCGTCAGCACCTCGAACACGTCCTCGCCGATGACATCGGAGAAGCGCTTGAGCTCTGCGAGCGACATCTCGGAGAGATCCTTGCGCTGCTCGATGCCGTAGGCGACCGCCTTGCCGACGATCTCGTGGGCGTCACGGAAGGCGACACCGGCACGGACCAGATAGTCGGCCAGATCGGTGGCGGTGGAGAAGCCGCGGCGTGCGGCCTCGAGCATGTTTTCCGGCTTGGCCACCAACGCCGGCGCCATGTCGGCGAAGGCGCGCAGGCAGCCCTTGACCGTGTCGAGGGTATCGAACAGTGGTTCCTTGTCTTCCTGATTGTCCTTGTTGTAGGCCAGCGGCTGGGATTTCATCAGCGTCAGCAGGCTCATCAGATGGCCGTAGACACGCCCGGTCTTGCCGCGCACCAGCTCCGGCACGTCCGGGTTCTTCTTCTGCGGCATGATCGAGGAGCCGGTGCAGAAGCGGTCCGGCAGGTCGACGAAGTCGAACTGGGCGCTGGCCCACAGCACCATCTCCTCGCTCATGCGGGAGAGGTGCATCAGCAGGATGCTGGCGAAGGCGGTGAATTCGATGGCGAAGTCGCGGTCGCTGACCGCATCCAGCGAGTTTTCTGCCGGGCGGTCGAAGCCCAGCAGCTTGGCAGTGACATGCCGATCAATGGGGTAGGTGGTGCCGGCCAGCGCCGCCGCGCCCAGCGGCAGCACGTTGACCCGCTTGCGACAGTCGAGCAGCCGCTCGTGATCCCGGGTCAGCATCTCCTGCCAGGCCAGCAGGTGGTGGCCGAAGGTCACCGGCTGCGCCGTCTGCAGGTGGGTGAAACCGGGCATGATGGTATCCGCTTCGCGGTCGGCCAGCTCGATCAGGCCGCTGCGCAGGCGCGAGAGCTCGGCGGCGACGGCATCGATCTCGTCGCGCAGATAGAGCCGGATATCGGTGGCGATCTGGTCGTTGCGCGAACGGCCGGTATGCAGTTTCTTGCCGGTAATGCCGATCTTGTCCGTCAGCCGCGCTTCGATGTTCATATGGATGTCTTCGAGCGCGATCGACCATTCGACCTCGCCGCGTTCGATCTCGGCCTCGATGGCTTTCAGGCCATCGATGATGCTATCCCGTTCGTCGTCGGTCAGTACGCCGACCCGAGCCAGCATGGTGGCATGGGCGATCGAGCCGCGGATGTCGTGGTGATAGAGACGCTTGTCGAACGGGATCGAAGCGGTGAAAGCGGCGACGAATGCGTCGGTAGGTTCGCTGAAACGTCCGCCCCAGGATTGGTTGGTTGCCTGCGTCATCGAAATCGAGCTCTGCGTGGTCTGCGAATAACGGGTTTATGAAGCGCTGATCGGAGTGTATCAGAGACGACGTCGGCATAGGACGGTGTAAGGCGGTGTGAAGCGTGCCGCCAAGGTACAAAGAAAGCCGTAAAAAGATGCAAGAAAAATCGCAAAGGGAGGTGCAGGGAAAGCGGTAAAAAAGCACTACCGAAACGGTGCCCCGGGAAACTGACGAATTTGGCCGGTCATTCGACGATGCGGTCGATTTTTCCTCATCCAGCGACTGCTCTATCATGTAAGACAAGGTTCGTGAACGCGAACGCCCACTTGGTGACGAACCGAATGCACCCATCAACGGTGCCGACGGTACTCTCCATCAGACTCGGAGAACGGCGTGCTCGACGCAAACAGATTGAGAATCGCAACCCGCAAGAGCGCGTTGGCGCTATGGCAGGCTGAACACGTCAAGGGGTTGCTGGAAAGGTTTCACCCGCACCTGAATGTCGAACTGGTGCCGCTGTCTACCCGCGGCGATCAGATCCTCGACACGCCGCTGGCGAAGATCGGCGGCAAGGCCCTGTTCGTCAAGGAACTCGAGGAGGCGATGCTCGACGGCCGCGCGGATCTGGCGGTGCATTCGATGAAGGATGTGCCGATGCAGTTCCCGGAAGGCTTGGGACTGTCGGTGATTCTGGAAAGCGGCGCGCCCACCGACGCGTTCGTCTCCAACCACTACTCCGGCGTCGACGGACTGCCCGAGGGCGCGCGGGTGGGCACTTCCAGCCTGCGCCGCGGCCTGCAGGTCAGCGCGCGGCGTCCGGATCTCGAAGTGCTGCCGCTGCGCGGTAACGTCCAGACCCGCCTGGGCAAACTCGATGCAGGCGACTTCGAGGCGATCATCCTGGCCACGGCGGGGCTGGAGCGGCTCCAGCTCGCCGATCGGATCACCGCGGAACTGACGCCGGAAGAGAGCCTGCCAGCCTGCGGCCAGGGGGCGCTGGGGATCGAATGTCGCTACGACGACGCTGAACTGATTTCGCTGTTGGCGCCGCTGGATCACGCCGCGACGGCGACGCGGGTGCGCGCCGAACGTGCCCTGAACACGCGCCTCGATGGCGGATGCCAGGTGCCGATCGGCGGCTACGCCGTGCTCGAGAACGGTGGCGATACGCTGTGGCTGCGCGGCCTCGTGGGGCATCCCGACGGTTCGGTCGTGCTGCGTGCCGAGAGCCGGGGATCGGCCATGGAGCCCGAATCGCTGGGGATTCGCGTGGCGGAAGACCTGCTGGATCAGGGAGCCGGCGAGATTCTTGCCGAGGTTTACGGAAGCGCCGGTAACGAGTGATGCCTGACCGCGTGCTGCTGACGCGCCCCGGGGCTCGCGGCGAGGTCCTGGCGCGGGCACTGGGCGAATCCGGCTACGCCACGGCCGCGCTCGACGTGCTGCGTTTCGAGCCTGTAGCGCTGTCGGACTCGGCTCGCACTGCGCTGCTGGATCTCGATCTGTTCCAAGGCATCATCGTGGTCAGCCCGCAGGCCGCGACGTGTCTTGCCGAGGCCATTGCGTCATACTGGCCCCAGTTGCCTCTGGGCCTGCGTTTCTATGCCATTGGCAGAGCCACCGCGCAGACGCTCCACGCGGAACTGGGCGTGCCGGCGGTCATTCCCTCCGGAGCGAACGGCGAGGACAGCGAAGGGCTGCTGGAAGTGGCATCGCTCAAGGCGATAGCCGGCAAGCGCCTGCTGCTGGCTCGCGGCGAATCGGGTCGGGAACTGCTGGCGGAACGGCTGCGTGAACGCGGCGCCGAGGTCGAAGCGGTTTCGCTTTACCGGCGTTGTTATCATCCGCCTTCTCCCCCCCTGGACACGTGTCTGGAAAGCGGAGATTTTGCCGCGTTGGTGGTGACCAGCGGGGAAATATTGCAACATTTGGTCACATGGTGTGGCCCGGTTGCGTTGAACCAACCGCTAATCGTCTCGAGTCCGCGGTTGGCTACACTGGCGGAAACGTTGGGGTTCGGCTCGCCTCATGTGGCGTCGGGCGCTTCCCCGGCGGCATTGAGCGCCGAGGTCCGCGCGGTGCTCGATCCGCGGGGCGCCACCTTCGATCAGGGTGATCACGAAAAAGGCAAGCGTAGATGAGCAAGCAAAGCAAAGATCAGCAACCGCCGTCGGCACCGACATCCGGTAGCGAGCAGACATCGGACGGCACGGCCAAACCGACCGTACATGACCCGAAGGCGGCCGCGGCGTCGAACGCGGACAATAGCCAGCCGTCATCACCTGCCGATCCCTCTGCCAAAAGCGGCTCGGCCAAGGCCGACCCGATCAAGCCGGATGTCGCGCAGCCGGCCACTACGGGTGATACGACTGGCGACACGAACGTCACCAGCAAACCGGATGCCACCAGCAAGTCGGGTAAATCCGGCGCTTCCGCATCGAACACGGCTCAGGCGGCCGCTGCATCCGGCGCCTCTGCTCAATCCGGCTCCGCGGGTGGCAAAAACGGCGCCACAGCCGGCAAGAAAAGCGGCAAGTCGGGTCCGGCAACGCCATCCTCGGGAGGCGCGGCCACTCCGCCAGGCGGTACTCCGCCAACGGCTGGCAAACGAGGCAATGGCGCCAAACTGGGGCTGCTGGCCTTGGTTCTGGTCATCCTGCTGGCGATTGCCGTGGCAATCGTCGGATATCTCGGCTGGCAGAAAATCCAGCAACAGCAGACGCAGTTGAGTCAGGTCGGTTCCAATAGCACCACGCTCGACCAGCTCGAGTCGAAAGTCGGCGAGCTCGACCAGAATCGTCAGCAGAATCTGAGAATGATGCGTGGCGAGTTCGATCAGTACCGTCAGAATCTCGACAACACCCTGGACAAGGTACTCAAGGAGCTGGCCCAGCAGCAGCAGGCCGACCCGCGGGAGTGGCTGCACGCCGAAGCCGAATATCTGCTGCGCCTGGCCAACCAGCGGCTGCAGCTCGAGCGTGACGTCGAGGGCGCCAAGGCGCTGTTGAACGCCGCCGACGCGCGTCTGCGCGAGGCGGACAATCCGGCGCTGGTGCCGATCCGTCGAGCCATCCAGTCCGAGCTGGCTTCGCTCGATTCCGTGCCGGTCATCGATCGCACCGGCCTCTATCTGGCGCTGATGGCGCAGCAGGAGCAGCTGGCGCGTCTGCCGCTGAAGCAGGACATCGAGGAGATCGCCGCCGGCGAGGGCGACACCAAGCCGACCGGCGGCTGGCGCCAGCAGCTGGCGACGCTGGGCAGCGAGCTCAAGGATCTGGTGACCGTGCGGCGTCATGACCAGCCGCTGGAAGCGCTGATCACGCCGCAGCAGGAGTCCTACCTGCGCCAGAACGTCCGGCTGCTTCTCGAACAGGCGCAACTGGCGTTGCTGAAATCGGAACCCAAGCTTTACCAGGCGAGCCTCGACAAGGCGATCGAACTGGTCGAAGGCTACTACGCGACCGACAACGACGGCGTGGCCAACTCGATCGACAAGCTCAAGAGCCTGCGTGACAACGAGGTTCGACCGGAGCTGCCCGATATCAGCGAATCCTCGCAGTTGCTCAAGCGCTTCATCGAGCAGCGCTTCGGCAACGGCAGCGGGAGCCAGGGCGGAAGCGGTTCACAGAACGGCGGCGCACAGGGCGGTACCAGCGGATCGGCACAGGGAGAGGGCGCATGAGAAAGCTGATCCTGCTGATCGTCTTCGGTCTGGCGGTCGGCGCGCTGTTTGGGCAGTTGATGCAGTCGCTGCCGGGCTACTGGTTCATTCGCGTTGGCGACACCTCCATCCAGACCTCTTTCTGGTTCGGCTGTGTCCTGCTGCTGGCCGCTTTCCTGATTCTGCATTTTCTGCTGCGTGCATTGACGCGCCTGCGCCGCCCGGTGAGCCGGCTCAAGGTCTGGAATAGCCGTACGCGTCACCGCACCGCGATGAAGCGCACCGTTCGCGGGCTGGTGGCGCTGGCGGAAGGCCGCTGGAAGCGTGCCGAGAAGTCTCTCACCAAGGCGGCCGATGATTCCGGCACGCCGCTGGTCAACTATCTCTCCGCAGCGCTGGCGGCCCATTACCAGGGCCGTTACGAGCAGGCCGACGTGCTGCTCAAGCGGGCGCATCACAGCACCGAGGGCGCCGATACGGCGGTGGGGCTGGTACAGGCACAGCTGATGCTGGATCGCCAGCAGTTCGAAGAAGCCCTGGCGACCCTGACGCGTCTGGAACAGCAACTGCCGGAGCATCCCCAGGTGCTCAAGCTGCTCAAGCAGGCCTATCTCAGCGTCAACGACTGGGATGGCATGCGTCGACTGCTGCCGCGTCTCGACAAGCATCGCTTGATTACCGAAGACGAACGTCGTGAGCTCGACCAGCGGGTCTATCGCGAGCTTCTGGTGCAGGCCGCGCAGCAGGAAGGCAATCTGCCGCGCGTCCGTTCGCTATGGGCGGACATGCCGGATAACCTGCGTGGCGACGTTGAACTGGTCGGGCTTTATGCCGAAGCGCTGATCAAGGGCGGAGAAGAGGGCGATGCCGAGCGCCTGCTGCGCAACGCACTGAAGGAGCACTGGGATACGCGGCTGGTGCTGCGCTACGGTCTGCTCAATGTCGACGCCGCCCGACAGCTGGCCTATGCCGAGAAGTGGCTGCAGGAGCGCCCCAACGATCCGGATCTGCTGCTCACCCTGGGCCGTCTGTCGCTGCGCAATGCCTACTGGGGCAAGGCACAGGAGTACTTCGAAGCGAGCCAGCGCCAGCGCCCGAGCGGGGTCGTCTGCGCCGAGCTGGCACGGCTGTATGCCAACCTCGGCGATCACAGCAAGAGCCAGCTCTACTACCGTCAGAGCGTGACGCTGCTCGACAAGTCGCTGCCGGCGTTGCCGCAGCCCAGCGACATGACGCGCTGATTCCGGCTGACGATCGATTGCTCTCCTGGGCGCCTGCGGGCGCCTTTTTTCGTGCGGTAGGTCACCGTCACCCAGTTTGAGGATCCCACGCATGCATTACGGTATCGATGTCGGCGGGACCAAGATCGAGATCGCGATCTACGACCCGGATTGGCAGTGTCTCGATCGCTGGCGCGAGCCGACGCCGGCGGATGACGGCGAGGCGCTGATGGCGCTGCTGGCCGGGTTGGTGCGAGAGGCGGATCGTCGTCATGGCGGACGCGGTTCGCTGGGACTGGGTTTTCCCGGTGTCCTCGATGAGCAGGGGCATCTGGTGTCGGCAAACCTGCCGGGGCTTCGTCCCTTCGTCCTGGAGACGGCGCTGGCGACGCATCTCGATCGTGATTTCATCATCGAGAACGACAGCCGCTGCTTCGTGGTGTCGGAAACCGGGCCCGGTGGCGCGGCCGAGGGCGTGATGCACGCCTTCGGCGCGATCCTGGGAACCGGCGCGGGTGGCGGCGCGATGGTGGACGGCCGGCTGCTCAAGGGCGCCGGGCGATTTGCTGGCGAGTGGGGGCATCTGCCGTTGCCCGCAGCGGCCGCCCAGCACTATGACCTGCCGCTGTTGCCTTGCGGCTGCGGTCTCGAGGCGTGCCTGGAAGGCTACATTGCCGGGCCCGGGCTGGTGAGATTGCACCGCCATTTTGGCGGCCGGTCGGCCTCCGCCGAGCAGTGGCATCAGGCCTGGCTGGCAGGGGAAGGCGCGGCGCGGCGCGCGCGCGAATGTCATCTGGCGTTGCTGGGCGGCGCTCTGGCCAATGTGGTCAAGCTGCTATCGCCCCAGGCGATCATCATCGGCGGCGGCCTGTCGGCCGTGGACGATCTTGTGATGGCACTGCCGGCGGCCATTGGTGAACACCTGTTCCCAGGTGTCGAGGTGCCCGACGTGATGCGCTCTCGCCTGGGTGATGCCAGTGGCGTGCGCGGCGCCGCCATGCTGGGCGCCGGTATGATGACGACTGCCTGACAACAGGACACAAACGAAAAGGGCCGCCCGAAGGCGGCCCGAAAAGACGAGGGGATTCCGGCTGACGGTCTAACGATCTAGCGTGGCTCGTCCGTCTCGTCGCCATCGACATCGTCGTCGGTGGGCTTTCGATGCGTCTCGTCCTGCGCTCGCTGATTCGGCGTCGATTCGGACCGGCTTTCGCCTTCGATCGCCGTGGGCGCGTCGGTTTGATGAGCCTTCGGCTGACCGGCGGGGCTGCCGTCGATCGTGAAGTCCTCCTGCATGATGCGCAGGTTGGCGGGCGGCGCCGAACCGGTGCGGTCCTGACCGAAGTAGAGCGTGGTATGCGGGAACGGAATCTCGATACCGGCCTTGTCGAAGTAGAGCTTGACGAGGCGGTTGTAGGCGCGCCCGACACCCCACTGATCCCCCGGCGTGGTCTTGATCACTACGCGGATGTTGACCGAGCTGTCTGCCAGCGCGATTACCCCTGCCACCGTCATTGGCGCCAGCAGTTTGTGGCCATGCTCCTCGCTCGCCTTGAGCTCCTCGAAGGCGGCTTCCAGCTGTTCGATGGCGTAATCGATGTTCTCGCGATAGGCGATACCGTATTCGCCGACATGGTTACCGAACTCGCGCATGAAGTTGGAGACGGTATCCACGGAAGAGAACGGCACGATGTGATAGGTGCCGGACAGATCGCGGATCGCCACGGAGCGGATGCTGATGCGCTCGGCGGTGCCGGTGATGCCGCCAGCGGTGACGACGTCTCCGGTGTTCATGGCGTTTTCCAGCTGGATGAACACCCCGGTGATGACATCCTGGACCAGCTTCTGGGCACCGAAGCCGATAGCCAGGCCCAGTACCCCGGCGCCAGCGATGAGCGGCCCGATATTGATGCCGATCTGCGACAGCACGATCATCACGGTCATGATGATCAGGGTGATGGCCAGGGCGTTGCGGAACAGGCTCATCAACGTCTGCGCGCGGGCGGTGGGCGCGCCGCCTCCCGTTTCGGGATTGAGGTAGTTCTCGATCAGGCTGGCCAGGCCGATCCACACGATGGCAGCGATGATCAGGATCAGGATGACCTGAATCACGGTCGCCACGGTGTGCGATCCTGCGTCGCTGGCGTACCAGGCGGCGAGGTCGAACGCGCCCCAGGCATCCAGGGTGTACATCACCACCGCGATCAGAATGATGGCGCGGACGATCTTCAGCAGCGTCGGGATGTAGGAGTTCAAGCGCGGCTCGAGCAACGGCAGTCGCTTGCGCATGTTGTCGCCGAGGTCGATGCGCCGGCCGATGAGCTGGGTCAGCAGGCCGGAGACGAGCGTGCCGATACCGACGTAGATGATCGTCTTCAATGTCGCGATCAGGACGAACGGCAGCGCGGTTTCAGGATGCAGCAGCGTAACGGCGAACACTATGACGGCGTAGATCACCGCGATGACGTGCCAGATCCGCGCGAACAGGCGAAGCGCCACGCGCGATGCGGACATCTGTGCCGAATCCGCCTTGGCGATGATCAGGTCGCGCACGCCGGTACGATTCTTGAACACGACGCCTAGCGACCAGATCAGCGCAACGAGCATGATCAGCACACCCACTGCCTTGCCGAACGCGGACGAGAGGTTGGCGTTGAGGATCGGAACGACCACCAGCATGCCGTAGCCAATGAAGCTGGCCAGTGTCGCCAGGAATCGGTTGCAGTACCTTGCCTGATCGGCCTCGATGGATACCAGGCGCAGCCCTTCATGGCGCGATGAAAAGAGTACCCGCAAGGCGCACTTGAACAGCTCGATCATCAGGAACGCATTGAGGAACAGCGAGAGCCGCGTGTCGAGACTGCCGCTTTCGCCGACCAGAAAGGTCGCCACCAGATTGCCTGCCACATAGGCGAGGACGACGACGACGACATCGACGATGGCCGCCAGCACCACGGCCACGATGACGTGTAACAGATGGCTACGCCCTTCGCCTTGCAGAGCCCAGTGGCTGAGGCGGGAAAACAGCGGTCTGGCGATGGCCCGCAGAATCAGGAAGGCGGCGACCGTGGCAATGATCACCAGGGCAAGGTCGATCGCTGCACTCAGGAAATCGCTCATGCTGAACGCCGGGCCGGTGCTCGCGGCGGCGCTGTCACTGGTGAAGAACCCGCCGATCATGACTGCCAGGCTAGTGATCTGGCCGCCGATATCGCCTGCGAAATCGCTGGTGATCTGTGCCATTCGTCGAGGGAACGAGGTGGCGGTCTCGGCATTCTCGCCACTATCGTTGGCGGCGCTGCCATCCGTCTGGGTATCTTGCCCAGAGGCGGTGTCGCTATCGCCATTGGCCGAGCTCGCGTTGTCGGCCGTGCCCTCGCTCTGAGCCGCATCGGCTTGCGAATCGCCGGAGGAATCCTGTCGAGAAGCCAGCTGTCGTAGCTGGTCGATCAAGGCTTGCCGCGATTCCGGATTTTCCAGCAGATCCGCCATTGTGGAATAGGCAGGGCCATCCTGAGCAGACTGCCCTTCGGTGCCACTTTCCTGAGCCAGTGCGGGAATAGCGAATATCAAAAGTAGTAACAGTAGCCAGCGACTGAGCCAGCGATCGGGGCGAAGGGCTGTCAAGCTCCAATCTCCTTGTCTTGTGGGCGGTCCGATTTCGGCGACACGCAGCCAGCCTAACCATTTTTAGGATAACACTTTATCGTTAATGGCAAATTCGCGTGCCTACCAAGGCGGCGCTATCTCGTGAGGCTAGCCGATATGGGCGGGTTTTCCAGAGCGGGGTACGGCATTTGGTCGTTCGACGACTTGCCTCCTCCACCCGCTTTCGATGAGAACGCCACCGAGCCGGTAGTGGTAAACAATGAGGTTACTGGCCCCGGTACGCTGAAAAAGTTCATGCCCGACGGGCGATGTCGAGTCAGGTCAGCGCTGGGATATAGTGACGATGAAGCGAAAGATCAGAGACAGGATCCGGCATTAGGGCGGTGCGGGGCGATGCATTGACGGCGCAAGTGCCGGGCCATGGACGGGCACCATGACCGACGTCGTCATGGATGACGCAGGGCATGCGATGGCGAATGCGCGCTGAACCATCATGACGGCGCCATATCGTCAGCCTCTCGCCCGGAGTCTTCCGTTGCAACCATCAGGGAGCCGTTATGAATTCTTTTTCCGTTGCCGAACGCATCGAGGGGGCGCCCGAGTTGATGGCCGAAGCTTCTGCTCGACTGGAAAGACGCGACTTTTCAGGCGTGATCGCCTTGCTGGAGCCGGCTTATGACTCGGGCGCCGATAGTCTCGATATCGTTCAGGCGTTGATGCAAGCCTATGAGAGTGTCGGTGACGCTGCCAAACACGAAGAGATGATGGCAGCTGCTCTGCAAAAGTCCTCACAGCCGCCGCTCAAGCTTTGGATTGCCTACGCCGAAGCGGCCATGACGCGCAAGGACTGGCCGGCGGCTATCGAAAGATGGCAGGCCATAGTTGAGCGTCACACCGTATTTCCTCCCCAGCTCCATATACGCCAGGCGCGTGCCCTGCTTGCGGCACAGCAATTCAGCGCTGCGCTTCACGTGGTCAACCTGGCGCTGGAGAAGCAGCCCGGGAATTCGGTCATCAGCGATCTCAAGGACGTCATCGCTAGCCAGAAAGCGAAGAAGTATCAGTTGAAGGGTCAGCCAATCGCCTCGCCGATCGCCATGCACTGGGATGCCGACGAGGGTCAGAAGTGGGTGGCCACACTCGAATTCTTTCGCCATTTTCGCATTCACGGACGGATCGAGACCGCTTCGGATCAGCAGCCCGTGTTGATTGCCAAGTCATCCGAGGAGGTCTCGACCCTGGCGCTCACTGTTCGTGAGCCGAGCTTATCGACAGAAGACCTGCCGACGGGAACGGTCGTTTGGGAATTCGAGCACGCGTTGGATCTCGCGCGCGACCTGGTCCTCGGTGTCCGGTTCGAGGATGACGGGGAAGTACACGATTGCGTGCGGTTCTCGTTGACGCCGGTCATGGAAGTCGTCGAAGGGAAAGAGGGGTGGCTCTTCCTGGCCAACGATACCAATGCCAGTATCGATCAGTTCATTGGCAAGAAGCGTTTAAGGGCGGAGGAAACACAGCAGTGGCAGCGTTTCTCCGCTGAGATCGGACCGCTTCAGCGACAGCGCTCTCTGCTGTTGTTGATCGCCAATTCCAAGGAAAAGGTCAGGCCGGAATATTACCCTTACGAGAAAGCCAGTATCACGCCTACCGAACAGGTCGAGAAGCTCCTCCAGGCAGGAAGGATCGACTACTGCAACCCCGTGGCGGCCATGCAGGCGGAGCTAGATAGCTATTACCCCACGGACACGCACTGGAGTGGTCGCGGTGCCTATCTCGCGTTTCTCGCCTGCATGCGGCATTTCGGCTTCGATGACGACTTCGCTTCGCTGTACGCTTTCGAGCAGCGGGAAGTCGTCGGTGACCTGGGGTCAAAGATGGATCCTCCCGCTAAATCCTTGTCGACCGTCGCCGTTTTCCGGGAGAAGAGTGGCGTGTACTGCCGCTTTTCCAATTATCTCCCGGGCACCGGCAACATCACGATCTTCGAGAATTCCAAGCCCATTCATGCCCGGACATTGGTCATCTTCGGCGGCTCTTCGGCTGGCGCGGGGGGGGTCGCGCTGCTGTTCGCCAACGTCTTCCAGCGGGTCGTCGTGGTCAACCTGCCTGGCAGCTATGTCCATGAAATCGTCGATCATGAAGCTGCGGATCATGTGATCCTGCAGACCAACGAGCGCTATCTCGCCACGCCCGGACGCATCATCAACACATTGGCCGAGGCCAATCTCGACCAGGCCGTGCGAGGCGTGCCGGCGGCCGAGAGAGCCAAGCTGCTGCAAAGAATGAATCGCTACGCGAGCTGCGAGCCGTATCACGACTTCATGACTAGGCTACTGGCAGGATGAACCCGCGCTTCGGCATCGTGCTGCCGAACAGCGCATTGGTGGACGTACCCATGTCTTGTCGAAGCTTGCCTGGAGTCTCAAGCGTTAGCTCGTGATATGGCCCTTCGGGCTGGCTGATCGGATCACCGCTAACATGACAAAACGGCCATCCACGAAGGGGCCTGTACCAAGGAACGACAATGCTAAAAGTCACGTTGGGTTTACGTTGCAACGTTTGTGGCGGGGAACGGTTCTTGCTGCCGACGCTGCATGAAGCGTCCGAAGATGTCCGTTGCGCTGACTGTTCCGCGTTCAAATGCAAGAACGATGATCTGGAGCGCGCCATGTCTGCGGTGCAACGACAGAAGGCAGCCGCCATGGCATCGGTTGCCTGAGAATCGCCGCTAGTTGGCATCTGGAAGAGCGAACACAAAAAAAGCACCCGATCGGGTGCTTTTTCATGTTTGGTGGAGGCGGGGGGAATTGAACCCCCGTCCGCCGGCACTCGCCCATCAGCTCTACATGCTTAGTTCCGTCTTTTGATTTAACTCAGTGCTCTCCGACGGGCAGGATGGCACTTCGCGATCTCTCTAAGGTTTAACGAATGTCAGGAGAGCGCTGACATCCGCGGTCCCATCAGCTTTAGCTCGTATCCCCGCCGCGATGAATGGGCACATCGCTTTGGGGCCAGGCTAACAACTAGCAGTTTTTAAGCTGCCAGTGCGCCCTGAGCGTAGTTTTCGTCGTTTGCGACTATTTGATTGCAACGTTGGATTTACGAGATACGTTACGCTCTCGGCATGCACCTCAGGGATTGTCACCGGCGTCGAAGCCATGTCGCCCCCGTACAACTCGTTCATTCTACCAGATGGCGACGAGCCCACGCCATATCAAGTGCAATCTCGAACATTTATGACCGATACCGTACTCAAGCGTGATCCCGCATGACCCGGGCCTTCTCCCGATTCCAGTCGCGCTCCTTCTCAGTGGCGCGCTTGTCGTGAAGTTGCTTGCCACGTACCAGGGCCAGTTCACATTTGACCAGGTTCTGTTTCCAGTAGAGTTTGAGCGGCACGCAGGTGTGGCCCTTCTCCTGCGTCTTCGAGAAGATCTTGGCGATCTCCTTGCGATGCAGGAGCAGCTTGCGGGTCCGGGTCGGGTCCGCCAGAACGTGGGTGCTCGCCGTGTTGAGCGGCATGATATGGCTACCCAGCAACCAAGCCTCCCCATTCTTGACCAGAATGTAGGTGTCGGTCAGCTGAGCCTTACCGGCGCGCAGACTCTTGACCTCCCAGCCCGCCAGCGACAGGCCAGCTTCGAAGGTTTCGTCGATGTGATACTCGAACCGAGCCTTCTTGTTCTGGGCGATCGTGTTGCTGCTTGGCGCGTTGCCTTTTTTCTTACCCATGACACCTCTTTACGGCGATATCCGGTATGCCCTCGGGCGGTATGATGAATGGCTGCACTTTGGCGCGCCCCATTCTGCGCGCTCTTCCGCCAGACGCCAGAGAGCGGTATTGGCGAGTATCGTGTGAAGCCTAGTTATGAGGGCAGCCGTGATACCATTCAAGCATCGAAAACGGTGCCCCATGATACGCATGTCGGGGCGATAAATCAGTGGAGACCTCTATGCCCAATGTGAATCGGTCTGCATTCGTTCGGCATACACCGGAACAGATGTTTGAACTGGTCAATGATTTCGAACGCTATCCCGAGTTTCTGCCCGGATGTCGACGAGCCAGCGTCGTCGAGCAGGGGGATGACTATCTGGTCGGCCGAATGACCCTGGCCAAAGGCGGTGTGGAGCAGAGCGTGACGACCCGCAACGATCTCGAGCGTCCCGAACGCATCGATCTGTCGCTCGTCGATGGTCCCTTCAAGCGGCTTAGCGGCTGCTGGTACTTTCGTGCGATGGGAGAGGACGCCTGCAAGATAGAGCTCGAAATGAGTTTCGAATTCAGCAATCGGCTGCTGGGCATGGCCTTTGGCCGATTGTTCCAGCAGGTGGCGGGCCAGCTCGTCGACGCATTCACGCGCCGTGCCGATCAGGTCTACGGGCGTTAGGAGGCAACCTGATGGCAAATGTCGAAGTCGCGTTCGCAACGCCGGAGCATCAGGTCATCGTTCGGCTCTCGCTCGAGCCCGAGATGTCCGCAAGGCAAGCAGTCATGCTCGCCGATTTGCCGGCCAGGCACACGGCATGGGCAAGCTTCGACTTCGCAACGGCACCGCTAGGTATATTTGGCGAGCGTCTGCCAGCGCCGGAAGACTATTCGCCTCTCGAGGGAGAGCGGATCGAGGTCTATCGGCCGCTCGAAATCGATCCCAAACAGGCAAGACGTGAACGGGCAGCCCGCGTCTCTTCACGTTAGCTGCCATTCATTCATTATAGGAATCGTCAGCGTTTCAGATGCCGCTGGGGCCGATCTGCGGTACCGGTGTGCCTTCACCCGCCCCTTCGACTGCCGGCCCGGGGCCGCCGTCCTGGTTCAGTTCGACATCCGAATCCATATCGCCGGATTTGGCGATATCGGTCAGCTGGTCGTTCTGGAACGTCAGCGTCAGCCGCTTCTGCACGGTGCCGCCGTAGGCTTCGTCAAGATAGAAGACGTAGTCCCACTGATTCGACGAGAACGGGGCTTCCATCAGAGGCGTACCCATGATGTAGGCGACCTGTTCACGGCTCATGCCGGTGTGCAGTTGAGACACCATATCCTGGGTGATGAGATTGCCTTGCGGGATGTCCCTCTTGTAGACGCCCAAGTAGCTGCAGCCTGCGATGAGAGAGACTGCGAGGAGGAGTACGACCGTGCTGATCAGTTTTTGCATTTGAGTCCGTCTTTCACTATCGTTGCGTGGATTGATCATACCCGACACAAGACGCTACTGCGAAGAGCGACCATGGCCGACGAAAACCAAGAATTGCGTAAGGCAGGCCTGAAGGTCACGCTGCCACGCGTCAAGATTCTGCAAATCCTCGAAGCGACTCGCATGGAAGAAGAGCTCCATATGAGTGCCGAGGACGTCTACAAGGCGCTGCTGGAGTCGGGAGAAGATGTCGGGCTGGCCACCGTATATCGCGTCTTGACGCAATTCGAGGCGGCAGGGCTGGTCGTACGACATAACTTCGACGGCGGTCACGCGGTTTTCGAGATGTCCCAGGAAGAGCACCATGACCATATGGTGGATCTGGAATCCGGAGAGATCGTCGAGTTCTATGACGAAGAGATCGAGCGTCGTCAGCGCGAGATCGTCGAGGAACATGGCTATGAGCTGGTCGAGCATGCACTGGTGCTCTATGTCCGCCCCCGCGGCTCCAAGGCCACGCGTCAGGATGGCATCAAGAAGTAAGCGCTACTGACCCGCATTGCAAAACGCCGACCTTAGGGTCGGCGTTTTTCGTTTGGGTGCCTTTACAAGGCCGGGTTCGGGCTGATGCCCCGCTGCAGCCGATACCCGGTGAGTCAGCGCCTGGCGGAGCGGCGCTGGGGCTCGCAGTGCGCGAGTCAGTGCGCCGAGTTCTGACTGGCCGCCAGCATTTCGCGAGCGTGCGCCAACGTCTGATTGGAAAGTTTGACCCCGCCCAGCATTCGCGCCAGTTCGCGTACCCGGCCAGCCTCGTCCAATTGCGCCATTTCGGTGCGAGTCTCGTTGTCATTCGAGCGCTTCTCGATATGCAGATGCTGATGGGCCTGCGCGGCGACCTGCGGCAGGTGGGTGACGGTCATGACCTGGGCATCGCTACCTAGCCGACGCAGCAGTTGGCCGACGATTTCGGCGGTCGCGCCGGAGATGCCGACATCTACCTCATCGAAGACCAGCGTCGCCAGCGTGCTGTGGCTTGCGGCTACGACCTGAATCGCCAGGCTGACGCGCGAGAGCTCGCCGCCGGAGGCTACCTTGGCCAGCGGCCGTGGGGGTTGGCCCGGATTGGCGCTGATCTGCAGGCTGACCCGGTCCAGGCCGTGAGGCTGGGGCGTTTCCAGTGGCGTGACATCGACGGCAAAGCGAGCCTTGTCCATTCCCAGAAACGCCAATTGCTCCTGAACCTGCTGGGCGAAAACCGTGGCGGTGCGCTGGCGCGTCTCACTGATCTGTTTGGCGGCGTCGCGGTACTGCTGGCGCAGGTCGTCGAGCCTGGCTCTTAGCGTTTCGAGATCGTCGTCGCCGCTATCGAGCGCTTCCAGCTCGCCGCTCAGCCGGCGGTGCAGGTCGTGCAGCTCTTCCGGCATGACGTGATGTTTGCGGGCGATGCGATGAATCTCGCCGAGCCGCTCATCGACCCAGGCCAGGCGCTGCGGGTCGAGCTCGGTCGACTCGACATAGTGGTGGAGCTCGCGAGCGGCTTCCTCGAGCTGGATCTGTGCATCGTTCAGCATCACCAGAGCCTCGGACAGGCTGCCGCGATCGCTGCCGGGCACCCGGGATAGCCGTTGGGTCGCCTGAGACAAAAGGGTCAACGCGCCGCTCTCGTCGTGATCGCAGCTGTCGGCGGCGAACTGCGCCTCGCGCAGGCTCTCCTCGAGATGCGCCAGCGTCTCCTGTTCCTGTTCCAGGCTCTTCAGCTCGTCGGCCTGCAGATCGAGCTGATCGAGCTCCTCGACCTGATAGCGCAGCAGCTGGCGCTTGGCCTGACGCTCCTCGTCGTTCTCGCTGCGCTCGCGATACTGCCGGCGCAATGCGTGCCATTGACGATGCAGCTCGCCAAGCTCGGCCACCGCCTTGTGGTGGCCTGCCGCGTCGTCGAGCAGACGACGGTGAGTGTCCTCGTTGAGCAGTGCCTGATGCGCATGTTGACTATGCACGTCGATCAGACATTCGCCGAGCTCGCGCAGATCCGCGATAGTGCAGGGCTGGCCGTTGATCCACGCCTTGGAGCGTCCGCTGGCGGTGACGACGCGCCGCAGCAGGCAGTCGTCCGTGGCGAGCTCCCGCGCCGCCAGCCAGGCCTTGGCGTCGTCGCGTTCGGTGATATCGAAGCGGGCGCTCAGGTCGGCGCGGTCGGCACCATGGCGAACGCCGCCGGCATCCGCGCGCTCTCCCAGGCAAAGCCCCAGCGCCCCGAGCAGGATCGATTTGCCGGCGCCGGTCTCGCCGGTAATGGCGGTCATGCCGGCCTGAAACTCCAGGTCCAGTGTGTCGACGATAGCGAAGTCACGAATGGCGAGTTGAATCAGCATGCTGCCTCCCGGGATCGATGGCGGCCATACGGGGTCTGTTGGGCGATCGAGATCTGGCGGTGAACGATCGGGTCATTACTGTCTGGTTGTTTATACAGTAGTCGAAAACCCCGTTCAACGGCTGTGGCGACGGCTCGAAAGATCGGTGCTTGAGATCTGAATCGATAGCCCCATATAGGCAGACAACTCCGACGCTTGTCGAATCACGCTTTGTCGAATAACCGTCACAACACCTTGCCAGGAGAGACTCATGGCTAGAGATCCGCAGAATCCCGTAGACGAAGAACTCGAGCGCGCCGAACGCGACGGCGAGCCGCAACAGCAGACCACCAACGAGGCGTTGGACGGCGACCTGGAGCAGTTCGCGGAATCGCTCGAACACGAGGCGGATGACATCGAAGGCCAGGCCAATCCCGAAGCCGAAGTGCTGGCGGCCAGGGTCGAGGAGCTCGAGCAGGCGCTGGCGGAGGCCAAGGATCAGTCGATGCGTGCCGCTGCCGAAGCCCAGAACGCTCGCCGTCGGGCAGAGCAGGACGCCGACAAGGCAAAGAAGTTCGCGCTCGAGAAATTCGTCAAGGAGCTGCTGCCGGTCGTCGACAGCCTTGAGAAGGGCTTGGAAAGCATGCAGGAGGTCGACGAGACGCACCGGGAAGGGGTCTCGATGACGCTCAAGATGCAGCTCGACGTATTGAGCAAGTTCGGCGTCGAACAGCTCGAACCGCAGGGCGAACCGTTCGACCCGCAGTTCCACGAGGCGATGACAATGGTGCCCAACCCGGAGCTGGAGCCCAACACCGTGATGGATGTCATGCAGAAGGGATACACCCTGAACGGGCGATTGATCCGCCCGGCGATGGTGGTGGTCAGCAAGACAGCAGGCTGAGACAACAGGCTGAAGAGGGCCGCTATCGGTTCGACTCGGCGCTGTATCGGAATCGTCGATGAGGACTTGAAAGGCGCTTAGCAGCCCCCACATAGCAGTCAATCGCGCAGCAAGCGCCGTCATCAAAACGAATTCAGTCGTCAACGAATAGTTATGAGGTGAGGAATTATGGGACGCATCATTGGCATTGACCTGGGTACGACCAACTCCTGTGTCGCCGTACTCGATGGTGACAAGACCCGCGTGATCGAAAACGCTGAAGGCGGCCGCACGACGCCTTCCATCATCGCTTACACCGAAGACGGCGAAACGCTGGTCGGTCAGGCGGCCAAGCGTCAGGCGGTCACCAACCCCAAAAACACGCTCTACGCCATCAAGCGTCTGGTGGGTCGCAAGTTCAAGGACGACGTCGTCCAGAAAGACATCAAGATGGTGCCTTACGAGATCGTCGAAGCCGATAACGGTGATGCCTGGGTCAAGGTCAACGACAACAAGCTGGCGCCGCCGCAGGTCAGCGCCGAAGTGCTGAAGAAGATGAAGAAGACCGCCGAAGACTATCTCGGCGAGGAAGTGACCGAGGCGGTCATCACCGTACCGGCCTACTTCAACGACTCTCAGCGTCAGGCAACCAAGGACGCGGGCCGTATCGCCGGTCTCGAAGTCAAGCGCATCATCAACGAGCCGACGGCTGCCGCGCTGGCCTACGGCATGGATCGCTCCACCGGTGATCGCACCATCGCGGTCTACGACCTGGGTGGCGGTACATTCGATATCTCGATCATCGAAGTGGCCGACGTCGACGGCGAGAAGCAATTCGAAGTACTGGCGACCAACGGTGATACCTTCCTGGGTGGCGAAGACTTCGACCTCAAGCTGATCGACTACCTGGTACAGCAGTTCAAGAGCGACTCCGGCATCGATCTGTCCGGCGACAGCCTGGCCATGCAGCGCCTGAAGGAAGCTGCCGAGAAGGCCAAGATCGAGCTCTCCTCTGCGCAGCAGACCGAAGTCAACCTGCCGTACATCACGGCTGACAACACCGGTCCCAAGCACTTGGCGATCAAGGTGACGCGCGCCAAGCTGGAATCGCTGGTCGAAGATCTGGTTCAGCGTTCGCTCGGGCCCTGCAAGACGGCCATGGAAGACGCCGGCCTCTCCAACAGCGAGATTCACGACGTGATTCTGGTCGGCGGTCAGACGCGCATGCCGATGGTCCAGAGCAAGGTTGCCGAGTTCTTCGGCAAGGAAGCGCGCAAGGACGTCAACCCGGACGAAGCCGTCGCCATGGGCGCCGCGATTCAGGGTGGCGTGCTCGGCGGTGATGTCAAGGACGTGCTGCTGCTCGACGTCACGCCGTTGACGCTGGGTATCGAGACGCTGGGTGGCGTGATGACCCCGCTGATCGAGAAGAACACCACGATCCCGACCAAGAAGACGCAAACGTTCTCGACCGCCGAGGACAACCAGACGGCCGTGACGATTCACGCGCTGCAGGGCGAGCGTAAGCAGGCAGGTCAGAACAAGTCTCTGGGTCGTTTCGACCTGGCCGACATTCCGCCGGCGCCGCGCGGTGTGCCGCAGATCGAAGTGGCGTTCGACCTGGACGCCAACGGTATCCTTAACATCACGGCGAAGGACAAGGCGACCGGCAAGGAACAGTCGATCGTGATCAAGTCCTCCAGTGGTCTCTCGGACGAAGAGATCGACCAGATGGTCAAGGATGCCGAGGCGCACGAAGCCGAGGACAAGAAGTTCGAAGAGCTGGTCCAGCTGCGCAACCAGGCCGACGGCATGATCCACGCCTCGCGCAAGACGCTCGAAGAAGCCGGCGACAAGGTCGATGCCGAGGAGAAGAGCAAGATCGAGGCCGCGATCAGCGAGCTCGAGGAAGCGCTCAAGGGCGACGACAAGGATGCCATCCAGGCGAAGCTGGATGCCTTGACCGAAGCCTCCGGCAATCTGGCCCAGAAGATGTACGCCGAGCAGGGCGAAGGTGCTGGCGCGCAGGCCGGTCAACCGGGCGACGATGCCCAGTCCAGCGGCAAGAAAGAGGATGACGTGGTTGACGCCGAGTTTGAAGAAGTCAACGACGATCAGAAAAAGCAATAACCACGACGTCTGACGTCGTGTGACCGGCAGTAGCGCGGGAGCCAGTGAAGACTCCCGCGTTGCTGTTTCCACGGCGTCGACACGGAGGCGGACTCAGTAATGTCCCAACGTGACTATTACGAAGTATTAGGCGTCGACAAGGGCGCTGACGGCAAGGACATCAAGAAGGCGTATCGCCGGCTGGCGCAGAAGTATCATCCGGACCGCAATCCGGACGACCAGCAGGCGGCGGAGAAATTCCGTGAAGTTTCCGACGCCTACGAGGTGCTTTCCGACAGCGAAAAGCGCGCCGCCTACGATCAGTTCGGTCATGCGGGCGTCGACGGTCAGGCCGGCGGTTTCGGCGGCGGTGGCTTCGGCGGCGGTGGCTTCGGCGGTGCCGGGGCCGGTGGTTTCAGCGACATCTTCGGCGACGTGTTTGGGGATATCTTCGGTGGCGGCGGCGGGCGGCGCAACCCGAACGCGCCGCAGCGTGGCAGCGACCTTCGCTACAACCTCGAACTCGATCTCGAGAGCGCGGTGTTCGGTACCACGGTCGACATTCGCGTGCCGCGGCACATCGAATGCGGGCATTGCGATGGCAGTGGCGCCGAGCCGGGCTCCAGCAAGGAGACCTGCCCGACCTGTCACGGCCAGGGCCAGGTACGGATGCAGCAGGGCTTTTTTGCCGTGCAGCAGACCTGCCCGACCTGTCACGGCAGTGGCCAGAGCATCAAGGTGCCGTGCCGCAAGTGCCATGGCGAAGGCCGCGTTCGCGAGACGCGCACGCTGTCGGTGAAGATTCCGGCGGGTGTCGATACCGGCGATCGCATTCGGCTCAACGCCGAAGGCGAATCCGGGCTCAACGGCGGCCCCGCGGGCGATCTGTACGTCCAGGTCGAGATCAAGGCGCACCCGATCTTCGAGCGCGACGGCCGGCACCTGCACTGCGAAGTGCCGATCAACTTCGTCGACGCGGCGCTGGGTGGCGAACTGGAAGTGCCGACGCTGGAAGGCCGGGTCAAGCTCAAGATCCCGCCCGAAACCCAGACCGGCAAGCTTTTTCGGCTACGTGGCAAGGGCGTCAAGCCCGTTCGCGGCGGCCCGGCGGGCGATCTGCTCTGCAAGGTGGTGACCGAGACCCCGGTCAACCTCAACGAAGAGCAGAAAGACCTGCTGCGCAAGTTCCAGGACAGCCTGGGCAGTGCCAGCCGCCACTCGCCCAAGAAAGAGGGCTGGTTCGACGGCGTGAAGCGCTTTTTCGAGGATATGAAGCCGTAACGCTCCAGAACCGGCGTTTTGATACGAGCCCAGTCCGGTATTGCCGGGCCGGGCTTCGTTTTTTGTACGGGCTCGCGTTAGGCTCAAAGTCTCACCCTCTCGCTCGGAAATGCTTGCATGGACCTGCTGACCTTCGTTCTCGCCGCGCTCGGTTTCGCTTATCTGCCGGGGCCGGCAATGCTCTATACCGCTGCCCAGACCCTGGGGCGAGGTCGACGCGCTGGCTGGCAGGCGGTATTGGGCGTGCATCTGGGCTGCTACATGCATGTGATCGCCGCCACCCTTGGCCTGGCGGCGCTGTTTGCCGCCGTACCGCCCGCCTACGTGGCGATGAAGCTAATTGGCGGTGGCTATCTAATCTGGGCCGGCATTCGCCTGTGGCGCCAAGGGCTCGGCGAGGCACCGATGCTGGATGAACGAGCTTCGGCGCGTCGGGTATTGCGTGACAGCTTCCTAGTCGAGCTGCTTAACCCCAAGACGGCGCTATTCTTCGTCGCTTTCCTGCCACAGTTCGTGCAGCCCGAAGCGGACATGGCGATGACTTGGCAGCTGGTCTGCCTGGGCATCGCCACCAACCTGATTTTCTCTTCCGCCGATGTCGTCACGGTGCTGTTGGCGTCGCCGCTGCGGCGCTGGATAACGAGAGGTAAGGGGCGTTCATCGTGCTGGTTGCAACGAGTGGGTGGTGGTGTGCTTGGCGGGTTGGGTATTCACGGCCTACTGCATGCCAGCCGCTAAGACCATGACGCGGTCTACGACTACTGATACCCAGCCAATCGCCGTCATGCAGGCCGAAATCCCCGGCATGGCGATGCTCTACTACTTCACTTCGAAGCAGCTCAGCAGGGTGCGCTGTCTCAGGCTGAAGTTGTCGTCGCTGACCATCAGGTAGCGATGTTCGCCGATATGGGTCAGGCCTTCGAAGTTGTCCACCGACCAGCCGTCGCTGTTGGAGAGCCTGGCCAGCTCGCTGATCTCGACGCCGCCATCGTCATCGAGATGGGCACGACGCAGCCGGATCACGATCGATGCCGGCGGCGTATAGGCGCGCTCCAGAGTCAGCAAGTCACCATCCAGGCTTTCCATCGCGGTCAGGGCGCTATTGGCATTGGCCGCTAGCGGATAACGCCACGCCTGCCGGTCGTCGAGGGTAAAGAGCCGGGTCACTTTCTCGGGCCAGTCGTCGGGTGGATTTTCGATGCCGCCCACTAGCCCATGCCCGGATAGCAACGCAATCGCCTCCAGTCCGCCATTGGATTGGATGCCCGACAACCCCTCGGGGCGATGCGCCGGTTCGCTGGCGATACCCGAAGGCAGGAAGCGTTGCCAGCGGGCGTTGCTTTTTACATTTCCCGCCGCATCACTCTCCGCGCCACCTTCGAAACCTATCACCAACTGAGTGTTGCCGCGGATGCCGTCGTCCGCGTTTTCCAGCGACAACGCTTCGGCGTCGCTTTCGGCGCTTGCCAGAATGGCGCCGTCCTCGTCGCGCAGCGGATAGGTGTCCAGCGGTTCGTAATCACGGAGTTCGCCACTGCCATCGAACGTCAGCCGGGCGCGATGCAGCCAGCCTCGATCCGAGATCAGGAACAGCATCGCCTCGTCTTCGTCCCAGCCGAGACCGGAAAGCCCACCTACCGGCGTGCCATCCTGCCACTCGCCAGGTAAAGACAGCGTGCCGCACCACTCGATGTTCGGCGTGCTCGCCAGCAGGTCCGCCGGGGCGATGGCCGTGCGATGGGGCGTGGCACTGCAGCCGGTGAGCCACGCCACGGTGATGGGTAGCAGAACAGAAAAGAAGCGAGGCGGCATGGGCTGGTGGCTCCCCGAAGTCGTCGACGTCACCCAGTGTAGCCCGTGCCGACGGTAAGACGTCGGCTGATATACTGTTGCCACTGACGATCACCAGCGTAGCCAGGCTGCGCCAAATGAAGGTAACGGGAGGAAGCATGACGCGGATTGCGATCATGGGAGCGGCCGGACGGATGGGGCGCATCTTGCTGGAAGCCACGCACAATAGCGAAGCCGCGCAACTGGGAGCGGCGATCGTGCGTCCCGATAGTTCGCTCCTCGGATGCGATGCCGGTGAGATGGCTGGGCTCGGCAAGCTGGGCGTCGCCTTGCGGGGATCGCTGGATGAAGTCAGGGAGGAATTCGATGTCCTGATCGACTTTTCCACCCCGGCCTTGACCCTCGACAACCTCGCCTGGTGCGCCGACAACGGCAAGGCGATCGTGATCGGCACGACGGGGCTCGACGAAGCCCAGCTGAAGACGCTGGACAGCCATGCCGACCGGCTTCCGATGGTGTTCGCGGCCAACATGAGTACGGGCATCAACCTGACAGTGAACCTGCTCAAGACCGCGGCCAGGGCGCTGGGGGATGCCGGCTACGATATCGAAGTGATCGAGGCGCATCATCGTCACAAGGTCGATGCGCCCTCCGGCACGGCGCTGATGCTGGGCGAGGCGGTGGCCGAGCCGCTGGGACGTGACCTGAAGACCCACGGAGTATTCCAGCGCGTCGGCCAGGTCGGCCCCCGCGATCCCAAGGAGATCGGGTTTGCCACGGTGCGGGGCGGCGATATCGTCGGCGAACATACGGTGCTGTTCGCCGCCGAAGGGGAGCGCATCGAGATTACCCACAAGGCCTCGAGCCGCCTGACCTTCGGTAACGGTGCGGTCAGGGCGGCAGTCTGGGTGGCCGAGCGAGCTGCTGGACGTTACGACATGCAGGACGTGCTGGGATTGAAAGTGTAGCGCAATAATCGAAAGGCCAGGCACGAACGTCTGGGCGCCGAGGAGCGCCGTTCAAGGCATCATCCGGTCGAATTGCGATCGGTACTGGAGCCGGGCGTTGGTTTCCGGTATCATTTCGCCAATTTGGCCGGGCCAGAGCCGCAGGCAATAGATTCGCCGCAGATGATGCAGCAGTCGGGACAATAGGCGGGATGAAACCGGTTTTTCCGGATTTCGTCCCGCTTTTTTACGACCTTGCGGCGGCTCGTCCGACCAATGCTCGAAGCAGGGGCGTGATGCTAGACCTCGACGTAATGTGTTGATGACCAGTTAAGGAGGATGTTGCCTTGAACAGACCCGCGATACTGGCTCTCGAAGACGGCAGTGTATTTTACGGTACTGCGATCGGAGCTGATGGGCAAACCAGCGGGGAGGTGGTCTTCAATACCGCCATGACCGGTTATCAGGAAATCCTCACCGATCCCTCCTACACCCGCCAGATCGTTACGTTGACCTACCCGCATATTGGCAATACCGGCGTCAATCTCGAAGACGTCGAATCGGATCGCATCTGTGCGGCCGGTTTGGTGATTCGGGACTTGCCGCTGATCGCCAGCAATTTCCGCAGCACGATGTCGCTTTCCGAGTATCTGACCGCGCAGAACGTCGTCGGCATCGCCGACATTGATACCCGCCGCCTGACGCGCATTCTGCGCAACAAGGGTTCGCTGAATGGTGCGATTCTGGCCGGTGATGCCGCCCAAGGCGATGACGCCGTCGAGCGGGCGCTGGCGGCGGCTCGCGACTTCCCGGGGCTCAAGGGGATGGACCTGGCCAAGGAGGTCTCGTGCGAGTCCACCTATGAATGGACTGAGGGCGAATGGACGCTGGGCCAGGGTTACGCCGATACCGCCAGCGGTGAGCGGCCTTATCACGTGGTCGCCTACGACTACGGGATCAAGCACAACATCCTGCGCATGCTCGCCTCTCGCGGCTGCCGCCTGACCGTGGTGCCGGCCCAGACGCCGGCCAGCGAGGTGCTGGCGATGAACCCGGACGGTGTCTTCCTGGCCAACGGCCCGGGCGACCCCGAGCCCTGCGACTACGCGATCAGCGCGATCCGGGAAGTGCTCGAGACGGATATCCCGGTCTTCGGTATCTGCCTGGGTCATCAGCTGCTGGCGCTGGCCGCGGGTGCCAGGACGGTGAAGATGAATCATGGTCACCATGGCGCCAACCATCCGGTCCAGGATCTCGACAGCGGCCAAGTGATGATCACCAGTCAGAACCATGGCTTTGCGGTGGACGAAACCAGCCTGCCCGGAAACGTGCGCGCCATTCATCGTTCACTGTTCGACGGCACGCTGCAGGGCATCGAACTGACCGATCGTCCGGCGTTCAGCTTCCAGGGCCATCCGGAAGCGAGCCCGGGGCCACAGGATGTCTCGCCGCTGTTCGATCGGTTCGTGACGATGATGCAGCGTCGTCAGCAAGCCGCTTGAGTCAGCAGCGGCGGTTTGGAATTCAGTCTATCGGGTCGGCGCCAGTCGTCGACACCCTCATTTTCGACGAGTGTTAGCGCATGCCAAAACGTACGGATCTCGACAGCATTCTGATCATCGGCGCCGGCCCCATCGTTATCGGGCAGGCGTGCGAATTCGACTACTCCGGGGCCCAGGCCTGCAAGGCACTGCGTGAAGAGGGCTACCGCGTCATTCTGGTCAACTCCAATCCGGCGACCATCATGACTGACCCGGTGATGGCCGATGCCACTTACATCGAGCCGATCACCTGGCAGGCGGTGGAGCAGATCATCGAGAAGGAGCGCCCGTCGGCGATCCTGCCGACCATGGGCGGGCAGACCGCGCTCAACTGTGCGCTGGAGCTCGACAAGCACGGTGTGCTCGAGAAGTACGGCGTGGAGATGATCGGCGCCAACGCCAACGCCATCAACAAGGCCGAAGATCGCGACCTGTTCGACAAGGCGATGAAGAACATCGGCCTCGAGTGCCCCAAGGCCAAGGTCGCTCATACCATGGACGAGGCGTGGAAGATTCAAGCCTCGCTCGGGTTTCCGGTGATCATTCGCCCCTCCTACACCATGGGCGGTTCCGGCGGCGGCGTGGCCTACAACAAGGAAGAGTTCGAGGAGGTCTGCGATCGCGGCTTCGAGCTTTCCAACAACCACGAGCTGCTGATCGACGAGTCGCTGCTGGGTTGGAAGGAGTACGAGATGGAGGTCGTTCGCGACAAGAACGACAACTGCATCATCGTCTGTGCGATCGAGAACTTCGACCCGATGGGCGTGCATACCGGCGACTCCATCACCGTCGCGCCAGCGCAGACGCTGACCGACAAGGAGTACCAGATCATGCGCAACGCATCCCTTGCGGTGCTGCGCGAGATCGGCGTCGAGACCGGTGGCTCCAATGTCCAGTTCGGCGTCGACCCGGACACCGGGCGCATGGTCGTGATCGAGATGAACCCGCGCGTGTCGCGTTCCTCGGCGCTGGCTTCCAAGGCGACCGGCTTCCCGATCGCCAAGATCGCCGCCAAGCTGGCGGTGGGCTATACCCTGGATGAGCTCCAGAACGACATCACCGGTGGCGCCACGCCGGCCTCCTTCGAGCCGTCGATCGATTACGTCGTCACCAAGATTCCGCGCTTCACCTTCGAGAAGTTCCCCCAGGCCAACGACCGCCTGACCACGCAGATGAAGTCGGTCGGCGAGGTGATGGCGATCGGCCGCACCTTCCAGGAGTCGATGCACAAGGCGCTGCGCGGCCTGGAAATCGGTGTCGACGGGCTCGATCCGAAGATCACCGACTTCAATGCCGAGAACATGGCGCTGATCAAGGGCGAACTGCAGGCCGCCGGTGCCGACAGGATATTCTATATCGCCGATGCCATGCGCAGCGGCATGAGCGTCGACGAAGTCTTCGCGCTCACCAACATCGATCGCTGGTTCCTGGTCCAGCTCGAGGATCTGGTGCTGGCCGAGGCAGCCGTCGCCAAGCGCTCGCTGCACGACTTGAGCGCCGACGATCTCTACCGTCTCAAGCGCAAGGGCTTCTCCGACGCGCGTCTGGCATCGCTGCTGGGCGTCTCCGAAGGCGAGTTCCGCCAGCGCCGGCAGCAGCTCGACATTCGCCCGGTCTACAAGCGGGTCGACACCTGCGCGGCGGAGTTCGCTTCCGACACGGCCTACATGTACTCCACCTACGAGGAGGAGTGCGAAGCGGAGGTCAGCGATCGTCAGAAGATCATGGTGCTCGGCGGCGGTCCCAACCGTATCGGCCAGGGGATCGAGTTCGACTACTGCTGCGTGCATGCGGCGCTGGCCATGCGTGAAGACGGTTACGAGACCATCATGGTCAACTGCAACCCGGAAACCGTCTCCACCGACTACGACACCTCGGATCGCCTCTATTTCGAGCCGGTGACGCTGGAAGATGTGCTCGAGATCGCCGACAAGGAGAAGCCGGTCGGAGTGATCGTGCAGTTCGGCGGCCAGACCCCGCTGAAGCTGGCGCGTGCGCTGGAGGCAGCCGGCGTACCGATCATCGGCACCACGCCGGATGCCATCGACCGCGCCGAAGACCGCGAACGTTTCCAGAAGATGATCGACAAGCTGGGCCTCAAGCAGCCGCCCAACGCGACCGCGCGCAGCTTCGAGGATGCCTTTGCCAAGGCCGAGAAGATCGGCTATCCGCTGGTCGTTCGTCCGAGCTACGTGCTCGGCGGCCGCGCCATGGAGATCGTCTATACCGCCGAAGAGCTCGAGCGCTACATGACCCACGCGGTCAAGGTCTCCAACGATTCGCCAGTACTGCTGGACCATTTCCTCAATGCGGCGATCGAGATCGACATCGACGCGGTCAGCGACGGCGAGCAGGTGGTGATCGGCGGCATCATGCAGCACATCGAGCAGGCCGGCGTCCACTCCGGCGACTCCGCCTGTTCGCTGCCGCCGTACTCGTTGCCCGCCGAGGTGCAGGACGAGATGCGCGAGCAGGTCAAGCGCATGGCGGTCGAGCTCAACGTGGTCGGGCTGATGAACGTGCAGCTGGCCTGGCAGGATGGCGAGATCTACATCATCGAGGTCAACCCGCGCGCCTCGCGCACCGTGCCGTTCGTCTCCAAGTGTATCGGCACGTCGCTGGCGCAGATCGCGGCGCGCTGCATGGCTGGCAAGACGCTGGTCGAGCAGCAATTCACCCGCGAGATCATTCCGGGGTATTTCAGCGTCAAGGAAGCGGTGTTCCCGTTCAACAAGTTCCCCGGAGTCGATCCGATCCTGTCGCCGGAAATGAAGTCGACTGGCGAGGTGATGGGCAGTGGTGCGACCTTCGCCGAGGCCTTCTACAAGGCCCAGCTGGGCGCAGGCGAAGCGATTCCCAGGCTGACCGGCGAGCGCCAGGCATTTCTCTCTGTGCGCGACCCGGACAAGCAAGGTGTTATCGAGGTAGCGCAATCTCTGCTAGCCTTGGGCTTCAGTTTAGTGGCAACGCGTGGCACGGCCAGGGCTCTGGAAGAGGCTGGTCTGTCCGTTGCTGTCGTCAACAAGGTTTTTGAAGGCCGTCCGCATATCGTCGATCTGCTCAAGAACGACGAAATCGCCTATATCGTGAATACCACGGAAGGCCGCCAGGCGATCAATGATTCCTCGGTCATCCGGCGCACTGCGCTGGCTCGCAAGGTGCCCTATGCCACGACGCTGGCGGGTGCGCGGGCCGTATGCATGGCGCTGGAGTACGGTAACGAGATCACGGTGCGGCGGCTGCAGGAACAGCACGCAGGAGTAGTTCATGAATAAGGTCCCGATGACCGTCCACGGCGAGCAGGCCTTACGCCAGGAGTTGGAGCAGCTGAAGGGCGTCGAACGCCCGCGAGTGATCAGTGACATTGCGGAAGCCCGGGAGCACGGCGATCTCAAGGAGAACGCCGAGTATCATGCTGCCCGCGAGCAGCAAGGGTTCATCGAGGGGCGCATTCAGGAGATCGAGGGCAAGCTGTCGTCGGCACAGGTCATCGACGTGACCAAGATGCCGAAGACTGGCAAGGTAATCTTTGGTGTTACCGTCGAACTGCTCAATCTCGAAACCGACGAAGAGGTGCGTTACCGGATCGTCGGCGAGGACGAAGCCGATATCAAGGCCGGCAAGATTTCGATCACCTCGCCCATCGCGCGAGCGCTGATCGGCAAGCAGGAAGGCGACGTGGTCAACGTTCGCACGCCAGGTGGCGACGTGGAATACGAAATTTCCAGCGTCGAGCATCTCTAAGCTACGAGCTACGAGCTACGAGCTACGAGCTACGAGCTACGAGCTACGAGCTACGAGCTACGAGCTACGAGCTACGAGTTACGAGTTACGAGTTACGAGCCGAAAAAAAAACCGCGACATCGTCGCGGTTTTTTCGTATGGAAAGGTCAATGCTCATTTCGCAACGCGCGGCTCGCGCGCTCAGTGACGTCCGTGGTGGTCTTCGGCGCGCTGAATGTTGGAGAGTTTCGGGTTGGCCTTGGGGTTGTGGCGATAGAGCAGTGCCACTTTTCCCAGCGTCTGGACCAGTTCCGCGCCGGAAAGCTCGACCAGTTCCTCGACCATGGCCTGGCGCTCCTCGCGCTCGGGAATCGCCAGCTTGATCTTGATCAGTTCGTGGTCGCGTAGCGCGCGCTCGAGTTCCTGCTGGGCACCTTCGCTCAACCCGTTTTCACTGACGGTGACGATCGGCTGCAAGTGGTGGCCGATGCTGCGGAAGGCTTTCTTTTGTGCGGATGATAGGCTCATGATAGTCTGACCGTTGAACTTCGCGATAATTGTCAGCGGTGCTGCAATCGGTCTCACCACCGCACTGTCGAAACGCGTCATGGTACGGGTTTCGGTCGCAACAGGAAAGATGTCGTCGACTCAGAAGGCGTATCCCGAGGGTGGCAGGAATGCCCGGAGGACATGAAGACAGGCGCCATCGGCTCTTTCGCTTCAGGCTTCGAGCCTCGCATCTCCGCTATACGTACTTTGACTATTCTTCAGGTGACCATCAGTGGCGCGCTCTTCCGGTTCAGGCCCCAAATCCAGCTCCGACAAGACCGGGTCTTCTACTCGGCAGAGCAAAAGCAGCGCTGGCTGGTTGAAGGAGCATTTCGATGATCGCTACGTGCAGCAGTCATGGAGAGACGGTTATCGTTCGCGTGCAAGCTATAAGTTGCTGGAACTGGACGAGCGTGACAAGTTATTGCGCACAGGCATGACGGTGATCGATCTGGGGGCCGCTCCTGGCGGCTGGAGCCAGATTGCCGCGGAGAAGGTCGGCAGCGAAGGCCTGGTGATTGCCTCCGACATCCTGGAAATGGATGCGTTGGCGGGCGTCAGCTTCATACACGGCGATTTCACCGAAGAAAGCGTGCTGGAATCGATTCTGGCAGAGCTGGGCGGTCGCCCCGTCGATCTGGTGCTTTCCGACATGGCGCCGAACATGAGCGGCATGGCGGCGATCGACCAGCCACAGGCGATGTATCTGGTCGAGCTGGCGCTCGATCTCGCGAAACAGACGTTGTCGCCCGGCGGCCATTTTCTGGCCAAGGTATTTCAGGGCGAAGGATTCGATGACTACCTGCGTGATCTGCGAGGCAGCTTCCGCAAGGTGGTGACGCGCAAGCCGGAGGCATCACGGGCCCGTTCTCGCGAAGTCTACCTGCTGGCGCAAGGATTTCAGGTCTAGGCTTGCAAGCGTGGTTGAACGCCCCCATCTGGTGTAGTGTCAGATCACGGCAAGCGCAGGCAGCAAGATTCGTACTACGAGGGTGGTGTCTTGAACGACATGGCGAAGAATTTAATTCTCTGGTTGGTCATCGCGGCTGTGCTGCTGACGGTGTTCAACAACTTTAGCGTCGATAGCTCGCCGCAGACGACGAGCTATTCGCAGTTCGTGCAGCAGGTCCAGAACGACCAGGTGCGTAGCGTGACCATTGATGGCTACACCATCAATGGCGAGCGCAGGGACGGCACGCAGTTCCAGACAATCCGCCCGGCGGCGCAGGATCCCAAGCTGATGGACGACCTGCTGGCACATGACGTCACCGTCGTCGGCCAGAAGCCGGAAGAGCAGAGCCTGTGGACGCGCTTGCTGATTGCCAGCTTCCCGATCCTGCTGATTCTGGGCATCTTCGTCTTCTTCATGCGCCAGATGCAGGGCGGCGGCAGTGGCCGAGGCGGCCCGATGAGCTTCGGCAAGTCGAAAGCCAAGCTGCTGAGCCAGGATCAGATCAAGTCTACCTTTGCCGACGTCGCGGGCTGTGACGAAGCCAAGGAAGAGGTCGTCGAACTGGTCGACTTCCTCAAGGATCCGTCGAAATTCCAGCGTCTGGGCGGTCAGATTCCGCGCGGCGTGCTGATGGTGGGGCCGCCGGGTACGGGCAAGACGTTGCTGGCCAAGGCGATCGCCGGCGAGGCCAAGGTGCCGTTCTTCAGCATTTCGGGTTCGGACTTCGTCGAGATGTTCGTCGGTGTGGGTGCATCCCGTGTCCGTGACATGTTCGAACAGGCCAAGAAGCAGGCGCCGTGCATCATCTTCATCGACGAGATCGACGCTGTCGGCCGCCATCGTGGCTCCGGCATGGGTGGCGGTCACGATGAGCGCGAGCAGACGCTGAACCAGCTGCTGGTCGAGATGGACGGTTTCGAAGCCAATGACGGCATCATCGTCATCGCGGCGACCAACCGTCCGGACGTGCTGGACCCGGCACTGCTGCGCCCCGGCCGCTTCGACCGTCAGGTCACCGTGCCGCTTCCCGACATTCGGGGACGTGAACATATCCTCAACGTTCACCTGCGCAAGGTGCCGATGGGTGACGGCGTGCAGGCGAGCATCATTGCCCGTGGTACGCCGGGTTTCTCCGGTGCCGACCTGGCCAACCTGGTCAACGAGGCAGCGCTGTTCGCGGCGCGCCGCAACCGCCGCACCGTGGGCATGGAAGAGCTGGAGCTGGCCAAGGACAAGATCATGATGGGCGCCGAGCGCCGGTCCATGGTCATGTCGGAGAAGGATAAGCTGAACACCGCTTATCACGAGTCCGGGCACGCCATCATCGGCCTGGTCATGCCGGAGCACGATCCGGTCTACAAGGTCACCATCATCCCGCGCGGCCGAGCGCTGGGCGTCACCATGTTCCTCCCCGAGGAAGATCGTTACAGCTACTCGCGGCAGCAGATCATCAGTCAGCTTTGTTCCCTGTTCGGCGGCCGTATCGCGGAAGAGATGACGCTGGGGCCGAATGGCGTGACCACCGGCGCTTCCAACGACATCAAGCGTGCTACCGAGCTGGCGCACAGCATGGTCGCCAAGTGGGGTCTGTCCGAAGAGATGGGGCCGTTGATGTACGACGAGGACGAGTCTCATCAGTTCCTCGGCGGGCCGGGCCAGGGCGGCGGCAAGCTGACCTCCGGCGAGACATCGACCCGTCTCGACAAGGAAGTGCGTCGCATCATCGACGAGTGCTACGCGATGGCGCGCAAGATCCTCGAGGACAACCGCGACAAGCTCGACTTGATGGCAGAAGCGCTGATGCAGTACGAGACCATCGATGCCGCGCAGCTCAAGGACATCATGGAAGGTCGTAAACCGCGTCCGCCGAAGGATTGGGGCGACGACGGACCGACTTCGGGGTCCGGCCGTCCTGTCGACGATCCGGAGCCACAGCCGAGCGGTGAAGGCACGCCGGATGACGAGTCGGGGAATCGGCGGCCCTCGGATCCGCTAGGCGGGTCATCGGGGCTATAATGTGATCCGATGATGAAATGAAATGGCAGATTTGCAGCGGGGCGTCAGAAATGACGCCCCGCTGTATTTCGGCCGGTTGCGTAGCCCTCTCGGCCTGCCTAGAGTGAACGCTTTTGTGAGCGACGGACTTCAATGACAGATTCGGTACCCACCAGCGCCCGATTGCGCTGTGGTCAACATCATCTCGACCTTTCACGCCCCTGCGTCATGGGCATTCTCAATGTGACCCCGGATTCATTTTCGGATGGTGGTCGACACGACCGGCTGGATGATGCCCGTCGTCATGCCGAACGTCTGCTGCGAGAAGGCGCTGCCATCATCGACGTCGGCGGCGAGTCGACACGGCCGGGGGCCGAGCCGGTGACGCTGGAAACCGAACGGGAGCGCGTGTTGCCCGTGGTCGAGATGCTGGTGTCGGAGTTCGATGCGCTGGTCTCGGTCGACACCAGTGCGCCCGAACTGATGCGGGAAGTCGCCGAAGCCGGTGCCGGCATGATCAATGACGTGCGCTCGCTGACGCGCCCAGGCGCGCTCGAGGCGGCGGCGGACACTGGTCTGCCCGTGTGTCTGATGCACATGCTGGGAAAGCCGCAGACGATGCAGCAGGCGCCGCACTACGATCGCCCCGTTGAAGCTGCCGTCGCCGATTTCCTGCGCGAGCGTATCGCGGTTTGCGAGGCGGCGGGCATCGCGCGGGAGCGGCTGCTGCTGGACCCGGGTTTCGGCTTTGCCAAGACGCTGGAGCACAACCTGCGGTTGCTCAATCGCATGGATGCGCTGGAAGCGCTGGGACTGCCGTTGCTCGTGGGAATGTCGCGCAAGAGCATGATCGGACAGGTACTGGAGCGCCCCGTCGATCAGCGCTTGCCTGGCGGGCTGGCGTTGAGCGTGATGGCGGTCGAGCGGGGCGCTAGAATCATCAGAGTGCATGATGTTGCGCCCACGGTCGATGCCATCAATATGGCTTGGGCAGTACTTCAGGAACGACCAGCTTCAGGAGCGAGGCGATCATGAGTAGACGTTATTTCGGTACCGACGGGATTCGCGGCACCGTTGGAGAGTATCCCATCACCGCCGACTTCATGCTGAAGCTGGGCTGGGCCATGGGCCGAGTGCTGGCGCGCAAACTGAGCAGCCATCAGGCTCGGCAGAAGTCCGCCCAGTCGACGCGGCCCAAGGTGATCATCGGTAAGGACACGCGCATTTCCGGGTACATGTTCGAATCGGCACTGGAAGCGGGGCTTTCGGCTGCCGGGGCCGATGTCTCGTTGCTCGGGCCGATGCCGACACCGGGCATTGCCTATCTGACACGCACGTTCCGAGCCGATGCCGGGATCGTGATTTCGGCATCGCATAATCCCTATCAGGATAACGGCATCAAGTTTTTCTCGGCGGAAGGGCTGAAGCTCGCCGACGAGGTCGAGACCGAGATCGAGAACGAGCTCGACAAGCCGCTGGAGACCATGGCGCCGAACCAGCTCGGCAAGGCGGTCCGTATCAATGACGCCGCCGGACGCTACATCGAGTTCTGCAAGTCCACGGTTCACAATCGCCTCGAGCTGCACGGTTTGCGAATCGTGCTGGACTGCGCCCATGGCGCGACCTATCACATCGCACCCAACGTCTTTCGCGAGCTCGGTGCCGATGTCAGCGTGATCGGCGGCGAGCCCGACGGTCTCAACATCAATCAGAACGTGGGCTCGACGCATACCGAACGCTTGAGCGAGGCGGTTCTGGCGCGCCAGGCCGACCTGGGTATCGCGTTCGACGGCGATGGCGATCGCGTCCTGATGATCGATCGGCACGGAAAGCTGGTAGACGGCGACGAGATCCTCTATATCATCGCTCGTGACCTGCACGCTCGCGGTAAATTGAATGGCGGCGTCGTGGGCACGCTCATGACCAATTTCGGCCTGGCGGCAGCCTTCGAGAAGCAGGGGATTCCCTTCGAGCGGGCCAAGGTGGGGGATCGTTATGTCGTCGAACGTCTGCTCGCCAACGACTGGCTGCTGGGAGGCGAGGCCTCCGGTCATATCGTCTGCCGCAACGTGCAGACCACTGGCGACGGTATCGTTTCCGCGCTGCAGGTGCTGGCAGTGATGGTGCGGGAAGAGGTGCCGCTGGAGCAGTTGCTGGAAGGCTTCGAAAAGGCACCGCAGTCGCTGGTCAACGTGCGCCTGCCGAGCAACTATGATGCCAGGACCTTGCTGGACAGCGAGGCGCTGCGCCAGACGGTGAGCTCGGTCGAGGATGAGCTTGGCGGCAGTGGTCGAGTGCTGTTGCGTCCTTCGGGCACCGAGCCGCTGATCCGAGTCATGGTAGAGGGGCGGCCGCGCTTCGACGTCCAGGCCATGGCGCAGCGAATTGCCGATAGTGTCGAAACTCTGATTGCCTGAGCCGACCAGATAGCCAAGAGCACTTGTTGTCTTGCTGTCAAGGCTCTTATACCATGTCGCACCACCGACAGGAGGTTGCATGCGCAAGCCGCTGATCGCGGGTAACTGGAAGATGAATGGCTCGGCGGAATTGATCGAGACGTTTGGCCGAGCATTTGCCGAGACGGATCTGGCGTCGTCGGTCGATGTCGTGATCCATCCTCCGTTTCCCTATCTCGATGCTGCACGCCGCGCCTTTGCGGATACGTTCGTCGGCCTGGGAGCGCAGACGCTCAATCCGTTGCATTCCGGTGCCCGGACCGGGGAAGTCAGCGGGCAGATGCTCAGCGAGTTCGGGGTCGAGTACGTATTGGTCGGCCACTCCGAGCGTCGCCAGCTCTATCATGAGAGTGATGAACAGGTTTATGAGCGCGTGATAGCGGCGCTCGGCGCAGGGCTCAAGCCGATTCTCTGCGTGGGTGAAACCCTTGAAGAACGTGATGCCGGCCGATCCGAGGATGTCGTGCTGCGCCAGGTGGGATACGTCATGGCCCGGCTTGAGCCGGGGCAGCGCCAGCAGATGACGATCGCCTACGAGCCCGTCTGGGCCATCGGCACCGGGCGTACGGCGACGCCAGAGCAGGCTCAGCAGATGATGGCTGCGATACGCGGCTATCAGGCCGGTTTCGATCGTGAACTGGCCGATGCATTGCGTCTGCTCTATGGCGGCAGCATGAATGCGGGTAACGCCCAGGAGTTGCTCGCGCAGCAAGATATCGACGGCGGCCTGATCGGCGGTGCGTCGCTCAAGGTCGACGATTTCACAGCGATTTGTCAGTCAGCAGGTTGATTTCATGCAGATAGCGATTTTGTTGGTTCACGTTCTGGCCGCCATTGCATTGGTGGTACTGGTCCTGCTGCAGCAGGGCAAGGGTGCCGAGGCCGGTGCAGCTTTTGGTGGCGGGTCCTCGCAGACCGTCTTCGGGTCACGCGGCAGTGGCGGGTTCCTGTCCAAGCTGACCGGCGGTCTGGCAGCGCTCTTTTTCGTCACCTCTCTGGGGTTGGCCTATTTCGCGACCAGCGCCAGCAGCGCGCCGCAGAGCGGTATTCCCGATGCGCAAGTGATCGAACAGCAACATAATGGTGCGCCGACCCTTGACGACGGCGACCAAAGCGGGAATAATGCTGCGCCAGCACTCGAGGAAGATGGCGGTCAGAAATCGTCAAATCCTTGAGTGGAAAGGAAATTCACAGCCTTCGATGAAGCGGTTGAAAGCAGTGAATTGGTGTGGCGCCTAGGCGCTGCACGCCCCTGATGCCGAAGTGGTGGAATTGGTAGACACGCTATCTTGAGGGGGTAGTGACCTTACGGTCGTGCGGGTTCAAGTCCCGCCTTCGGCACCATCGTCAAGTCTTCCGGTCGAGCTGATTCGGACCTCTTAACGATACGCAAGACGATTCTTGTGAAAAGAATCAGGCGATATCGCGGCCTTCCTTGACCCATCCCAAGGTCGTTCCTATAATCGCCAACCTGATGTTGCGGGGTGGAGCAGTCTGGTAGCTCGTCGGGCTCATAACCCGAAGGTCGTCGGTTCAAATCCGGCCCCCGCTACCAAGTTTTTATGAAAGGCCCCTTCCTGAGAAGGGGCTTTTTGTTAGCAGCTTTGTCGATTTTCAACATTGCCTGCTGACGTCATTGCCAGTCAGCCACCTAGCACCTTGCATTTCTCTCAACTCCCGGTCAGGTGCCTGATGCAACTGCTGTAGGAGTCGTTTGTGGTCACCAAGGACGCAGCACTGTATGCGATCATCGAGCCGGTGGTAACTGCCATGGGCTTTGAGTTGTGGGGCCTCGACTATCTGGCTCAGGGCAAGCATTCCAAGCTGATGATCTATATCGACAGCCCCAACGGGATCTCGGTTGACGATTGCGCCGACGTCAGCCGCCAGGTCAGTAGTGTCATGGATGTCGAAGATCCGATCTCGGGCAACTACAACCTGGAGGTGTCTTCTCCGGGACTCGATCGCCCACTCTATACGCTCGATCATTTTTCGCGCTTCAGCGGTCACGTGGTGCAGCTCAAGTTGCGCACGGCATTTGACGGTCGACGCAAGTTCCAGGGGCGCCTGGCCGGCATCGACGGCGACGAAGTGCTGCTGCATATCGACTCGGAAGAGTACTGCTTTCCGATAGAAAGCATCGATCAGGCTCGTGTCGTCCCGCAGTTCGACGATTGATTCGACCACCTATCATTTGGTGACCCAGTTATTCGTGGCTGACTCAGGATTCGACACCGATTCAGTTATTCGAGATCAAGAACCGGTTTTTCGGCGAGGCATAGGCATGAGCAAAGAAATACTGCTGGTCGTTGACGCCATCTCCAACGAGAAGAGCGTGCCCCGAGACGTCATTTTCGAGGCGGTCGAAGCGGCGTTGGCCAGCGCGTCGCGCAAGCGTTTCGAAGGTCAGGACGTCAGCATTCGCGTCCAGATTGATCGCCGCACCGGCGAGTACGATACTTTTCGCCGCTGGGTCGTGGTCGAAGACGAAGAGTACCTCAGCGAAGATCGTGAAATTCCGCTTTCCGAGGCAGAAGAGCGCGAGCTGCCGCTGGCGGTGGGTGATGTCGTCGAAGAGCAGATCGAATCGGTGGCTTTCGGACGTATCGCGGCGCAGACCGCCAAGCAGGTCATCGTGCAGAAGGTCCGCGAAGCCGAGCGCGCCCAGATCGTCAGGCATTACGCCGAGCGGGAAGGCGAACTGGTCGCGGGCATCGTCAAGAAAACGACACGTGACGGCCTGATCATTGACCTCGGCGAGAACGCAGAGGGCTTCTTGCCGCGTGGCGAGATGATCCCCGGCGAGCGCTACCGCATGAACGAGCGGGTACGGGCCCTGTTGTGGAAAGTCGATGCGGAAGCGCGCGGCTCTCAGCTCATCCTGTCCCGGACGAAACCGGGCATGCTGGTCGAGCTCTTCAAGATCGAAGTGCCGGAAATTGCCGAACAGCTGATCGAGATCAAGGGGGCCGCCCGCGATCCCGGGGCACGCGCCAAGATCGCGGTCAAGACCAACGACAGGCGCATCGACCCGGTCGGTGCCTGTGTCGGCATGCGTGGTTCGCGCGTGCAAGCGGTGTCCAACGAGCTGCGTAACGAGCGCGTGGACATCATTCTATGGGACGATAATCCCGCGCAGCTGGTGATCAATGCCATGGCGCCGGCGGAAGTCGCTTCTATTCTCGTCGACGAAGATGCCCATTCGATGGACGTCGCCGTCGGTGAAGACAACCTCGCTCAGGCCATTGGTCGTAGCGGCCAGAACGTCAGACTCGCCAGCGAGTTGACGGGGTGGACGCTCAACGTGATGACCGTTGACGAAGCCGAGGGTAAACGCGAGCAGGAAGTCGACAGCCTGGTCGAATATTTCATCAACCATCTCGAGATCGACGAAGACGTCGCCCGTATCCTGGTCGAGGAAGGGTTCACGACGATCGAAGAGCTGGCCTACGTGCCGCTCGAAGAGATGCTGGAGATCGAAGAGTTCGATGAGGATCTGGTCGAGGAACTTCGTGCAAGAGCCAAGGATGAGCTTCTCAACTTGGCCATCGCAACGGAAGAGCAATTGGATGGCGCTCAGCCCGCCGAAGACCTTCTCACGATGGACGGCATGGACCGCCACCTGGCTTTCATTCTTGCCAGCCGTGGCATCGTCACCATGGAGGACCTCGCAGAACAGTCCATCGAGGATCTGAAGGATATCGACGACGTGGACGAGGAGCGCGCAGCGGCACTGATCATGACTGCCCGTGCGCCTTGGTTTCAGAGCGAAGAGTAACGTGGTCACGGGTTCAGGAGGGTCGTAATGTCAGACATGACCGTAAAAGAGTTTGCCGGCAAGGTGGGACGCGATGTGTCCCGCCTGCTTGAACAGATGAAGGATGCGGGTCTGCCGCATCAGAAGGAAAGCGACGCGGTCTCCGAAGAGGACAAGCAGCGTCTGCTCGATCACCTGACCAAGAGTCACGGTGGTGGACGCGGTCCGCGTAACCGCATCACCTTGACGCGCAACACCCGCAGCAAGATCCGCTCGGGCGATCGCGGCAAGACCATTGAAGTGCAGGTGCGCAAGAAGCGTACCTACGTCAAGCGGGATGCAGAACCGGCCGAAGAAGCGCCGGTCGAAGAGACTGGTCCGCGTCAGTTGGTTGGCGACATGGCCGATAAGGCGCAACAGCAGGCCGCCGAGCAGGCCAGTGCCCAGGCTGCGGCGGCGAGCGAAGCGGCTCAGAATCAGACCGCGGGTCAGGAAAGCTCCAACAAGGCTGCCGCGCCGGCGCCTCAGCCCCAGGCACCCGGGGATGACATTCCCGATGAGCCGCAGGTCGAGGACGACGAGCCGACTTCCAACAGTCAGCCGTTCGTCGAGCCGCCGCCCAAGGAGCCGCGCACCGAAAATCGTCGCGCCCATCCGAAGAAGGACAAGGAGCGTGATCAGGGTCGCCGTGGGCGCCGTGATGACGACGACGACCGTTCCGAGCGTCGCCGTGGCGGCGGGGCCAAGAAGGTCAAGCGTGCCGAGCGTCGCGGTAGCCGTCGTGGTCGTGGCGACAACCAGCACGGCTTCCAGAAGCCGACCCAGCCGATCGTGCGCGAAGTCGCGCTGCCGGAATCGATCAGCGTTGCCGAACTGGCCGACAAGATGTCGATCAAGGCCAACGAAGTGATCAAGGCCATGTTCAGCATGGGTGCGGCGGTGACCATCAACCAGACCATCGATCAGGATACTGCCGCGATCGTGGTCGAGGAGATGGGTCACAAGCCGAAGCTGGTCAAGGAAGATGCGCTCGAGACCGAAGTGCTCGAAGGCATCTCCTACGAAGGTGACGAAATCACCCGCTCGCCGGTCGTCACCGTCATGGGTCACGTCGACCACGGCAAGACCTCGCTGCTCGACTTCATCCGTCGCACCAAGGTCGCGACCGGTGAGGCCGGCGGTATCACCCAGCATATCGGTGCCTACCACGTCGAAGGCGAACATGGTGGCGTCACCTTCCTGGATACGCCGGGTCACGCGGCCTTTACCGCCATGCGTGCTCGTGGCGCCCAGGCGACCGACGTCGTCATCCTGGTGGTTGCCGCCGACGACGGTGTCATGCCGCAGACGATCGAGGCGATCGAACATGCCAAGGCTGCCGGCGTACAGCTGGTCGTCGCGATCAACAAGATCGACAAGGAAGGTGCCGACCTCGACCGGATTCGCAACGAGCTGTCACAGCACGGCGTGATCTCCGAAGAGTGGGGCGGCGATACCCAGTTCGTCTCGGTCTCGGCGAAAACCGGTGAAGGCATCGACCAACTGCTGGAGTCGGTACTGCTGGTCTCCGAAGTGCTCGAGCTCAAGGCCGTGCCGGAAGCGCCGGGTAAAGGCGTGGTGGTCGAGTCTCGCCTCGACAAGGGTCGCGGTCCGGTTGCCACCGTGCTGGTCCAGAACGGCACGCTCAAGCGTGGCGACATCGTCCTTGCCGGCCTGCACTACGGCCGTGTGCGGGCGCTGACCAACGAACTCGGCAAGCAGGTCGAGTCGGTCGGTCCGTCCATGCCGGTCGAGATCCAGGGTCTCGACGGCACGCCGGAAGCCGGTGAAGACTTCATGGTCCTGGCCGACGAGAAGAAGGCGCGTGAAATCGCCAACTTCCGTCAGGGCAAATACCGTGAAGTTCGCCTGGCGCGTCAGCAGAAGGCCAAGCTGGAGAACATGTTCAGCCAGATGGGCCAGGACGAAGTGGCCAAGGTCAACGTCGTCCTCAAGGCCGACGTCCAGGGCTCGCTCGAGGCGATTCGTGGCGCGCTGGAAGAACTCTCCACCGACGAAGTTCAGGTGGCGGTGGTCTCTTCCGGGGTCGGCGGTATCACCGGTACCGACGCCAACCTGGCGCTGGCCAGTGAGGCGATTCTGGTCGGCTTCAACGTCCGTGCCGACGCCTCCGCGCGGGAAATCGTCGAGCGTGAAGGGCTGGATCTGCGCTACTACAGCGTCATCTACCAGCTGATCGACGAGGTCAAGCAGGCCATGAGCGGCATGCTGGCGCCGGAGTGGAAAGAAGAGATCGTCGGTGTCGCCGAAGTGCGCGACGTGTTCAAGGCGCCGAAGATCGGTGCCATCGCTGGCTGTATGGTCATCGAGGGCTCCGTCCACCGCAACAAGAAGATCCGCGTCCTGCGCGACAACGTGGTCATCTATGAAGGCGAGCTGGAATCCCTGCGTCGCTTCAAGGATGACGTCAACGAAGTCCGTAACGGCATGGAGTGCGGTATCGGCGTCAAGAACTACAACGACGTTCAGGTCGGCGACAAGATCGAGGTCTTCGACCAGGTCAAGGTCGAGCGTACCCTGTAAGTGACAGGATCCCGCGGGGGCCCAGGTTTTTATGAACCAGGCGCCTGCGGAATCTCGAGAGGCAACGATGCGCGAATTCAAACGAACCGATCGGGTCGCCGACCAGCTGCAGCAGGAGCTGGCCGTACTGATCCAGCGTGAGATCAAGGATCCGCGTCTGGGGATGGTCACGGTCAGCTCGGTGACGGTCAGTCGGGATCTCGGCTATGCCGATATCTACGTGACATTGCTGGGTGAGAACGATCCGGCTCGGGTCAAGGAAAACCTGGCCGTGCTCAAGCGGGCTGCCGGCTTTTTGCGTTCGCAGATCGCGCGCCGCATCAAGCTTCGTCACGTACCCGAGCTGCGTTTTCACTACGACGAGAGCGTGGTACGCGGACACAAGCTGTCGGCGCTGATCGATGAAGCGGTCGCCAGCAACCGCCCGCAGGAGAGTGACGAAGCGGCGCCGCAGGATGGAGCGCAGGAAAGCGATCCTCGAAAAGAGGATGGAGAGCCACGCTGATGGCGCGCCGTCGCAAGGGGTTGCCCATCAACGGCGTACTGCTGCTCGACAAGCCCAAGGGTGTGTCGAGCAACCATGCGCTCCAGCGTGCCCGGCGGCTGTTTCAGGCGCGCAAGGCGGGTCATACCGGGACGCTGGACCCGATGGCGACCGGGCTGTTGCCGGTCTGCCTGGGCGAGGCGACCAAGTTCTCCGCCCATCTGCTCGAAGCCGACAAGGTCTACCGCACCCGGATCCAGTTCGGTGCAGTGACCGATACCGGAGACGCCGAAGGCGAAGTGGTGGAGCGTCGTCCGTTGCCCGAGACGCTGGATCGTGACGCCGTCGAAGCCGTGCTCGAACGCTTTCGCGGCGAGATCGAGCAGGTGCCGCCGATGTACTCGGCACTCAAGCACCAGGGCCGCAAGCTCTACGAGCTCGCGCGCCAGGGGGAAACGGTAACGCGTGCGCCCAGGCGCGTGACGATATATGATATGCGCCCGCTCGAGTGGGAGTCCGATGGTATCTGGTTGCAGGTTCGCTGCAGCAAGGGCACCTACATACGGACGCTGGCCGAGGATATCGGCGCAGCACTCGGTTTCGGCGCGCATATCACGGCGTTGGAGCGCCTGGAAACGGGCCCCTTCGACAGTCGAGCGCGGCTCTCTTTCGAGACGCTCGAGGCGATGAGCGACGAGGAACGGCTGGCGCAGCTGTTGCCGGTCGATGTCATGCTCGAGCATCTGCCGACGCTCAGCGTGGCGGAGACGGTGGCCCAGCGCTTGCTGCTGGGTCAGCGGGTATCGGTAGCGGATACCGAGCTGGTGCCGGGTACGACGGCAAGATTGTATCGCGACGAATCCTTTCTGGGATTGGTCGAACTGACCGCACCGGGGGAAGTCATTCCCCGGCGTCTGGTCGACACGGCAGCATTGAATGCGGGCCAGGCCTGAGCCGGGATCGAGACCCGACAGGTGAAGCCGATCGATCTGTCAGCATCGATTCGATGCACCCGTCCCCGTGACGGTCAACCGGGAGGCTGCAAATATGCGTGGTCTCCGACATTCATCATTCAGGCATATTGCTTGCTGGAGAGTTTTTCATGGCATTGACTGCTGAAAAGAAAGCCGAGATCGTCAAAGAGTTCGGTCAGGGCGAAAGCGACACCGGTTCCCCGGAAGTCCAGGTTGCACTGCTGAGCGCCAACATCGACGGTCTGCAGAGCCACTTCAAGGATCACAAGCAGGATCACCACTCCCGTCGTGGTCTGATCCGCATGGTCAACCAGCGCCGTAAGCTGCTGGACTACCTCAAGGGCAAGGACTTCGATCGCTATCAGTCGCTGATCAAGAAGCTCGGCCTGCGTCGCTAAATCGCTCGGCCGTCGAATCCGGCGGCTCATGCATCCGCGACAACCGATGGCCTCGTGCCGTTGGTGACAAAAGCCCTACCGATCCGTTCGGTAGGGCTTTTTCTTTGTCTGGAACTCCACATTTTCCTGTCGCGAGCGAAGTCTCGCTCATGGCATAAACTGAGACGACCGTATAAAGACAACGATTACGGGGTTTCGCTATGGCCGAACATGCAATCGACATCGGCGGTCGTCGCTACCGCTTCGACAGCCTCGGCGCGTTGATGACCGCCGCTTCACCGCGTCGTTCCGGCGACGAGCTGGCCGGCATCGCGGCTACCAGCGCGGAAGAGCGGGTCGCCGCCCAGATGGCGCTGGCGGAACTGCCATTGACCACCTTTCTGGAAGAGCCGCTGATTCCCTACGAGGAAGACGAGGTCACGCGGCTGATTCTCGATCGTCATGATCGTGCCGCGTTCGCGCCGGTTGCCTCGCTGAGCGTCGGCGAATTCCGCAACTGGCTGCTTTCCGAGCAGGCCGATGGTGAATCGCTGAAGGCGCTGGCCCCCGGCCTGACGCCGGAAATGGCTGCTGCGGTCTCCAAGCTGATGCGCGTACAGGATCTGGTGCTGGCGGCGCGCAAGTGCCGGGTGGTCACGCGCTTTCGCAGCACGATCGGCCTGCCCGGAAGACTCTCGACGCGGCTGCAGCCCAACCATCCCACCGATGACGCCTCCGGTATTGCGGCCAGCATTCTCGATGGCCTGCTCTACGCCAGCGGCGACGCGGTGATCGGCATCAACCCGGCCACCGACAATACCGCCACCGTGGTGACGCTATTGAAGATGCTCGACGAGATCATCGCGCGTTACGAGATTCCGACCCAGAGCTGCGTGCTCACGCACGTTACCACGGCCATCAAAGCGATCGAGCGCGGCGCGCCGACGGACCTGGTATTCCAGTCGATCGCCGGCACCGAGGCGGCCAATCGGGGGTTCGGCATCGATCTCGCGCTGCTGCGGGAAGGGCGCGAGGCGGCGTTGTCGCTCGGTCGCGGAGGCCTGGACAGCAACGGCCTGGGCAATAACGTGATGTACTTCGAGACCGGCCAGGGCAGCGCGCTCTCCGCCAATGCCCACCACGGAATCGATCAGCAGACGCTGGAAGCGCGTGCCTACGCGGTGGCGCGGGAATTCGAGCCGTTGCTGGTCAATACCGTGGTCGGCTTCATCGGCCCCGAGTATCTGTTCGACGGCAAGCAGATCATCCGCGCCGGGCTGGAGGATCACTTCTGCGGCAAGCTGCTCGGCGTGCCGATGGGCTGCGATCTCTGCTACACCAACCATGCCGAAGCCGATCAGGACGACATGGACATGCTGCTCACCTTGCTGGGAGCGGCGGGCTGCAACTACATCATGGGCATTCCCGGCTCCGACGACATCATGCTCAACTACCAGACCACCTCGTTTCATGACGCCCTCTATCTGCGCCAGGTTCTCGGGCTGCGTCCGGCGCCGGAGTTCGAGGCCTGGCTGGAGAGCAGCGGGATCTATCATCACGACCGCGGCATCGCCTTCGAGCACGAGTTGCCGCCACGCTTTCGGGGCGTGCTGGCACGAATGCCGACGGAAGCGCTCGGCAAGGGGACAACATGAGCGATCCCGGCGATTCATCGAAGGTGACCGTCACCAATTCCTGGCAGCGTCTACGCGAGCTGACCGACGCCCGGATCGGATTGGGTCGAGCCGGCGGCAGCCTGCCCACGGCGACGCAGCTGGCGTTCCAGCTGGATCACGCCCGCGCCCGGGATGCCGTCCACATGGCGCTGGATACCGAGCGCCTGATGCCGGCGCTGGATGCGCGCTTTCCGTTGGCGCTGCGGCTGCACAGCCGCGCCATCGACCGCGACGAATACCTGCGTCGGCCGGATCTCGGGCGGCAGCTGTGCGAGGAAGCCGAGCGGGAGCTGGCCGGGCTCGAACCGGCGCCCTGCGACGTCTCGATCTGCGTGGTCGACGGTCTCTCCGCCCGGGCGATTCACGAGCAGGCGATCCCGTTCCTCGATGCCGCGCTGCCGGAGATCGAACGACTCGGGCTGTCGCCGGGGCCAGTCGCGCTAGTCGAGCAGGGGCGGGTCGCGATCGGCGACCCGATCGGCGAAGCGTTGGGCGCCCGCATGAGCGTGGTGCTGATCGGCGAGCGCCCCGGTCTCAGCTCGCCGGACAGTCTCGGGCTCTATTTTACCTGGGCGCCCCGGTCGGGCCGGCGCGACAGCGAGCGCAACTGTATCTCCAACATTCGCCCGCGGGGGCTGGGTTACGCCAGTGCCGCTAAACTGCTCGCCTACCTGCTGCGCGAAGCCCAGGTGCTGGGCGCATCGGGCGTCGCGTTGAAGGACGACAGCGAGATCGATTCCCACCTCGGCGATGGCCGACAGGGCAACTTCCTGCTGCCGCCCGAGACGTAGCCCGATAAAAGCCAAAGCCTGCCTTGGCCTCAGGCGCCGAATTGATCGTTTGCGCTAATCCATGCGTGGCGCGCAAGCTGAGAGCGTATCTCGAACGCCCAATACAACGACGCAGGGGAGGGAGCATGACGCGACCGAATATTCTGGTACTGATGGCGGATCAGTTGAATGGCACCCTGTTTCAAGATGGACCCGCAGACTTTCTGCACGCCCCCCATTTGAAGAAGCTGGCCAAGCGCGCGGTCAAATTCAATAACACCTATACGCCGAGCTACCTGTGCGCCCCGGGGCGAGCGGCATTCATGTCCGGTCAGCTGCCGTCGCGCACCGGCGTCTACGACAACGCCGCCGAGTTTCGTTCCGCGGTGCCGACCTGGGCGCACCATCTGCGTCGCGCCGGTTACTCGACCTGTCTCTCCGGCAAGATGCACTTCGTGGGTCCGGATCAGCTCCACGGTTTCGAGACGCGCCTGACCACCGATGTCTATCCCGCCGATTTCGGCTGGACGCCGGACTACCGCAAGCCCGGCGAGCGCATCGACTGGTGGTACCACAATCTGGGCTCGGTCACCGGCGCCGGTGTCGCCGAAATCTCCAACCAGATGGAGTATGACGACGAAGTCGCTTTTCATGCCGAGCAGAAACTGTTCGATCTTTCCCGCGGGCACGATCCTCGGCCCTGGGCGATGTGCGTGAGTTTCACCCATCCGCACGACCCGTATGTGGCGCGGCGCAAGTTCTGGGATCTCTACGAGGATTGCGAGCATCTCGAGCCGGAGCAGGACGTGGTGCCGTTCGACGAGCTCGATCCGCACAGCCAGCGGATCTTCGAAGCCAACGACTACACCAAGTTCGACATTCAGCCGGAAGACGTACGCCGGGCACGGCGGGGCTATTTCGCCAATATTTCCTATATCGACGACAAGGTCGGCTCGATTCTGGATACCCTCGAGCGCACGCGGATGCTCGATGACACCATTATCGTGGTGACCTCGGATCACGGTGACATGCTTGGCGAGAAAGGGTTGTGGTTCAAGATGAGCCCGTTCGAAGGCTCCTCCAGAGTCCCGCTGATGATCGCCGCGCCCGGTCTCGAGGCGCGCTCGGTGGAAGCGCCGGTGTCGACCATCGACATCAACGCGACACTGGCCGATCTGGTCGGGATCGATCTGTCCGAAGTCGCGCCCTGGACCGACGGTCAGTCGCTGTTGCCGCTGGCAAAAGGCGGTACCCGCGAGGCGCCGGTCTACATGGAGTACGCCGCCGAGGGCACGATCGCCCCGCTGGTCACGATTCGACAGGGCAAGTGGAAATTCAATCACTGCGAGGTCGATCCGCCGCAGCTGTTCGATCTCGAGGCCGATCCGCACGAGACCCGCAATCTGGCCGAGGACCCGGACTACGCCGAGACGCTGGCGGAATTCCAGGCCAAGGTCCGCGCGCGCTGGGACATGCAGCGCTTCGATGCCGAGATCCGCGAAAGCCAGGCGCAGCGTCTGATCGTCTACGAAGCGCTGCGCAACGGTCACTACTATCCGTGGGATCACCAGCCGTTGCAGGACGCCTCCCAGCGCTACATGCGCAACCATATGGATCTCAACATCGTCGAGGAGTCGCAGCGCTTCCCACGCGGCGAGTGAAACGATGAGCGCCCGGGCGCGACCCGGCAATGATTTTGCCCGCGGCGTATGAGCGGGCGCTGCATCCGCGTATAATCTCGCTGATACGAACGTCCAAGACGAAAGTCGAGCTCGCCTCGGCTTTCGTCGTTCTATTCATCCCGTCGTCGTTTCATTCACGCCGTTTCCCGCGAGATTCCCCGCTGTGCTCTCTACTGCCAACATCACCATGCAGTTTGGCCCCAAGCCGCTGTTCGAGAACGTATCCGTCAAATTCGGCGGTGGCCATCGCTACGGCCTGATCGGCGCCAACGGCTGCGGCAAGTCCACCTTCATGAAGATTCTGGGGGGCGATCTGGAGCCGACCGGCGGTCAGGTGATGAAGGACGTCACCACGCGGCTGGGCAAGCTGCGCCAGGATCAGTTCGCGTTCGAGAACGAGCGCGTGATCGATACCGTGATCATGGGCCACGAGGAGCTGTGGGAAGTCGCTGCCGAGCGCGAGCGGATCTATTCGCTGGCCGAGATGAGCGACGAGGACGGCATGAAGGTCGCCGACCTGGAAGTGCGCTTTGCTGAGCTCGAGGGCTACACGGCGGAGTCGCGTGCGGGTGAACTGCTGCTGGGTCTGGGCATTCCGATCGAGCAGCACACTCAGCCGATGAGCGTTGTCGCGCCGGGCTGGAAGCTGCGCGTACTGCTCGCCCAGGCGCTGTTCAGCGATCCGGACGTGCTGCTGCTCGACGAACCGACCAACCACCTGGATATCAACACCATCCGCTGGCTGGAAGAGATGCTGCGCGCGCGCAGCTCGACCATGATCATCATCTCTCACGATCGCCACTTCCTGAACAGCGTCTGTACGCACATGGCGGACCTGGACTACGGCGAGCTGCGCCTGTTCCCGGGCAACTACGACGAGTACATGATCGCGGCGACCCAGGCTCGCGAGCGTCTGCACTCCGAGAATGCCAAGAAGAAAGCGGAGATCGCCGAGCTGCAGCAGTTCGTCAGCCGTTTCTCGGCCAACGCCTCCAAGGCCAAGCAGGCGACCTCGCGCCAGCGCAAGATCGACAAGATCCAGCTCGACGAGGTCAAGCCCTCCTCACGCGTCAGCCCGTTCATTCGCTTCGAGCAGACCAAGAAGATTCATCGACACGCCCTGACGGCTGAAAAAATCTCCAAGGCGTGGGGCGACAACGTGCTGTTCGACCGCTTCGGCCTGCAGGTCGAAGCCGGCGAGCGGGTCGCGATCATCGGCCCCAACGGGATCGGCAAGACCACGCTGCTCAACTGTCTGGTCGGCACCATGACGCCGGATTCCGGTGAAGTGAAATGGACCGATGCCGCCGAAGTCGGCTACTTCGCTCAGGATCACGCTGCCGACTTCGAGAGCGGCGAGACGCTGTTCGAGTGGATGCGCCAGTGGACCACCGAAGGCGAGCAGACCGTGCGCGGCGCGCTGGGGCGGATGCTGTTCTCCAACGACGATATCGGCAAGTCGGTGAAGGTGATCTCCGGCGGCGAGCAGGGGCGGATGCTGTTCGGCAAGCTGATCCTGCAGAAGCCCAACGTGCTGGTGATGGACGAGCCCACCAACCACCTCGACATGGAATCGATCGAGGCGCTCAACCTGGCGCTGGACAACTATCCCGGCACGCTGATCTTCGTCAGCCACGACCGGGAATTCGTCGGCTCGCTGGCCACCCGCATCATCGAGATGAAAGAGGACGGTATCGTCGACTTCAGCGGCAGCTACGACGACTATCTGCGCAGCCAGGGCGTGTACGACTAGCGCCCGCTTCGCCACCGCGCGCCGGCCGGAGATGGGCTATGCTGCACGACAGCGAGTCCATTTCCGTGAAGGAGCGTCCCGCCATGACCGCCAATGCCCTCCAGACGATCGACCCCGCCAAGACGGCCCTGGTCCTGATCGAATTCCAGAACGACTTCACCACGCCGGGCGGCGTGCTGCACGACGCCGTAAAAGGCGTCATGGCCCGTGAAGACATGCTGGCCAAGACGCAGGATCTCGTCGCCAGGGCGCGTGCCGCCGGTGTCAGCATTCTCCACGCGCCGATCCATTTCGCGCCAGGCTATGGCGAGATCACCGCCCAGCCCTACGGCATCCTTGCCGGCGTGGTGAACGGCAAGGCGTTCGTCAAAGGCGAATGGGGTGCCGAGATCTGCGAGGCGCTCACCCCGCAGGCTGGTGACATCGTCATCGAAGGCAAGCGTGGCCTGGATACCTTCGCCTCGACCAATCTCGATTTCATCCTGCGCAGCAAGGGGATCGAAACGATCGCCCTGGCCGGCTTCCTGACCAACTGCTGCGTGGAATCGACCATGCGCTCGGGCTACGAGAAAGGCTTCGAGGTGCTGACGCTGACCGACGGCGTCGCGGCCACCAGCGAGGCCGAGCACGATGCGGCGATCGCCTACGACTACCCGATGTTCTCCAAACCGATGACCGTCGCCCAGTTCGCCGAGGCGTTACCGGGCGCAGCCTAGCCACGAAACGTTCCGGCTCAGGGATCGAAACGCCATTGCGAGGGTCTATCGAAAAGCCGATGACGATGAATCGCCGTCATCGGCCTGACTGAGATCGCCGGCACACCGACGTGCCGGCTCAATCCGCCCAAGGCGGGACTCGACGAAGGAGCGACGAGCGATGATGTCACGGACACGATCCGTTTCGATGTTACTGGGTGTCCTGTTGACAGCGACGGCAACCGCAGCGGTCGCCTTGCCCAGCAGCTTCCCCACCGGCACGACCTACTACGATCCCGAGCGGGCCTACAACGGCTTCGTGCTGTTTCCCGGCGGCGACGGCAAGACCCACCTGATCGACATGAACGGCAACGAGGTTCACCGCTGGGACTACGAAAGCTTCCCGCCGGTGGCCTTGAGTGCCGACCAGACCAACGGCGAAAAAGGCCACCTGCTGGTGCAACTGGCACGGGCGAAAGAACTCCCGGAACACGCCAGCCCCGGCAACGGGCTGACCAACGCCTCGGTCGCCGAGGTGGACTGGGACGGCAAAGTGCAGTGGCAGTGGGGCAACCAGCAGAACCCGGTCTATCAGCACCACGACATGCGTCGCCTGCCCAACGGCAACAACCTGGTGATGACCGCCGAGATGCGCGAGCTCAACGGGTTCGACTACCCGATCATCGAAAACGGTATCGAGGAGGTCGACGACGATGGCCGGGTCGTCTGGGAATGGAAGGCGGGCGACCATCTCGACGAGATGGGCTTTTCCGACGCCGGCCTGCGGTCGCTCAAGGATTCCGAGGATCCCGACTTCCTGCATCTGAACACGGCGGTGCCCGTCGGGCCCAATCACTGGTACGACGCGGGGGACGAGCGTTTCGCGCCGGACAATATCCTGGTCAACTCCCGCAACGCCAACGTCACTTTCATCGTCGATCGACAGAGCGACGAGATCGTCTGGCGCATCGGCCCCGATCTGCCGGCGCTGCAGCTCAACGGCAAGCTCGGACGCCCAGTGGACCAGACCGTGGGCTCCCACGATGTTCATCTGATCCCCGAAGGATTGCCGGGCGCGGGCAACATGCTGATCTTCGACAATCAGGGCAATGCCGGCTTTCCGCCTGCCAAGCAGGGGTTCTTCTCGTCCTCCCGCGTGATCGAGGTCGATCCGAGCAGCGGCAAGATCGTCTGGCAATACACCGGCAACATGTCGGGAGGTTCGCCGTATACCTTCTACAGCTCGTTCATCTCGAGCGCGCGGCGGTTGCCCAACGGCAACACGCTGATCGATGAAGGCCAGAACGGCCGCCTGTTCCAGGTCACCCCGGAAGGCGAGATCGTCTGGGAGTACGTGAGCTCGTTCTTCGGCAAGTCGATGCCGAGCGACGACTACGTCACCAACCAGGTCTACCGTGCACAGCTGGTCGATTACGACTGGGCACCCGACGGCACGCCGCACGAGGAAACCGCGGTGAAGGCGGACTGCAGCCTCTATCCGGCGGCACCTGGCTGCCATCCGGGCGGGTCCGACGATTCGTCCCACGGCTGAACCGCGTGATCGGTCGGCGTGGCGGCAAGTCGTCGCATGCCGGCCGGATGCAGGTTGCTTGGTGTCTGCGTAGACTGCCAATGACATTTTCTCGTGCGAGTCATCATGGACAGCCAGGCTGCAGACGTTTCGACCACGACGCCTCGATCTCCCAGCGAGGCCTTTTCTGATACCTTGATCGTCGGCGCTGGCGCTACCGGGCTGGCGGCGGCCTGGGCGCTGGTCAAGCGCGGACGACATGTCACCCTGCTGGAGGGCAACTCCCACGTCGGCGGTAACCTTCGTACCGAGCGCGATGGCGAGTGGCAGATCGAGCACGGGCCCAACACCGTCATCATGAAGCCCCCCCTTTATGCGCTGCTGGAAGAGCTCGACCTGCTCGACGAGGCGCAACCCGCCAATGCCGTTGCCAACAAGCGTTACGTCGTGATGAACGGCGAGCCGGTGGCGCTGCCGATGAAACCGCTGGACGCCCTGGTCAGCCCGCTCATCGGCTGGCGCGGCTGGGCACGACTGGCTCGCGAGCCGTTCATCGGCCGTTCGAGCGCGCCGGAGGAAACCCTGGCCGCCTTCGTCGAACGGCGACTCGGCCCGCGCATTCTCGCGCGTATGGTCGATCCCTTCGTCTCCGGCGTCTATGCAGGCGATCCGTGCAGGCTGTCCGTTCAGGCGGCCATGCCGCGCCTGGCCGCCATCGAGCAGGAGCATCGCTCGCTGATCATCGGCGGGGTGAAGCGCCTGCGTCAGGCGCGCCGCGATCCCGGCGGCGTGCCGGCCGAATGGCGCGGCAAGCTGGTGAGCTTCCCGCAGGGGCTGCAGCATCTTGCCGACCGACTGGCGGAGCGCATCGCGGCCCAGCCGACGGCCGCCATCCACACCGATCGCCCCGTGCAGGGCATTCGTCGCGACGGCGAACAGTGGGTCGTCACGGATGGTCAGGGTGGCGAGTGGCGAGCCAGGTCGCTAGTGCTGGCGGTGCCCGCGCCGGTCGCGGCCCGGCTCCTGCAGCCGCTGGACCCGGCGTTGGCGGAGCCGCTTCAGCGCATCGCCTATCCGCCGGTCAACGCCATTGCGCTGGGCTTTCGCGAGCAAGATATCGCCCATCCGCTGGACGGCTTCGGCGTGCTGATCCCACGCGCCGAAAAGCGGCGCACGCTGGGCGCGCTATTCTCGTCGACGCTGTTCCCTAACCGCGCACCGACCGGACACAAGCTGCTTAATGTGTTCATCGGCGGGCGGCAGGATCCGTCGGCGGCGGACGGCGACGACGACATGCAGGTCGCGCGGGTGCTCGATGAGCTGCGCGATCTGCTGGGCATTCGCGGCGAACCGGTATGGCAGAAGGTGACGCGCTGGCCGCAGGCCATTCCGCAGTACGAAATCGGCCACCTGGCGCGAATCGAGGCCCTGGACGATGCGCTGCGGGCGCATTCCGGCTTGCATCTGGCGGGCAACTGGCGCGGCGGTATCGCGGTGGGGGACTGCCTGGAGAACGGCCGACTGCTGGGTGAGCGTCTGCTGTCGGAGACTTGAGCCGAGGCGGCGCGGGAAACGCCGCCTCGACGACGCGGGTAGCGTTACTTGTCCACCAGTTCCGCCACCGACGACAGGATCTCCTTGGGCCGGAACGGATAGCGTTCGATATCGGCCTTGTCGGCGATGCCGCTCAGCACCAGTACCGTGTGCATGCCCGCCTCGATACCGGCGACGATATCGGTATCCATGCGGTCGCCGATCATGCCGGTGCCATCGGAGTGCACGCCCAGCTTGTTGAGCGCCGAACGGAACATCATCGGGTTGGGCTTGCCGACGATATACGGCTTGCGCCCCGTCGCTTCGGTGATCAGCGCGGCGACCGCACCGGTGGCCGGCAGCACGCCTTCCTGGCTGGGCCCGGTGGCATCCGGATTGGTGCAGATGAAGCGCGCGCCCTGATTGATCAGGCGGATCGCCTTGGTGATCGCCTCGAACGAGTAGGAGCGGGTTTCGCCGATCACCACGTAGTCCGGCTTGGCATCGGTCATGATGAAGCCGGCTTCATGGATCGCCGTGGTCAACCCCGCCTCGCCGACGACGAAAGCCGAGCCGCCCGGTGCCTGGTCGCGCAGGAATGCTGCCGTAGCGAGCGCCGAGGTCCAGATCTTCTCTTCCGGAACTTCGAGGCCACTGTGCCGCAGGCGCGCGCTGAGATCGCGGGGCGTGAAGATCGAATTGTTGGTCAGCACCAGGAACGGAATCTCCCGCTCCCGCCATTGGTTGATCAGGTCCGCCGCGCCGGGAATGGCCTTGTTCTCGTGCACCAGCACGCCATCCATGTCGGTCAGCCACGATTTGATGTTGCGATGACTCGCGGTGTTGTCTTTCTTGCTAGCCATGTGCCCCCTCGGCATGCGCGTGAAGAAATGGTCGGTATTCAATCGCCTGTCCGGCCAGTTTAGCAAGTTGTCGCGTCGGCGTGCGGGCGAGTTGATGCCGGCCACCGCTGATCGGATGGCGCCATCAATATCCGCGCTCGGCGTCGGCCAGATCCTCGACGTACCCGGTCGCCTCGAAGCGTTCGATATTGGCGGCGACGATGCGGCTGCCGGTCGGCGCGTCGATCAGCGAGGCGATGTGCGCGCCGACTATTGGAGGCGATGATTGACAGAGTCGCTTCACTTCATGTCTCAGATCACATTCGGAGCCCAACGGCGATGCCAATCGGTCTCCTGCTGATAACGGTGGCCGACATGGATCAGACGCTGTTCCTCCAGATTGGGAGCGATCAATTGCATCCCGACTGGAAGTCGCGTGTCAGCGCTCAGACCCACCGGGAGGACGAGTGTCGGCACACCCAGGTTGGTGAACGGCAGATTGAAGGCCGGTGACCCGGTCGCGTGCAGCCCCAGAGGCGCCGTCGTCGGTGCGGCCGGGGTCATCAGCAGATCGACTTTGTCGTACAAGCTGGCGAAGGCTTGGCGATACTGCTGGCGGATGCGCTGGGCTCGCAGGTAGTCGTTGGCGGAGATAGTGAGCCCCTCGCTGATGAATGCCTGCAAGTAGTCGCCGTAGCGATGCGGGTGCTGATAGTAGCGATCTGCATGGAAGTTGGTCGTCTCGGCCTGCATGATGATCTGCTGCGCGGCAACAGCGTCCTCGAACCCTGGCGGCGGCGCGATGTCGATACAGCGTATGCCCAGCGTTTCCAGCGTCCGTCGGGCGTCATCGAGCGCCGCAACGACATCGCCGTCGTTGGTGGCGAAGTGCGGATGTCGAAGCCAGCCGATGGTTTGGCCCGCGATCTCGCCCTTCAGCGACAACGATTGAGCGGGCAGCGTCCATGTGGTCTCGTCGCGCGGGTCCGGCCCTGCTAGCGCCTGATAAACCAGCAGGCTGTCCTCGACGCTGCGGGTAAAGGCGCCGACGTGGTCCAGGCTCCAACTGGCGGGGATCACTCCGGCTTTGCTGATTCGCCCATAGCTGGCCTTGAGCACGGTCAGTCCATTGTAAGCGGCGGGGCGCGATAGCGACCCGGCGGTCTGCGTACCGAGCGCGGTCATGACCATGCCGGCGGCGACCGCGGCTGCCGAACCGCTACTGGAGCCGCCCGGCGTATGGCCGTCGCGCCAGGGGTTGACGGTGGGCGGCGGCGTGCCCCAGTTGGCGAATTCGGTGGTCGTCGTCTTGCCGATCAGGATCGCATCCTGGGCCGCCAGCCGCTCCACCGCGGTGGCGTCGTCTTCGCTGCGAAAGCCCTGCAGCACTCGGGAGCCGGCTTCGGTAGGAAAGTCCCGGGTATGGAAAATATCCTTGACCCCATAAGGAATCGCGAACAGAGGCGGCAGGTCCTGTGCCCGCGACAGGCGTGCGTCCAGCGCCACCGCCTGGCGGCGGGCGCTCTCGATATCGCAAGCTACCCAGGCGTGAACATGAGGCTCCAGACGTGTCAGTCGAGTGAGAGACTCCTCGAGCAGTTCGCTGGGGCTAATCTTGCGCCGACACAGCAGGTAGTGGGCCTCGGCGATGGAACGTGGTTCAGGCGCATGATCATTCATGATGTCGGGCTTCCTGATCGGTGGGGCAGGCCCCCTTGGGACCGAACAGCGGCACGGTGGCCGCGTCGACGGACGCGGCCCGGACTTGGGCAATGGCCTCCGCAAGGGTCACTGGGCGTCCTCCTCAAGAGCGGTCTCGGCGAAACTGGGATCGACGATGTCGTCATAGACCATGTCGCCGGTGATATTGCCCACGAACTTCTGCATGTCGATGGCATTGTCGAAGGCTTGCTGGGTGATCGTGACATTGGAGGGATAGACATTGCGATCGATCATGCGTTGCACGGCGTCGTCGACAGTATCCCCATCCAGACTGGCGAATTCTTCTCGGGCAACCGCCATGGCTCCTTCCGGATCGTCGTGGATCAAGTGCAGAGATTCGTTGATCGAACTGACAAAGCGCTGGACCAGATCAGGATCATCATCGATCAGCGACTGTGAGGTGTTGATAGTCGAGAAAGCATATTCGGGATAATCCTGGGTGAAGTCATGAATGATCTTCAGGCCCTGAGAGATGCCCTGTTCGACCTGTGGCTGGTAGGCGATGGCGACATCGGCCTGACCAGCCAGCACTGGTCCGAGCTCCGACCCGTTCTGCACTTCGGAGACATGTACATCACCTTGATAGGACAGGTCGTTGTCAGCCAGTAGGCGTTTCAGCAGCGTGTTGGAGGTTCCCGGGGCCAGGCCGACGGCCACCGTCTTGCCTTTCAGATCGGCTGGGCCATCGTACTCGAATTGGGTCTTGGCCAGCGCCCACACTGGAGCGCTGTTGGCGACGGCACTGACGGCCTTGGCATGACCGCCTTTTTCCTGAGCGAAGCCGACATGCTCTGGGCCATGCACCGAGAACTGTGCCTCGCCGGCCAACACCGAAGCCAGTGCGGTGGGGCCAGATCCTGCCGAGCGCACTACCGGTACTTCGATGCCGTGGGCGGCGAAAATGCCCTCGTGACGGGCCACATAGACCGGCAGATAGAGCAGGCTGTGGAAGGCCTCGGTGACCAGGACGGTATCCGGATCGCCATCGGCGGCTTGGGTGGCAGGCAGCCAGCCCAAGCTGCCGAGCAGCAGGGGCAGGGCGAGGAGACGAGACGCTGTCATGGTTCACTTCCTTTGTTGGACTTGTGGAGGGTTTGTTCGGCGTGGGATATACGCTGGTATGGTGAAGTCGATGACGGATCAGCGGCTCTCCCAGGGCAGCAGGTATCTTTCGATCCTGGACACCACGAGATAGAGAGCAATGGCGACGAGCATCAGGGTCAGCACGCCAACCCATACCGCGTTCAGGTTGAACAGATTGCCGGCGACGAATATCGAGCGGCCGAGCCCCTTGTCCGAGGCGATGAACTCGCCGCCGATCTCGGCGATCAGGGCAAAGCCGATGTTGAGGCGGAAGGCGGAGATGATCCACGGCAGGGTCGCGGGGACAACTACCTTGAGGAAGATCTGACGCTTGGTGGCACCCAATGAGCGCATCAGGTTGACTAGGTTGGCATCGATCTGGTGAGTACCTTGGTAGGCGCTCAGCAACGCGACGATGAAGGTGGCGATGAATGCCAGAGCCACCTTGGACAGCATGCCCGATCCGAACCAGATAATGATCATCGGTGCCAGCGAGATCTTGGGCAGCCCGTTGAGGGCGACCACAAAGGGGTCGATGATGCGGGCGACATGGCGCGAATACCACAGTAGCAGACCGGCCATCGAACCGCCGATACTACCTAGCAGGAAGCCGACGATGGTGGCGTAGAGGGTGGTCCAGGTGTCGCTGAGTAATTGTCCACTTGTAACTATTCAGGTGGCTGCGGATGGCATGTCGCCAACCACCTGATTTTTTTGGCATAGTGTGCCTGATCCTTCGGCACGTCTATGCGGTGACATGACCATCAGCGATATCAACGTCGACGAGGC
>NZ_JAXOVV010000014.1:0-101128 GCF_036663415.1 Salinicola sp. 4072 | reverse complement strand
CTGCTCGAACGTCTCCAGGCGTACGAGGACGACGTGCTGCGTTTCCTCGACGACCCCGCCGCGCCCTTCACCAATAACCAAGGGGAGCGTGACCTGCGGATGACCAAGGTCCAGCAGAAGATTTCAGGCTGTTTCCGCTCCTGGGAAGGTGCCGAGATCTTCTGCCGGATGCGCAGCTTCCTCTCGACGGCGGTCAAGCAGGGCCTGGCAGCGCACACCGCACTGGAACAGTTGTTTGCCGGTGAAGTGCCCGAATTCATGCGTCGGGACGGCCTGGATCAGGCAGCGTGACCTGAATAGTTACGTCCACTTTGCAACTGGCGCCAAGCTTCGATGGCAATGCCACCGGGCGAGCCCATCAGGAAGGCGTTGACCCAGCCGAAGTCGACCGCGAACTGCCAGGCGACGATCAGTACTGCGACGATGGCCAGCCGCCATAGGTTCTCCTTCCATAGAGAATGATCCTGGTGCTTTCTGGGCTTGGTCCCGCCGGCCGAAACTTCGATACGCCTAGTATAGAGCGATGCCGTGCTCACGATGCCTGTCCTCCCATTTGAATGTCGAGATCGGCCCAGATCTGGTCGAACAGAGTCTGGTATCGGGGATCGCTGCGGGCCTTGAGACAAGAGCCCAGTCGTCGCGACAGGCCGACCTCGTAGAGCCGCTTGACCGAGGTCGGACGCTGGGTCATGACCGCGACGCGATCCGACATTGCGATTGCCTCGCCAATGTCGTGGGTGATCAGCACCACCGTCTTGTCGAACGACTTGAGGATTGACAGGATCTCCTCTTCCAGCACCAGTCGGGTCTGGTAGTCGAGCGCCGAGAACGGTTCGTCGAGCAGGATCACATCGGGATCGGTGATCAAAGTGCGGATCAGCGCCACCCGTTGGCGCATGCCACCGGACAGCGTATGTGGATAGGCGTCGGCGAAATCCGCCAGGTTGTAGCGCTCCAGGTACTCTCGGGACATCGCCAAACGTCTGGCGCGGGGAACACCGGCCACCTCAAGTCCGAGAGCGACGTTCTCCAGGATGGTTCGCCAGGGGAACAGCAGATCGCGCTGCAGCATGTAGCCGATGTGGGCGCCGCGGATCGGGTGGCTGCCGCGCAGGGTGATGCTGCCGGCGCTGGGCTCGAGCAGGTTGGCGATGATGTTGAACATCGTGCTTTTGCCGCAGCCGCTGGGCCCGACGATGCTGATGAACTCGTGCTCCCGAATATCCAGGGTAATGTTACGGATCACCGGGATCGGGTTGCCCTGCTGGTCCTCGAAGTGCTTTTCGACGTGGTCCAGGGCGATCGCGACGTTAGGGCCGCCGCTGGGTATCGCCGCGATTTCGCGCAGTTGAGTGGAAAGGGTCATGCCATGGCTCCTGACGGTTTGTGTTTGTTCGTCTTGTCGGAGTTCTGGCTGGCGTAGGCTCATGGCCGCGATCTTATGTGACCGTCCTGTGGGAGCGATCGTCAGATTGTCGCGATTCAAGGCGCGCCTGGCTAAAACCTACCAAACTTACCAGGCGCTATTATCATTACGCCCTTCGTCAGGCGGTTGTCAACCGCTTTACGCCAATTCGGCCAGCGTGCGGGAGAGCGTGGTGACTTCGGCATAGCGGGAGTTGAGGTCAAGCAAGGTGAAGTCCTGTAGCGGCCGTGTGCGGTCGGCGACAGCCTCGCTGGGAATCACCGTCCGGCGGCCGCTCTGGAACAGGTCGATGGCATTGGTGCGTATGCTGCCGCTGGTGGTAACCCCCGCCAAGACCACGGTATCGATCCGATTTCGATCCAGAAATGCTTCCAGCTTGGATGCCTTCAGATCCGAGACGTAGTGGGTACTGAGTTCCAGGTCGTAGACGTAGTTCGCAAGTGCCTCATGCTTCCGGATCCAGTGCGACTCCGCCTCGAGGATGCGCATGGCCGGGAATTTCTCGCCCCAGAGCGCTGAAAAGGCGTGGGCGGGGTCGTAGACCGTGCGGCTAAATATTACTGGATGGCCTTGGGCGGCGAAGGTTTCGATCAGAGTGCGTGCTGCGTTGAGTTGATCGTCGAGTTGAACGCATAACTGACTTTCGGCGGTGCAGAAACCTATGGTCAAGTCGCGGATCAGTAGCGCTGGCCGCTGACCGAAAGCGAGGGGGGCTGAGAAACCCTGCTGTGAATAGAGGTGCCGTGTGGGATTGAACAAATATCGACGCTGCCCCCCGGGTGTGTAGATGACCGTCAGGCCGTAGCGGGTGAGCTCCCCTTCCACTTCCATGCGGCGCAGCGTGCTGGGTGACAAGCCAAGTAGTTTCGAGACTTCTGATATCGTGGCGAGCTTATTGTCATACATGAGGTATCGTGAGTCGCTGGTCATTGGCTTGGATCATGGTCGGCATAGTGCCATGGGGTGATTGGAGGCGTCATCACAGCGGGCAACAGGCTAGTATCCGCGTTCGGCGTCGGCCAGATCCTCGACGTGCCCGGTCGCCTCGAAGCGTTCGATATTGGCGGCGACGATGCGACTGCCGGTCGGCGCGTCGATCAGCGAGGCGATGTGCGGCGTGACCGTGATGGCGGGATGCGCCCAGAACGGATGCTCGCTCGGCAACGGCTCGATATGGAAGACATCCAGCGTGGCGTGGCTCAACTGGCCGCTTTCCAGCGCGTCGAGCAGGTCGCCTTCGACCAGATGAGGGCCGCGACCGGCGTTGATCACGCTCGCACCACGCGGCAGGGTAGCGAAAAGGTCGGCGTCGAGAATCCCCGTCGTCGCCTCGGTCAATGGCAGCAGGCAGACCAGGATCTCGCAGCGCGCGAGAAAAGCGCCGAACTCGGCATCGCCGGCATAAGTGGTGACACCTTCGATCTTCCGCTTCGTGCGCGACCAGCCCAGTGTCTCGAAGCCGAGCGAGGCCAGCGTTCGCGCCGCGGTGCCGCCGAGATTGCCCAGCCCCATGACGCCCACGCGGCGCTGCGTCGCCGGCGGCACGACCAGCTGTTTCCAGCGCTTCTCTCGTTGGTTGGCGGCAATGGCCGGCATGTCGCGATGATGGCGCAGCACGTGCAGCGCCACGTACTCGCGCATGCGCTGGGTCAGGTCCGTGCCCACAGTGCGGATGATCGGCATCTGGCGCGGCAGTTCGGCATCGGCCAGCACATGGTCGATGCCGGCGCCCAGCGAGACGATCGCCTTGAGATTGGGGAAGGGCAGGAAAGCGCCGGTTGCCGGCTTCCACACCACGGCATAGGTGACTGCCTCGACATCACCCGGGTCGTGAATGGGGCGGATCGTCCAGTCCGGGAGCAGGGCCTGAAGCTGCTCGATCCACCAGTTTGTTTTATCCACACCCGGTATTGATACAACGATAGACATCTCGGAATCCTGGTAGTGAATCAGGGGCGCACGACCGGCTCGTCGTCGAGCGGTTCAATCTGAAACGGCGCCGGTGCGGCACCGCCGCCGACCGGCTGGGTCGGGTCGTTGATGCCGGTGCACTCGCCGCTTTCGGGATCTCGCGAAACCGCCGAGACGCAGGCATAAAGCTTGGGAAATACCAGTTGCTGGGCGATCTCCAGCTCGAAGCGCTCGCCCAGCTTCGCCAGTGTCTCGGGATCGAAGCGCGGGTCGACACGGACCGAACCGCGATAGCTGGCGTCCAGGCGCGGATGATGCACGGCATCTTCCAGACTCATGTCGAAGTCCATCATCAGCGCGGCTACCTGGGTCACTGCCGGCATGATCAGGTTGCCGCCGGAGGCGCCCACCGAGAAGCGCGCCTCGCCGCCCTTCACCGCTACCGTCGGGCACATGTTCGAGGAGTTGATGCGCTTGCCGCCTTCCATCGTCGTGGGATAGCCGGGGCGCGGGTCGAAGTAGCTGACGCTGTCGTTCATCAGCATGCCGGTCGAGGGCAGCGTGACGCCGGAGCCGAAGCGGTTGAGCAGAGTGTAGGTGAGCGCCACCATGTTGCCCTCGGCGTCCACCGAGGACATCGACGAAGTACAGGCGCCCTGTTCACCGTCCGTCTCCGTTAGCACGCCGTTGCGAAGCTTGTGCCGCTTCCAGCACTGCTCCAGCGCTTCGGCATAAACGAGCCAGGTCTCCGGTGTCGGCGTTTCCGGCGGGGTCGGCATCGCCTCCCGCGCGTGCGCCAGCATCTCGCGCTGGCGCAGGCCGCCGGAAACCTCGCCCGGCGTATAGAGCGTGTAGCCGCGATGCTCGGCGGCCATGGGGGTGTATTCGAATACCTCGTAGGCGGCGAGGTCCTCTCGCGAGATGCGCGAGCCGCCCGCTTGCAGATCGCCAACGATCTTCTCGGCCAGGGCGCCGCGATAGAAAGTATCGGCGCCGTTCTCGGCGATCTCGCGCAGGGTGTCGGCCAGGTTCGGAATGCGCAGCCGGCTCTCCGGCGTCGCCGGGTGCCCGCCAGGCAGATAGATTGCCCTCGAGATCGGATCGCGGGCCAGCGTTCGGGCGCAGACGCCGATCTGCAGGCTGGTGAACCAGTCGACGTGCAGGCCTCGTTCGGCCAGAGCGATCGCGGGCGCCATGACGTCGGCACGTGGTTTTGAACCGAAGCGGGCGAGCGCGTGATCGAGCCCGGCCACGGCACCGGGAACGGTGATCGAGCGGTAGCCTTCGATGTTGGCATTGTCGACCACGCCGGGAAAGCCCATTGGCGTCGCGGGCAGAGCCGGATCGACGGGATAGTCCTCGAGTCGCGTATCGCCGGCCAGCACGCCCTGGAAATCGAGCGCCACGGCGCGCCGTTCCTTCGCCAGCCAGATCAACATGAAACCGGCGCCGCCGAGGCCGCACATCCACGGCTCGACGGCGTTGAGCGCATAGGCGGTGGCGATAATGGCATCGATGGCATTGCCGCCGGCATCGAGCTGGGCCGCGCCCGCCTGCGCCGCCATGCGGTGTTGCGAGGCCACCGCGCCGCGTGTCGATCGGACGGCGGGGGTGGTGAGGAGCCAGTTGTCGCGGTCTCGGTGAGGATGTTTCACGGGGAGGGTTCCTGATTGGGACGATGGGTCGCCTCGATCAAATCGGCAATCAGCGCTTCGACTTTTTCCAGATAGGCGCTGCCATTGGAGGGCGGCGTCGGGTCGGAGGTCATCACCACGGTCATGGCGCGAGATGGCACCACGTAGAGCAGCTGGCCGCCATAGCCCCAGCCGTAGTAGACGGGCTGGCCGGCGATGCGGGTGATGAACCAGCCGTAGCCGTAATCGTCGCCGTTGAAGAACGAGCGGGTGCGCGGCTGCCAGGAGCGTTCGATCCAGTCGGCCGAGAGCACCGTGCGGTCGTCGCGGATCCCGTGCTGGCGGATCATCTCGCCGAAGCGCAGTAGCGCCTGCGGTGTCAGGCCCATCTCGTTGCCGCCGAAATAGATGCCCTGCGGGTCCCGTGTCCAGGGAGGAATCGCGATCCCCAGCGGATCGCCCAGCCAGTCGCGCGCCAGTGCCAGGGTACTGCGGCCGGTCGCTTCGGTGAGCGCCGCCGAGAGCAGGTGGCTGTTGCCGGTGGAGTAGAGCATGCGTTCACCGGGTTCGGCGACGAAAGGGCGTTCCAGTGCGTCGGTGACCCAGTTCGAACTTGCCACCCAGGCGCCATAGTTGCCGCCCGAGGTGGGTTCGAGCCCCGCCTGCATCAAAAGCAGGTTGCCGACGGTGATATCGCTCACCCGCGGATCGATATCCGCGGAAACCCGGTCGCCCAGCAGTTCGATCACCGGCTGATCGACGCTCTCGATCACGCCACGGTCGATGGCCGCGCCCACCAGCGCCGAGACCAGCGTCTTGGAAAGCGACTTGATGTTGGCCGTCTCGTTCGTCCCGTGGCCGCGAAAGCCTTCGTCGATCACCGTGTCGCCGTCGATGGCGACCAGCAGGGAGTGACTGCGCGGCAGGGCGCCCGCCTGCTCGGCAATGCTGTCGCGAGCGGCCTCGGGCAGAGGGACGGCCAAGGCTGGTGACGTCAGCGTCGTCAGCAGCAGGGCAAAGGCGAAACGTCGCCCGCAGGTACGGGCGGCGACGGTCGAAAATCGAAACGAGGGCAGTATCGGCATGCGTCCAGTCTGGCGCATGCCGAGAGGTTCTTCCATGACGTCAAGCCGTGGACGATTGCGGCAGCGTGCGATACGCCGGCGGGTATCAGCCGCCGAGGAAAGAGGACATGGCCTTGTCGGCAATCATGCCGCAGGCGCGCTCGCCGACCTGATCCTTGAGGTTGGTCAGGCTGAAGGTCTGGCCGTTGCCGCTATCGAGCATCCCGCCCAGCCCCTTCTGGTAGCCGTCGCTCTCCTCGGCCTGGCTCTGGCCGCCGATCTGCTCGAGCAGGCGGTTCTTGACCTTGTCGGTGGTGCTTTCGGTATAGCCCTGTTCCTGGCAGTAACCGAGAACGCCGGCCACGTTCTGCATGCTGCCCAGATTCAGGGAGCCAGAGCTCAGCGCGCCGAGCAGCGAGGCGCCACCGGCGGTATCGGTGTTCTGAGAGGACTGGCCGGACAGCATTTCTCCGGCGCTTTTCTTGACGCTATCGAAGCTCACGGCCGCGGCCATCGGGGAGGCGACGACGGAAGCGGTCAGCAAGGCGGCGGAAAGGAAACGAAGATTCATGAATTGACACTCCTGGCGGAAAAGACACCCTGCAAGCGAGGGTTCGATGAAGCGGTCCGCAAATGGTGACGACAGGGCGATGAGGCGCCGCGCTAGCGCCATCCTGCGCTAGGGTGACCATGGTCGGTGGTTCGGGGGCGGGTGGCAACGGTCATTCCGTGACCGAATGATACGATGACGAAACGCTGCCCGGCGTCATGGTCTAGGCTTGGAGTATCGGGAGGCGTTCGACGTTCTCTCGAACGTTTTCTCGAATCGTTCCCTCGAAAAAAGGAGAGGTCATGATCATTACCGTTGGCGAATTCAGAAAACTGCTCGAAGAGTACGATGACCAGCTGGAACTGAGCTTCAGTGGTCTGGAGTACCATCGCGTCCGAGCCAAAGGCGACAAGCATCTGGAGGTCGAGTTCGAGGAGAAGGTTTTCAAGGACAAGTTGGGCCACGTCAAGGTTCACAGTGAAAAGCAGTGAACGCGCCTGTCGGCCTTGGAAGTCGCATCGGCTCGAACACCGATGGCGTGAACACTGCCAGTTCGAATGCCGCTAGTTCTAACGCCGTTAGAGGCAGTATTGACCATCCAATGCCGAACCGACGGGATGATGGCGGCGTTAACCTGGGATGCGACGGGTGAGGCTTCGCCGTGGCATCTTTTTCCGTTACCGTTACGCCCCATTGACGCTAGGGAGCGGCACGAATGGATGATTCAATCTCTGTGACGCAGGTCGACGTCGCCATCGTCGGTGCGGGGCCGATTGGCTTGTGTTTTGCCAACGCGCTGTCGCGTCATGGCGTGAGTTCGGTGCTGATCGATCGTCAGTCGCGGTCGGCGATGGTGGAGCCGGCCAGCGATGGGCGAGAGATCGCGTTGACTCGGGCCGCCCAACAGATTCTCGACAAGCTCGGCGTATGGTCGCGAGTCGAGCCGGCCGAACGCGCTCGGATGCGTGCCGCCAAAGTCTTCGATGGTCAGTCGCTGTTCGCGATGGAAATTGCACCAGGCGCTTCTCGCAACGAGCCCCTCGGCTGCCTGGTACCCAATCAGGTGATTCGACGTGCCGCCTATGCGGCGTTGCCGGCCGGCTCGGCGGGCGCGGGAGAGATCCTGTGGCGGGATGAACAGCAGATCGAGCGGTTCGAGGCCAACGACGCCGAGGTCGATATCACTCTGGCCGGCGGCGAGCGGCTGCAGGCCTCGCTGCTGGTGGCGGCGGACAGCCGCTTTTCCACCACCCGCCGTGCCATGGGCATTCCCGCCCATACCTACCAGCATGGTCAGCACATGCTGGTCTGTCGGATGCACCACGAAGAGCCGCACGACCAGACCGCATGGGAGTGGTTCGGCTACGGCCAGACGCTGGCGCTGTTGCCGGTGGATACGCACTGCTCGTCGCTGGTACTGACACTGTCGCCGGCGGAGATGGAAAAGCAGCTGTCATTGAGCGACGAGGACTTCGACGCCGATATCACCCGGCGCTTTGGCGGCCGACTGGGCGTCATGCGTCGGGTTGCGGAGCCTCATCGCTATCCGCTGGTCAGTGTCTATGCCGAACGCTTCGTCGGGCACCGTCAGGCGCTGATCGGCGATGCCGCCGTGGGCATGCATCCGGTTACTGCGCATGGCTTCAACCTCGGGCTGCAGGGGCTGTCGCGACTGGCAGGCCTGATCGGCGAGGCGCGGGCGCGAGGGCGGGATATCGCCTCGCCAACGCTGCTGGCACGCTATCAGCGCGAGCAGCGTCTGGCGACGGCGCCGCTGTTCGCCGCCACGCTGGCGATCGTCGGCCTCTACACCGATGACCGCACCCCGGCCAGATGGCTGCGCAAGGCGGTACTGCGCGCCGGTGAAGCGGCCTGGCCGGCCAGACGCCTGGTCGCGAGTCATCTGACACGCTCGATCGGCTAGCCACACACGCCACTCCGTAGGCGCCGAGCGCGAGGAGCATCTCGGCCGACGACGCCTTTCTCGACTCAGGAGGAGTTCGTATGGATCTTGCAATGGTGGGACTCGGGCGCATGGGCGCCAACATGGCAGAGCGCCTGGTGCGCGGCGGGCACCGGGTGGTGGGGCACGATCCCAGCGAGGAAGCGATGGCGAAGGCGGCAGAGAAGGGGATCGAACCGTCGGACTCGCTGACGGCGGCGATCGACGCCCTGCCGTCGCCCAGAATCGTGTGGCTGATGGTGCCGGCCGGCCCCCTGGTCGATACGCTCATCGGCGAGCTCGAACCGCTGCTGTCGAAGGACGACATCGTCATCGACGGCGGCAACTCGATGTACAAGGACACGGTGCGCCGGGCCGAGACACTGCGCGAGCGCCATCTCCATTATGTCGACGTCGGTACCAGCGGCGGTGTCTGGGGCCTGCAGGAAGGCTACAGCATGATGGTTGGCGGCGAGACGCCGACCGTCGAATCGCTCAGGCCGCTGCTCGAGAGTCTGGCGCCGGCCGCCGACAAGGGCTGGGGCCATGTCGGTCCCAACGGCGCGGGTCACTTCACCAAGATGGTCCACAACGGGATCGAGTACGGCATGATGCAGGCCTATGCCGAAGGCTTCGCGATCATGGAGCGCAAGGATTTCGATCTCGATCTGCATCAGGTCGCCGAGATCTGGCGTCATGGCAGCGTGGTGCGCTCCTGGCTGCTGGATCTGACTGCCAATGCGCTGGAGAAGAACCCTTCGCTAGAGGGTATCGCGCCCTTCGTGTCGGACTCCGGCGAAGGGCGCTGGACCGTGGCGGAAGCCATCGAGCTTGACGTCAGCGCGCCGGTGATTACCCTGTCGCTGCTCGAGCGCCTGCGCTCCCGCGAACAGGATTCCTATGGCGACAAACTGCTGTCTGCCATGCGTAACGAATTTGGCGGGCACGCGATCAAGAAGGGGTGATTCGCGTTCTGTCTTCGCTACCCGATCTCTCTTTTCCTGCTACCACATAGTGTGTTTCGACGCGCCGGTTTGGCACAAGCCATCGGCGCGTTTCCAATTCCGGGGCAGGGCGTTTTCACCCTTGACATGACGGGAGGCGGGCTACCATGCGGCCTCCGCGAGGGCAAAAAGTTGTCCACAGGAGATTAACAGAAAAACAGCACATCTATGCTTGGAAAAAGGCGCGGCTACCATATATAGTATTTTGCAGAAGCGGCGGACACGCTCAGAAAGCGTGAATTCCAGTCGTCCAAGCCTGCACCATCGGACATCGATGGCGTCTTCCCCAGTCAAGGATGGTTATTCATGAGCATCACGATCTATAGCAAACCTGCCTGCGTCCAGTGCAACGCCACCTATCGCGCTCTGGACAAGCAAGGAATCGACTATACCGTGGTCGACCTGACGCAAGACGCCGATGCGATGCAGCGTGTCCAGAATCTGGGCTATCGCCAGGTGCCGGTTGTGGTCGCGGGTGACGATCACTGGGCCGGGTTCCGCCCGGACAAGATCAGCACGCTGGTTGCCTGATCTCTCTTTTTCGTTTTTCTAGGCGCGCATCGGGATTGTTCCGCGCCGTCTGAATGCCGCGCAGGGGCGCAGGAGAACCGTCATGGCTGAGCTGGTCTATTTTTCGACCAAGTCAGGCAATACGCGGCGCTTCGTCGAAAAGCTGGGCCTGTCGGCCAGTCGCATTCCTTTGAGTCGAAACGACCAGCCCCTGCGGGTCGACGAACCTTATATTCTTATCGTACCGACCTACGGTGACGGCGATCCGCTCAGTTCGGTGCCGCCTCAGGTCATACGATTTCTCAATGACGAACACAACCGGTCCCTGATTCGCGGCGTGATCGCGGGTGGCAACACCAATTTCGGCGAGGCATTCGGCCTCGCCGGACGGGTCGTGGCGCAGAAATGTCGGGTACCGCTTCTCTATCGGTTCGAACTGATGGGCACTGCAGAAGATGTCCGTCGCGTTCTTGCAGGGGTGAATGAATTTTGGAAACGCTCAGCCTAGAAAAAGATACGGCAGCGCGACCCGCTGCCGATCACAACGCCAAGACGCTCGATTACCACGCGCTCAACGCCATGTTGAACCTGTACGACGCTGATGGTCATCTGCAGCTCGACAAGGATCGTGAAGCGGCGCGTCAGTATTTCCTGCAGCACGTGAACCAGAATACGGTGTTCTTCCACTCGCTGAAGGAAAAGCTCGACTACCTGGTGGAAGAGGGCTACTACGAGCAGCAGGTGCTCGACCAGTACGACTTCGGCTTCGTCTCGTCGCTGTTCGATCAGGCCTATGCGGCGAAGTTTCGCTTCCAGAGCTTTCTGGGCGCGTTCAAGTACTACACCAGCTATACGCTCAAGACCTTCGACGGCAAGCGCTACCTCGAACGCTTCGAGGACCGCGTGTGCATGGTCGCGCTGAGTCTGGCGCGGGGCGACGAAACACTGGCCAGACAGCTGGTCGACGAGATCATCCATGGCCGTTTCCAGCCGGCGACGCCGACCTTCCTCAACTGCGGCAAGCGTCAGCGCGGTGAGCTGGTGTCGTGCTTCCTGCTGCGCATCGAAGACAACATGGAGTCCATCGGGCGCTCCATCAATTCGGCGCTGCAGCTCTCCAAGCGCGGCGGTGGCGTGGCGTTCTCGCTCTCCAACGTGCGCGAATCCGGCGCCCCGATCAAGCGCATCGAGAACCAGTCCTCCGGCATCATCCCGATCATGAAGATGCTCGAGGACGCCTTCTCCTACGCCAATCAGCTGGGAGCGCGACAGGGCGCGGGCGCGGTCTATCTCAACGCCCACCATCCGGACATCCTGCGGTTCCTCGACACCAAGCGCGAGAACGCCGACGAGAAGATCCGTATCAAGACGCTGTCGCTGGGCATCGTGATGCCGGACATCACCTTCGAGCTGGCCAAGCGCAACGAGGACATGTACCTGTTCTCGCCCTACGACGTGGAGCGCATCTACGGCGTGCCGTTCGGTGACATCAGCGTCACCGAGAAGTACGAAGAGATGGTCGCCGACGGGCGCATTCGCAAGAAGAAGATCAACGCCCGCGAGCTGTTCCAGACCATCGCCGAGCTGCAGTTCGAATCCGGCTATCCGTATCTGATGTTCGAGGACACGGTCAATCGTGCCAACCCGATCCATGGCCGGATCAACATGTCGAATCTCTGCTCGGAGATCCTGCAGGTCAACACGCCCACCGAATACGACGACGACCTCGGCTATCGTCACATCGGCGAGGACATCTCCTGCAACCTGGGTTCGCTCAACATCGCCAAGACCATGGACTCGCCGGACTTCGGCACCACGGTGGAGGCGGCCATTCGCGGTCTGACCGCGGTCTCCGAGATGAGCAACATCACCTCGGTGCCGTCGATTGCCGAAGGCAACGCCAAATCCCACGCTATCGGCCTGGGGCAGATGAACCTGCACGGCTACCTGGCGCGCGAGCACATTCTCTACGGTAGCGAAGAAGGGTTGGATTTCACCAACATCTACTTCTATACCATCGCCTTCCATGCCATCCGGGCGTCCAACCGCATCGCCATCGAGCGCAACCAGCGCTTCGCCGGCTTCGAGAAGTCGACCTATGCCAGCGGCGAGTACTTCGACAAGTACACCGAACAGGCGTGGGAGCCGAAGACCGAGAAAGTGCGCGGCCTGTTCGAGAAGAGCGGCATCGAGATCCCGACCCAGGACGACTGGCGCGAGCTGAAGGCCTCGGTCATGGCTCACGGCCTGTTCAACCGTAACCTGCAGGCGATCCCGCCGACTGGTTCGATCTCGTATATCAACAACTCCACCTCGAGCATCCATCCGGTGACGGCCAAGGTCGAGATCCGCAAGGAAGGCAAGCTGGGTCGCGTCTACTACCCGGCGCCATACCTGACCGACGAGAATCAGGAGTACTACCAGGACGCCTACGAGCTCGGCCCCGAGAAGATCATTGACACTTACGCCGAGGCGACCCAGCACGTCGACCAGGGCCTGTCGCTGACGCTGTTCTTCCGCGACACGGCGACGACTCGCGACGTCAACAAGGCGCAGATCTACGCCTGGCGCAAGGGCATCAAGACGATCTATTACATTCGTCTGCGGCAGGCCGCGCTGGAAGGCACCGAGGTAGAAGGCTGCGTTTCCTGCACGCTGTGATGGCGCCAAATGGCTGCGCTCGGCCATGCTGTGTTGAAAGTCGGCTCAAAATGCTCATTTACACTCGTAAACTCCGCGTTCTCGCCGACTTTCGCCTTGCCTGACCATCGCTCGCCGATTTGGCGAGTGGTGATGTCATAGTCGATTGCAGCGTAGTTTTGATACAAATCGAGCGACGCGCCGAGTAAGGCTCGGCGCCAACCGAACGAGAACACTCTCATGGATATGCCCACCTCTGCTGCCCGCCACCTGAACCGTGTCGACGCGATCAACTGGAACCGTCTGCAGGACGACAAGGATCTGGAAGTCTGGAACCGCCTTACCGGCAACTTCTGGCTGCCGGAGAAGATCCCGCTTTCCAATGACATCCCGGCCTGGAACACGCTGACCGAGCACGAACAGCAGCTGACCATTCGCGTCTTCACCGGCTTGACGTTGCTCGACACCATTCAGGGCACCGTCGGTGCACCGGTGCTGATCGAGGATGCGATCACCCCGCACGAAGAGGCGGTGTTCACCAACATCAGCTTCATGGAGTCGGTTCACGCCCGCTCCTACAGCTCGATCTTCTCGACGCTGTGCGCGACTCGCGATGTCGACGACGCCTACCGCTGGAGCGAAGAGAACCCGTTCCTGCAGAAGAAGGCGGAGCTGATTCTCGAGCGTTACCGCGCCGAGGACCCGCTGATGCGCAAGATCGCCAGCGTGTTCCTGGAATCGTTCCTGTTCTACTCCGGCTTCTACCTGCCGATGTACTGGTCCAGCCGCGCCAAGCTGACCAACACCGCCGACCTGATCCGCCTGATCATTCGTGACGAAGCGATCCACGGCTACTACATCGGCTACAAGTTCCAGCGTCAGCTTGCCCAGCTGCCGGCAGAGCGTCAGGAAGAGATCAAGATCTATGCCTACGAGCTGCTCCACGAGCTCTACGACAACGAGGTCAAGTACACCGAAGCGCTCTACGACGACGTCGGCCTGACCGAAGACGTCAAGAAGTTCCTTCACTACAACGCCAACAAGGCGTTGATGAACCTCGGCTTCGAAGCGCTGTTCCCGGCCAGCGTCACCGACGTCAGCCCGGCGATCCTCGCCGCGCTCTCGCCCGGCTCCGACGAGAACCACGACTTCTTCTCCGGCTCCGGCTCCTCTTACGTGATCGGCAAGACCGTCAGCACCGAGGACGACGACTGGGCGTTCTAGACCGCTCGCCGACTCTCGAACGAAAACCGCTCTGACAGGAGCGGTTTTTTTATGTCTGCTGGCAGCGTCGGCTCGAGCGGTGGACCTCGTCACTTGCCGATTTGGTGATTCAACCTTTCACGCTCGCTGCACACTGTCTGCAAGAAACAACGCGATAGTGTTCCTGCACCGCGTCTCGGTGCGCAACCAGGAGCGTGAAGTCATGAATTTTTCGAAAAAGAACCTGTTGGCGCTGGCCGTTGCTGCCTCCATCCTGTCACCGCTCGCTCAGGCCGCGCAGACCGAACAACCCCGACCGCCGGCGGCCCATGGCGAGCACAAGGCGCACGGCAATCCTCTCAAGGACGCCGTGGTCGCCAGCTGGAATCTCGACGAAGACGAGCTGGCCAGCCTGGCTCAGGCCGACAGCGATTTCCGTGCCGGCCTCCAGCAACTGCGTGGCGATGATGGCAAGACGGCGCCCGAGCAGCGCCGCGCCGCGATGGAATCGTTGCTCGAGCAGCAGCGCGAACAGCTGGCCGATGTACTGACCGACGAGCAGCTGCACGCCTATCAGATGCTGGAACGGCCGCGCCCTTTGAATATGCGTCATCACGGTGGCCCGAAAATGGATCCCGAGCGGATGACGGCTGGGTTGGAGGATCGCTACGCCCCGTTGTTCGCCACCTGGGATCTGAGCCAGGAGCAGAGTGCCGCCGTGCTGAATGCCGAGCGCACCTTCTTCGACGGGTTGCACCAACTGAAGCGCCCCGATGCCAAGGCGGGCGAAGCGACGAAGGATTCACGCGGCGCGCAGTTCAAGCAGCTGATGGAGCAGCGCCACAGCGCACTCTCCTCGGTTCTCGACGATGAGCAGGTCGCCGCCTTCGAAGCGCTGACGAAACCGCCCCGCGGCATGCACAAGGGGCCTCGACACGGTCCGCAGCCGGAAGGTGAAACGCCCACGGCGGGCTGATACGGTCGGATGCCGCCTGCGTCGATCTCGCTGTATCGACAAGTACGACACTAGCCCTTCTCCGGAAGGGCTTTTTCGTGCCTGACGCCACCGCTGCCTGACGTTGCCGGCCGCAGTTGTTAGTCTTCAGGTGAACATTACCCACCCCTGAATCGGAAATCACCTCATGGAAGATCAATGGCTCGCCTGGGCCAAGCGGCTATCGGCACTCTCCGATACCGGACTGCACTACTGCCGCGACAAGTTCGACCGCGAGCGCTATGAAGAGGTCGCCGAGATTTCGACGTCGATGATGGCGATGCTGGGCGATATTCCCATCGGTCGCGTGAACCTGGCGCTGGGCGACGGCGAAGGACATGTCACGCCCAAGATCGATGTGCGCGCGGCGATCATCGACGACGGCAGGATCCTGCTGGTCAAGGAGAAGATGGACGGACGCTGGACGATGCCCGGCGGCTATGCCGAGATCGGGCTGTCGGCGGCCGAAAACACGGTCAAGGAGGTTTGGGAAGAAGCCGGTGTCACGGTCGAGGCCAAGCGGCTCTATGCCGTTCGCCACAAGGCCAAGCACGCCTATCCGGCGGACGTGCTCGACTTCTACAAGCTGTTCTTCCTCTGCGAGCGGCTCGATACCAAGCCGCTCGATCCCGGTCACGAAGTCTTCGATGCCGCCTATTTCTCGCCGGACGAACTGCCGCCGCTCTCCGAGCCTCGCGTCATCGCCCGGGATATCTTTGATGCCTTCGAGTTTCACGCCGATCCCCGGCGTCCGGCGCTGATCGATTGATCGAATTGGCGCCAGCGTTAAACCTCCTCGCCTCGAGACGGTCTATAGCAGTGCGGAACATTCAGGCAACGGGGTGATGGAGGATCGATGAACGCGCAGAAAATTCTTTCGCAGATCATGAAGCAGGCGGGCAGCAGCCGGAAAACGTCGTCGAGCGGTGGTGGTTTCGATGCCAAGTCGCTGCTGGGTGGCGGCGCGCTGGGCATGCTGGTTGGCAGCAAGCGGGGTCGCAGCATGGGCGGCAAGGCGATCAAGTACGGCGCACTAGCCGGGCTGGGGGCACTAGCCTGGAAAGCCTGGCAGGCTCATCAAGAGAAGTCGTCTGCAGCGCCGGCCAACGCGCCGACGACCGGAGCCGATCAGCCGCTGGAGCAGCTCTCCGGCGATCGGCAGGAGAACCGAAGCCTGGTCATCCTGCGTGCGATGATCGCCGCCGCGCGGGCCGATGGTCATATCGACGCCGAAGAGCGGGCCGCGCTGGCCGAACAGATCGACGCGCTGGGCGCGGACGACGAACTGCATGCCTGGGTCGAGCAGCAGATGTCCGCGCCGCTGGACGCCGAGGCGATCGCTCGTGATACCGATTCACCGCAGGCAGCGCGGGAAGTCTATCTGGCCAGCGTGGCGATCATCGACGAGCAGAACCCGATGGAGCGGGCCTGGCTCGATCAACTGGCAGCGGCGCTCAAGCTCGACGGCGATCTCTGCCGTACGTTGGAGCGCCAGGCGGAAGACGCTTCCTACGCTTTGTCTGAAAAATGCCTGCGTTCACCCATACGGCGTTAAAAATCGACTCAAAATGCTCATTTACTCCGCGTAAACTCCGCTTTTTCGCCGATTTTTGCCTTGTCTGGCTATCGCTCGTCGATTTTTCAGACAGCTTAGACCTTGGACGGGAAAGCCAGAGGTTAGAACGTCTCCCACTCGGATTCTTCCTGACGCGCACTGGCCAGCGGGGGCTGGGTGCCAGATTGGGTGCGGGGCTGGGGACGTGTCGGCTGCGCCGCCGCCGGGAGGGCGACGCTTTCGCTGGCGCTGAGCCGGAAGACCGCCACGGCGGCCTGCAACGCCTCCGACTCCCGCTCCAGCGCGCGGGCATTGTCGGCTGCCTGCTGTACCAGCGCCGCATTCTGTTGCGTGACCTGGTCCATCTGGGTGATCGCCTGGTTCACCTGGTCGATGCCATGGCTCTGCTCCTCTGAAGCCGTGGCGATTTCATGCATGATGGCGTCGACATTGCCAATGGCCGTGACGATCTTCTTCATCGTCGCTCCTGCCTTGTCCGCCAGCTGGGCACCATCCTCGACGCGCTCCGCTGAACGCTGGATCAGTTCACGAATCTCCTTCGCCGCATCGGCGGAGCGTGTCGCCAGCGTCTGGACTTCATGCGCCACGACGGCGAAGCCGCGCCCCTGCGCTCCGGCCCGGGCGGCTTCCACCGAGGCGTTGAGCGCCAGAATGTTGGTCTGGAACGCAATCGAGTCGATCGTATCGAGGATGTCCACCACCTGGCGCGACTGGTCGCTGATGTCATGCATGGTGGTGACCACCTTGCCCACCACATCGCCGCCCTCGCGAGCGACGGCCGAGGCATCGTCGGCCAGCTGACTGGCCTGGCGGGCGTTATCGGTATTCTGGCGTACCGTCGAGGTCAACTGTTCCATGCTTGCCGCGGTCTCTTCCAGTGCTGCCGCCTGCTGTTCGGTGCGCGCCGACAGGTCGGTGTTGCCCTGGGCGATCTCGATGGCTCCCTGATGTACATTGTCGCTGGCATTCCGGGTATTGCCGACAGTGTGCAACAGATGCGCCTGGGTGCGCTCCAGTGCGGCAAACAGGCGGCCGATCTCGTTGTTGCCCCGGCTTTCGATCTCGCCGGAGAGATCGCCCTCGGCCAGGCGCTCGAAATGCTCGACCAGACGCTTCAGCGGTCGAATGACGTTGACGGACACGCCCCAGAGAATGATCGCGACCAGGACCAGCGTGAACACGATGGCGGTGCCGATGGCGAGGTTCAACCAGCCCGTCGACACCGTGCCGCCAGCGTTGGCTGCATAGGCGGCAAGCCCGGCAACGCTGAGCACCAGGAAGGTAAAAGCCAATATTACCAGTAGCCAACTGGTTTTAACCGTCAGGTCGTCGAGTCGTTTCATGCGATAACATCCCAAGGAGTGGAAAGCCTGGCAGGCCTGCGTAGCCTGCCGGCACGGTCGTTACACGCTGGTTACCTGCCGGATTATCGGCATGGGCCGTGGAGACTTGCAACGAGTCCGACGAGATCGGTAGCTTCGATCACCTGAAGGGAGAAGACGGGAGCGGTATTTTCGACGATTTTGGAGGGATATTGGCGCTGAAGAAGGGAATTAATCGCGATTTCGCGGCACACCCGGGGCGACGAAATGTCACGCTACAGTGAACTGATCGACGATCTCGCCTTGTGCCGCAACGTCAGCGGGAAAGATTTTGTGCAGATACACGTTAGGCAGGGTTGCGGCTGCGAGCCCGGGACTCGGGCTGGCGCTGCGTCAACGTGCCGACGAAGGCGGCGAGAGAGAGCAGGGCCACCAGGCTGCCGTAGGCGTAGGTGGTGGGGATCAGCCCCAGATGCTGGGTCGCGATACCGCCGCACAACGCCAGCGTGCTCGCGGAGAGATAGCAGACCACGTAGAACGCCGCCATCAACGCCGAACGCTCGGTGGGCGGCGCCAAGGGCATGACGACGCGCATGGCGCCCATGAACGCGGCGCCGAAGCCGATGCCGGCGATCGCCGTACCCGCCAGCAGGATCGCGACCGACCGCTGATGGACTCCCAGCAGCAGTCCCAGCATGCCGACGATCAGACAGGCGGTGCCGAGCAGTACGGCCAGCCTTGGCGGCCTGGCGCGAAGCGTCAGCACGCTGATACCGCCGATGAAAGGCAGCAGGAAGGTAATCAGGCAACCGACCAGCGGATTGTGAACGCCGCTGATTCTCTCTACCAGCGTCGGTCCCAGCGACAGCGAAAAGCCGCCCAGCGCCCAAGAGGAAACCACCGCCGGGATGACGCGAAACAGCGGGCCGCGCACCGCCGGCGGGATGTGCGCGCGCGGACGCAGTGCCGCCAACGCACCGGGCCGCGGTGTCACGCTCTCCGGAATCCGCTTGAGCCATAGTCCCATCACGACGAGCATCACGATCAATATCAGGTAGACCAGACGCATCGGTGCCGGTGCGTAAGCCACCAGCACGCCGGCAAACAGCGCCCCGATCCCCATGCCCGATAGCGGCGCGATGCTCGCCAGCACCGGGCCGCGGTTGTGGTCGCTGTCGAGCATCGCCGCTGCCAGCGCGCTGGTCACGATTCCGGTGGCCACCCCTTGCAGGATCCGGGCTGCCAGCACCCATGCCAGCCCGTCGGCAGCCAGGAACAGCGCCAGCGACAGGAGTTCGCCCACGATCGCCATGGCGACGACCGGCCGTCGGCCGATGTAGTCGGACAAGGAACCGGTGGTCAGCAATGCCAGCAGCAGCGCGAACACGTAACTGGCGAACACCAGCGTCAGCCAGGTGGTCGAGAAGTGCCAGGTCGTCTGGTAGAGCTGATACAGCGGCGTGGGTGCGCTGGAGGCCGCAAGAAACGTCACCATCAAAACTGCGTAATAGACCAGCGAACCGAGACGAGGAGACGGATAGACATTGGTCTTGGGCGCAGACGCGGGCGGTGACATCGAGGAATCCATTAATGCTAAAATTTTGCGTTAGCGGAGTTTGAGCTTAGCAGACTCATAAAGCAAATATTTTGCGTTTGTATCTTTCGTATAGTTCTTTCGTGTAGTGGATAGTCATGCCGATCAAAGAAGCCGTCAGACCGGGCGGCCGCAGCGCCCGGGTGCAAGAAGCCGTTCACCAGGCCGTTCGCGAACTGCAGGCCGTGACGCCACGCGACGAACTGACGGTGCCCCGAATCGCGGAGCGAGCCGGTGTTACGCCATCGACGATCTATCGCCGTTGGGGCAACCTTTCGGAGCTGGTCGCCGACGTCTCGCTGGAGCGGATGCGCCCCGACGACGACCCCTTGGATACCGGCACGCTGGCCGGCGACCTGCAGGCCTGGGGCGAGCAGTATCTCGAGGAGATGACCTCGGTGCCGGGGCAGCGCGCGCTCAACGACGTCATGGCCAGTGCCGACGGCGGGCGCCGGGAGCGTTGCTATCGCTACAGCGAGTCGCTCATGGGCACGCTGCGAGAGCGGGCCCTGGCGCGCGGCGAAGGGGCGCCATCGGTAGTGCAGCTCATCGACGGCATCATCGCGCCGATGACTTACCGGCTGCTTTACGATCCGGAAGCAGCGACGGTCGACAATCTGCGGCGATGGATCGCCGGCACGTTGACGAACGAAAAGTGAGTCGACACCGAGACGAGCCATCATGGCATCCCCGGGCCCTGGCTCGTAGTTGTCCGGTTGCGACAGCGGCGAGCCTGAACTGTCGAATTGGCAACCCGGCGATCAAAGTCCAACCCGCGTTAACTTGATTAACGTCAACGACACGAATTAACCGTGGTGAATTTTCTCTTTAAATTCAATCATTTATTGATATCTGGCGGGGAGGCGTCTATAGTCTGATTCCTCCTTGGGGAGTAGCCGATCACCGCCGACCAGACTTCGGCGGTGATGTTCGTGTCAACATGCTCGGCCGATGCCGTGGCACGAACGCCGGATCCGGTTGGCGAGACCATGGACATTTCGCAGTGCAGAGTCGGGTGCGGCGAATGTCATGGTGATACCACCGGCTGGATAAGATCATGAACCCTGCTTCTCTCGTCATACTCGCCTTTGCCATGTCGACCGATGCGTTTGCCGCGTCGATCGGCAAGGGTGCTGCTCTCAGACGTACTCGCTTCCCCGAAGCGCTTCGTATCGGCGTCATCTTCGGCACGGTCGAAGCGATCACGCCGGTCATTGGTTGGGCCATCGGGCTGGCGGCGACTCGCTTCGTCTCCGAGTGGGATCACTGGATCGCGTTCGTGCTGCTGGGCGCGCTCGGTGCCCACATGATCTGGGAAGGGTTCAAGCCCGTCGAGCCAGAGGCGAACGACGAGCAGGCGCCGGAGCGAAAGTCGGTCTGGCTGCTCGCCGTCACGGCCCTGGCGACCAGTATCGATGCCATGGCGGTGGGGGTGACGCTGGCATTCGCCGACGTGAATATCGTGGCGGCGGCGGTGGCGATCGGGCTGGCGACGACGCTGATGGTCACCATCGGCATCATGCTTGGCCGTGCGATCGGCTCGCTGATCGGCAAGCGCGCCGAAATCGCAGGTGGCGTGGTGCTGATCGCCATCGGCATCACGGTCGTCTACGAACATCTGTTCGCCCACATGGGTTGAAGCGCCGCTTTCCGACCCATACCTTCCTGCCACGGCCGCATGACTATGCGGTCGTTTGGTATCTGATACTTCGACATTCTCCCGCTATTCAGGAGCCGATATGAAACCGCATCCCATCCGGGACAACGCGCTCAAGGCGGCGTTGCGCTCGCCTCAATTCCGCCAGCAGCAACAGAAGCCCAAGAAAGGCAAAGGCAGCTATTCGCGCAAGGGGCGCGCGCCTCGGGGAGGACACCATCGCCAAGCGGCCTGAGGCAATTTCGGTCCCGGGCTGTTTCGCCATGGTGTCTTCCCCTATCCCATTTTCTGCTGCTATCTCTCCGTCCTCTTCATCTTCATCTTCATCTGCTACCGCTCCTTCCGCTTCCTCTCCTTCCGCTTCCTCTCCGTCCGCTCTCTCCCGGCTCGTATTCGCCTCCTCTTGATTTGCCACGCTTCGTCTGGCGGCGTCTATGCTGAGACATCGATCCTCTCCGGGAGTCCCCATGTCGACCTCGTCTTCGCTCTGGCAGAGCTCGCTTGCCGATTTTCAGCACGCCGTCGAAACGCGCTCCACCCCGGGTTGTGGCGCCGCCGCGGCGCTGAATGGATGCCTAGGGTTGTCGTTGGTTCTCAAGGGGGTGCGGTTGCATCGCGGCGAATCCGACCGCGACCTTCACCGCCGGCTGGTTGCCGAGGGCGATGCGCTTCATGACGCGTTGGCCAGCGCCGTGGATGACGATGCCGCGGCGTTTGCCGATTATCTCGATGCGCAGCATCTGCCACATGACACCGATGCCGAGGCGAACCGGCGCGATTCGGCGCTGCGCGAGGCTCGCGATGCCTCGATCCGGATTCCGCTGGCCGCCGCCGAGCGATGTCGTGAAGGGCTGGCGCTGGCGGTCGAGGCGTTGCCTCTGACATCCAAGGCGATGCGCAGCGATACCCTGGCCGGCGCCACGATGCTCAGGGCGGCCCTGGAGGCGTTGTTGATCGGCGCGGAGGCCAACCTGGAAGCGCTGGCCGACCAGACGTCGCGCCGAGAGCGGGAAGAGCGCTGCGATGCGCTTCGTGCCGACGCTCGCGCCCACTGCCGGCGGCTGGGCCTGGACGCCTGATCGTGCCCTCAGCCGCTATCGACGACGCGTTTCAGCCCGGCATCAGCACGCTCCACCACGCCACACCCAGCAGCAGAAAAGCCAGCCCCCGGTTGAACCATTGCCATTGACGCGATGTGCGAAACAGCCGGCCGACACCGCTGCCCATCAGCGCCCAGCTCGCCAGACAGGGCACGGCGACGACACCGAAGATGAGTGCCAGCGCGGCGACGTGCGTCGTGCTGGCGTTGCCAGCGGCGAACACGCCGACGACCGAAAGCGCCATCATCCAGGTCTTGGGATTGACCAGTTGCAAACCGGCAGCCTGCAGGGCGCCGAAGTGCGGCAGGCGGCCGGTTGCCACGCTCTCCAGCATCGGTGGCGGGCTGCGATAGAGCTTCCAGGCCAGCCAGCTCAGCCAGGCGACGCCGACCATTGCCATGACGTGGCGCACGAGCGGATAGGCCAGCAGGGTCTGCGCCAGACCGCCGCCGATGACCAGCACGATCATCGCGGCCGCCAGGCTGGCGCCGAATACCGCGGGTAGTGCGCGCTGCCAGCCCCGGCGCGCGCCTTGCGTCAGGATCAACAGGTTGGTCGGCCCCGGCGTGATCGAGGCGACGAAGGCGAAAAGCGTGAAGGGCAACCAGGACGACATGGACAACTCCTCGAAAGTCGGGAGCGTCACTATGACGTCGGCGGGCGTTGGCGTCTGGAAGGTTTGAGCAGCCGTGCGGCACGAGCGGGCTGAACGACTCGACCCCGTGAGCCAGCGTCAGCGCGATGGCCGGCAACGACGGCGATAGTCGGCCGGCGTCAAACCGTAGGCGCGGCGAAACCAGCGGCCCAGATGGCTCTGGTCGGCGAACCCCAGTTGGCTGGCCACGATGGCGGGTGACTCACCGGTGGCGAGACGCTGGCGGGCCTGGGCCAGGCGCAGCTGGACCAGATAGGCATGCGGCGCCAGGCCGAAGGCGGCCTTGAAGGCGCGGGTCAGGCGGAAGCGGTCGACGCCGCACTGTTCGGCGAGGGTCTGCAGACCGATATCGTCACCGCTGTGGGCATGCAGGTATGCCTGGGCACGTCGCGCGACGCGGGGCAGGCGCGGGTCGTCGTCACGGCGTCGCCGGCGCCAGCCCAGGTGCGGAAGCATGCCCTGCAGCAACGTATCGAGCGCGGCATCGCGCTGGAGTCGCGTGCCCGGCCCGCGCAACGTGGCGAACGCGTTGGCGACGGCGGCGATCAACGGCGCATCGTCGACCAGGGTCGCGGCGAAGCCCGGCTCCCCCGAGGCGAGGCCCGGCGTGCCGAACTGGCGCAGTTCGCGCTGCAGCCAGGCTGCGTCGAGATAGAGCATGGAGTAGGTGAAGCCGCCGCTGGCCGGTGCGTGTCCGTCATGGATCTCCCCCGGCTCGACGAAGAAGAGGCGGCCCGGTGTGCTGTCGTGTCGCGAGTGCCGGCAGTGGAACTGCTGCACGCCCTGTTCGGTGAAGCCGACCAGATAGCTGTCGTGCCAGTGCGGATCGTAGGCGTGGCCCTCGAAATGGGCGCGGATCGTCTCGATGCCCGTATCGCCATCCTGTTGCAGGTCGATCCAGTTCGTCGATGTCATGCTGCCTCCCGCGCCACGGCCGATGCGGTATGCCGTCTCGATCCGTCAGCATGCCAGCACGAGAGAGGCTTGTCTGGAACGTTCGTGCAGTCAGCCCTTCGGGCCTTTTCCGAAGCGCCTCAGTCCGGCACCGGCGTTTCGAAGGTGTCGCGTCGGCGTACCGTCAGCGTGGTGCCGATCGAGGCGACGATGATCAGACCGATGGCCAGCCACTGCAGCCCGCTCAGGAGCTGGCTCAGGAACAGCAGGCCGGAGAGCGCCCCGATTGCCGGTTCCAGACTCATCAGGGTGCCGAAGGTCTGGGTCGGCAGGCGCGGCATGGCGATCATCTCCAGCGTATAGGGCAGGGCCGTGGAGAGCACGGCGACGGCGAGCGCCAGCGGGAGGACATCCGGGGCGAAAATCGCCGGGCCGACGTCGATCAGGCCGACGGGGGCGATGACGACGGCGGCGATGGTGATGCCCAGCGTGGCGCTCTGGGCACCGTTGATCGAGCCCGCCTTCTGGCCGAACAGGATATACAGCGCCCAGCAGACCCCGGCTCCCAGCGCGCAGGCCGCGCCGTAAGGGTCGACCGGGCCGTTGCTGTCATCGCCCAGCAGCAGGAGACACGCCAGGCCGAACATGGCGAATGCCACCCACAGCAGGTCCAGCCAGCGTCGCGAGGAGAGCATCGCCACGGCGAGCGGCCCGGTGAACTCCAGCGCCACCGCGATCCCCAGCGGCACCGTCTGCAGCGCCTGGTAGAACAGCAGGTTCATGATGCCGAGCGCGACGCCATAGACGAGCGTCGACTTCCAGGCGCGGCGGCTCAGCGGCTGGCGCCAGGGCCGCATCACGATCAGCAGGATCAGCGCGGCGAGAATCAGGCGAATCGAGGTCGTACCGGTGGCGCCGATGACCGGAAACAGCGACTTGGCGATGGACGCGCCGGTCTGGATCGAGCACATCGCCACGATCAGCATGGCCACTGGCCAGGCTCTGGCCACGAATTCACGCATGGCGACTGACATGACACCTCCTGAGGTCTGCGGCATGATGGCTCGCCAGACGTTGCCACTCGCCGAACCGGCGGCCGAGTGGCATTCGACGAGAGCCGCGATTGTACGGATGGGCAATATATTGCACAAGTCTAACGAGCGCCCCGACGTGCTGGTTCATGTGGCGACCAACGTCCGGCGGCTGCGTCAGGCCGCGGGGCTGAGTCAGCAGTCGCTGGCCGATCAGGCCGGGGTGAGCCGGCGCATGCTGGTCAATATCGAGAAGGGCGACGTCAACGTCAGCCTGAGCACGCTGGATCGCCTCGCCGAAGCGCTGGGCGTGCTGTTCTACGCGCTGGTCCAGCCGCCGGACAGCGAGGATTCGGCGCGCATCGACGAAGTCGCCTGGGTAGGAAAGCACCCCGCGAGTCGCGCCCGGCTGCTGGCGAGCAAGCCGGCGCGGCAGGAGGTCGAGCTGTGGTCCTGGTCGCTGGAGTCGGGAGACAGCTACGAATCGGCCGCCGACGACTCCGGCTGGCACGAGATGCTGGTGGTGATCGAGGGCACGCTGACCCTGGAGCTGGACGATCGCTGCGTGACGATCGAGGCCGGCGACTTCCATGTCTACCCCAGCGACCAGTCCTACCGCTACCGCAATGAAGGGCCGGGTCGGCTGCGCTTCATCCGTAACGTGGTGCACTGAACGGCCAGCGCACAGACCGTGGAGGGTGCCGCTTTAGTGGGGCTGGCGGTTCCGGTTCCTGGCCTTTTCACGCATGATGGGCGGCACCGTTTTCCGCGCCCGACGATGCCGTCGGCGCACACTGCCGAGGATCGAAACCGTCATGAAAGGAATCACGTTGGGAATGTCGCTACTGTTGCTGGGCTCGTCGAGTGTGGCGCTGGCGGAGGGCGATGACGCCGATGTTCGCAGTGCCGTCGATCCGATCATCGAGTCGTTGATGCAAGAGCAAAGTATTCCCGGTATGGCGGTGGCGGTGGTTCGCCCGCAGGGGGCGCGGATTCTGAACTACGGCGTCGCCGACCGTGACGACGGCACACCGGTCGATGGCGACACCCTGTTCGAGATCGGCTCGCTCAGCAAGACCTTTACCGCCGCCCTGGCATCGCTTGCCGTCGTCGAGGGCAAGCTCGACCTCGAGGCGCCGGTCAGCCGTTATCTGCCCGAGCTCGAGGGCAGCGCCTTCGACGAGATCTCCGGACGCAATCTTGGCACGCACACCACCGGCGGGCTGCCGCTGTTCGTGCCCGACGAGGTGACGGACCGCGACTCGCTGATGGCCTGGTATCGCCAGTGGCAGCCCACCGAGCCGATCGGCGAAAGCCGCACCTACTCCAACCTGGGCATCGGGCTGCTGGGGCTGGAAGCCGCCGCGAGTCTCGATCAGGCGTTCGTGCCGGCGGTGCAGGCTCGCGTGCTGGAACCACTCGGACTGGCGCATACTTTCTACGACGTTCCCGACGCGCAGATGGCGCATTACGCCATGGGCGAGGACAAGCAGGGCCAGCCCGTTCGCGTGTCGCCCGGTGTGCTCGACGACGAGGCCTACGGCATCAAGACCACCGCCGGCGATCTGGCTCGGTTGGTGCAGGCCAATCTCGGTCTGCTCGAGATCGACGATGATCTGCAGCGAGCGATCGATGCTACGCGCCACGGTCATGTCCAGGTCGGCGAGATGACCCAGGATCTGATCTGGGAGCAGTATCCGCTACCCGTTTCGCTCGATACGCTGCTGGCGGGCAACGGTTACGACATGATCCTGAAGCCCAACAAGGCCGAGGCGATCGAGCCATCTCAGTCGTCGCAAGTTCAGGCGCCGCGGGACGACGTCTGGGTCAACAAGACCGGCTCCACCAACGGCTTCGGCGGTTACGTGGTCCTCGTGCCCGGCAAACAGGTCGGATTGGTCATGCTGGCCAACCGCAACTATCCCAACGAGGCGCGAGTGAAGGCGGCCTACGAGATGCTGTCGAAACTCGATGTGATCGACGCCAGCAGCGCCGTGGAATAGCCAGTCTCGGGATGTGGGGGCGAGCCGCCGCAACGGAAACTCAGGTCTGCCAACGTAAACCGCCCGCCTCGGCTTGGCCGAGGCGGGCGGTCGTCGCTTACGGAGACGCGATCCGGATCAGCTGCCGCTGGTTTCCGGCTCCGAGGTCGAGGCGGGTGTCGTGGTCAGGTCCGGCTCGCTCAGCTCCAGCAGCTCGCGTGACATGGCGCGCACATCGTAGAGCAGCTGCGGATTATCGGCCAGTGCCTTGCCGTAGGAAGGTATCATCGCCTTCAGCTTGGTCTGCCACTTGTCGCTGGCTACCTGCTCGGGAAAGACTTTCTCGAGCAGCGCGAGCATGATCGACGGTGCCGTCGAGGCGCCGGGCGATGCGCCCAGCAGCGCGGCGATGGAGCCTTCCGCACCGGTGACCAGTTCGGTGCCGAACTGGAGCGTGCCGCCCTTGCCCTCGATGTCCTTGATCGTCTGCACCCGCTGTCCGGCGGTCCACAGCTTCCAGTCTTCGCGGTTGGCTTCCGGGTAATAGTGCTGGAGCTCCTTGAACTGGCCGCTTTCGGACATTCGCAGCTGGCTGATCAGATACCGCACCAGATCCATGTTGTTGATGCCGACCTTGGTCATCGGCCACAGATTGTTGGGCGTGATCGAGCGCATCAGATCGGTCCAGGAACCGTTCTTGAGGAACTTGCTCGAGAAGGTGGCGAACGGCCCGAACATGATTGCCGGGGTGCCATCGAGAATGCGCTTGTCGATGTGCGGTACCGACATCGGCGGCGAACCGGCGGGCGCCAGACCGTAGACCTTGGCGTCGTGCTTGGCGACGATTTCCGGATTGGTGGTGAAGAGGAACTGACCGCCGACCGGAAAACCACCGTACTGCCGGGCTTCCGGAATGCCGGATTTCTGCAGCAGCGTCAGAGCCGCACCGCCCGCGCCGATGAACACGAAGCGGGCGTTGACGGTGCGCTCGTTGCCACCGTCGCTGGTGTTGGCCACGGTGACTTTCCAGGTGCCGTCCACGTTGCGCTTCAGATCCCGCACCTGGGTGTTGACGGACAGGTGGAAATTGTCGCGGCGGGCCAGCGCGTTCATCATCTGGCGGGTGATCTCACCGAAGTTGACCTCGGTGCCGATCGGCATCCGCGTCGCGGCGACGGGCTCGCTGGTATCGCGCCCGGTCATGACCAGCGGTATCCACTCCGAGATCTTCTGGGGGTCGTCGGAATATTCCATACCGGCGTAGAGCGGGTTCTGGCGCATCGCCTCGAAGCGGGTCTTCAAGAACGAGACGCGCTCGCCACTCCAGACGAAGCTCAGGTGCGGTACGGTATTGATGAAGGAGCGCGGATTGGCCAGTACGCCTTCGCGAACCTGGCTCGCCCAGAACTGACGCGAAACCTCGAACTGCTCGGTGATCTTGACGGCGCGCTGAATGTCCACGCTGCCATCGGGCTGAGGCGAGGTGTAATTCATCTCGGCGAAGGCCGAGTGGCCGGTGCCAGCGTTGTTCCAGACGTTGGAGCTCTCTTCGGCTGCCTTGTCCAGACGCTCGTAGAGGTGAATGGTCCAATCGGGCTGCAGTGACTGGAGCAGGGTTCCCAGGGTGGCACTCATGGTGCCTCCGCCGATGAGGACGACGTCGACGTCTTGGGTGTCGCCGGATTCGGCTCCAGACTGGGTCTGCAGGCTAGAACAGAAGGTCATGCCGTGACGCAATTTCATGAAGGTTCTCTGTCTGATGGATACGGACAGGCGCGAACGCGACTAGGACGACAGTTTAATGAGGTCGTGGCGTTAGTGCCATGATTATGACGGCCCAGGGTTGGCGGCGAACGTAGTGTGAAGTTCTTTTTTAAATTACAAATCAATGCTTTATCTTTAAATTACGGAATTTTTACAACATTGAGAGGAGCGCGGGATGAATCTGTATCCAGGCGTCTGGACGCTGGCGGACCCGGAGACGGCGCTAGCCGGAGCTTGTCGACCGGGCTTCACATCATCGAACCTCGAGGAAAAATGACATGACACGACAAGCAGCACGCTATCTGAGTGTGGCGATCACGATTCTTCTGCTCGCCGGATGCACCCAGTCTCGAACACTGCCGGACGGTGAAACGGCAGGTAGCCAGCCGGCCGGGAGTGGTCAGGCCGTGACTGATATTCGTTACCAGGTCGGTCCCTGTCACGGTACGTGCCCGGTTTACAGTGTCGAAATCAGCGAAGACGGCACGACGCGCTTCACCGGGGAGCGATTCACGGCTGTCGATGGCGAGCGCGTACGCGTCAATGATCCCGAGCGATTCACGCGGATCGAGAGGCGGCTCGCCCCGTGGCAGCCAACGATGGGAACGACGATCGACACGCCGGATTGTGGCCCGCGCGCGACGGACCTGTCTCATTACACGGTGACGTGGACGAGCCGCGATGGAGAAACGGCGACCCTCGAGCATGACAGTGGCTGCCATTCGGCGGAGGCTCGTCGGTTGACGGAGCAGCTTCGCGCTCTGCCGCAAACGTTGGACATCGAGCCCTGGATCGAACGCTGACCGACCAACGGGGAACGGCGAAGCACCAGAGATGCTACGACCATTCAGTGCTTGACGTGCGGACATTCGTTTAGCATGCTAATTAGGCGTCGCGACAAAACGTCGCAGGACGTGCCATTACCGAAGGAGTGGTCATGAAAGCGTTCAATAAACTGTTTTCGATGTTGGCCGCCATCGTCGTCTCCGCCGTGTTGCCGTTTTCCATGGCCGCGGAGAGCGAAGCCAGCCAGCACCAGAGTTCCTACAGCGGCACCAGCGTCAATTCCTCCGTGGTCAGCGAGGACAAGCAGGACGACGAGTCGGCCTGAATCCCCATGTGCGAGATGCAAATGACGATGAGGCCCCGATGTCGACACGATATCGGGGCCTCGTCGTCTGCGTGGGCAGTAACGTTTATCGTTGTAGCTCAGGGTCGAATCTCTGGGCCTAAAGTCGGCTGGCAGTCGATGCCGCCGCAGGCGAGGATGAAGTCATCTTTCAGCCGGAGTCATGCCCATGCCTGTCTATGCCTATTTCGATGCGGTGCCGAATCTGCCGGACAGGGGGCGCTCCTGGGTCGCGCCTAGTGCTCACGTCATCGGGCAGGTCGAACTGGGAGAGGACGTGGGCGTCTGGTTCAACGTAGTGATCCGTGGCGACAATGACCGGATCCTGATCGGCGAGGGCAGCAATATTCAGGAAGGCTGCATGCTGCATACCGATCCCGGCTTCATGCTGCGTGTCGGCCGTGGCTGCACTATCGGCCATCACGCCATTCTTCACGGCTGCACCCTGGGCGACAACACACTGATCGGCATGGGAGCGACCGTGCTCAACGGCGCGCAGATCGGCAATAATTGCTTGGTCGGCGCCAACGCGCTGGTGACCGAAGGCAAGTCTTTCCCCGACAATTCACTGATCGTGGGCGCGCCGGCAAAGGCGGTGCGCACACTGGACGACAAGGCAATCGAGGGGCTGAAGGCCTCGGCAGCGCATTACGTCGAACGCTGGCAAGCCTTCTCTCGAGGTTTGAAACCGCTCGACATCGATTGACATTCGAGGCCTGTCCAGCCCCTGATCCAACCCGATAAACCTATTCCGCTTTCCTGCTTCTTCCCGAATATCGGCATGAACCTTCGTCATCGGCGAGGGTTTTGTCATTTGCGACTATCTTTGTATTCAACACGGCTAGCTTGTGTTCAATACGGCGAGAAAACGGTTTCAGGAGACTGCCATGACGAGCCAGTACACGACCGACGAACCCGCCCGGGAGGCGCTGTACGACATCGCCGGGCCCGCCGTGATCGAATTCGGCGCGCCCTGGTGCCCCTGGTGTCAGGCAGCTCAGCCGCTGATCGCCGAAGCGTTCGAAGGCGCGCAGGAGCTACCGTACTTCAGGATCGAGGATGGCAAGGGCCGGCCGCTGGGGCGGGCCTTCCGGGTCAAGCTCTGGCCGACGCTGATCTTTCTGCGTGACGGCGAGGAGGTCGCGCGCTGTGTCCGGCCGGAGTCGGCGGCGCCCTTGAAGCAGGCGCTGGCGAAAGTCGTCACGCCATCGTGAGAATTTCCGCTACGCTTGGCGCATTCCTGATTCACCGATAGAGGACTCTTCGTGGCCGCAGGCAGTCTACTGACACTACTCGACGATATCGCCACGTTGCTCGACGACGTTTCCCTCATGACCAAGGTGGCTGCCAAGAAGACGGCGGGCGTGCTGGGTGACGATCTGGCGCTCAATGCCCAGCAGGTCACCGGCGTTCGCGCCAGTCGCGAGCTGCCGATCGTGTGGGCCGTGGCGAAAGGATCGCTGCGCAACAAGCTGATTCTGGTGCCGGCGGCGCTTCTGATCAGCGTGATCGCTCCCTGGCTGATCACCCCGCTGCTGATGCTGGGCGGCGCGTTTCTCTGTTACGAAGGCGCGGAAAAGCTGGCCCACAAGTTTCTGCACGGTGGCGCCGAGGCAAGCAAGGAAGACGTCCGCGCCGCCGCGAAACTGAAGTCGAAGGAAGAGCGGCTGGCGTTCGAGAAGGACAAGATCAAGGGCGCCGTGCGAACCGACTTCATCCTCTCGGCGGAAATCATCGCCATTACGCTGGGCTCGGTGGCCAGCGCCAGTTTCACCCAGCAGGTCGTGGTCCTGGCGATCATCGCCGTCGCCATTACCGCGGCGGTTTACGGCCTGGTGGCCGGCATCGTCAAGCTCGACGATCTCGGCGTCTATCTCACCGAACGCTCGGCGAACTTCGCCCAGTCGATCGGTCGCGGGATTCTGTGGGCGGCGCCCTATCTGATGAAGCTGCTGTCGATCGTCGGCACCATCGCGATGTTTCTGGTCGGCGGCAGTATTCTGACGCATGGCGTTCCCTTCATTCACCATGCCATCGAGAATTTCGCCGAAGTGCCGGCCGATATTCCCGGCGTGGGCGCGATCATCCAGCCGTTGACGCCCATGTTGCTCAACTTCGCTTGCGGCCTGGTGGCGGGGGCGATAGTGCTCGGCGTGGTGCAACTGCTCAAGAAGCTTCGGTCCGGCAGCGGCCACTGACAAGGCAAAGCGCTGCGTGCGAGAAGCGGGCGAACTCACGAATCAACCCATGATCAGCTCATGGATCAACCCGCGAGCAGGGCGCGCTCCAGGGCGAAGACATGGGCGTCCTCGAATCCCAGCTCGCGCAACGCGGCCGCCAGATTGAGCAGATAGTCGCGGTTGGGGCCGCTCGGGCCGTGAGAGGCCGCGATCTGGCGCGCGATCTCGGCTTCCGAAGCCGGGCCGAGATAGGCGGCGTTATCCTCTCCCGCCAAGTACACCACGCCCTCGACTCGGCTGACATGATCCGAGGGCGAGTCCTCGAAGGTCATCTCTGTCACGACGCGCAGATAGCCATTCTTCTCACGGATATCCAGCGGTTCGAACACGCGGGGAGAGATGCGATAGGCCATGCCGTGGCAGATCGCATCGGCATCCGGCGTAAGCGTCACGACCCGCCCCGGCGCTTCCGGCGTGCCACGATGATCGTGGGAGCCTTGCCAGAAGCGCCGCGTCCAGCCGCGAATCGAGGCCGGGCGGCGTTCCAGGTAGTCGAAGTCCGCCTTCCAGATCAGTGAACCGTAACTGAACAGCCATACCGATTCGTGGTCATCGAAGTAGGTCATCCGGCGATTGTGGGCAGTGGTATCGAAAGACATGAGACTCCGGTGTTGAAGACTGGCGAGCGGGTGTGTGCCGTGGCGGGAGAGTAATATGCGGTGGCGAGTGTTCGATCTCAAGGCCGGCGGGGCGCGCGTTTTCCGCCACTCATCGTGGCAGTCCCCTGCCGATTTGACAGTTGGCCCGGCGATGCCATGTTGAAGCTCTATCATCATTGAAACTCCGTCATCGCTTCCGGGAGCCATCATGGCCAGTCAAAAACGGATCATCGCGGCACTGATGCAGCGTCATGGACGCACCTTCGCCAGCGAACTGGGCATCGACCTGCGTAAGAACACACCGTCGCCACTGTTTCGTCTGCTCTGCTATTCGCTGCTGACCAGTGCGCCGATCAGTGCCGAGCTGGCGATGCGTGGCACCAGGGCGATGGCCAAGGCCGGCTGGACGACGCCGCAGAAACTGCAGGCGAGCGACTGGGAAACCCGGGCGCGGGTACTCAACGAGTCCGGCTACGCGCGCGTCGACGAAAAGACCGCCACGCAGTTGGCGGAAATGAACGCCGCGCTGCTGGAGACCTACGGTGGCGACCTGCGCAAGTTGCGCGAAGCGGCGGAAGGTAGCCCCAAGGCGTTGCGGAAACGGCTCAAGGCCTTCAAGGGAATCGGCGGCACCGGCGCCGATATCTTTCTGCGCGAGATCCAGCTGGTGTGGGACGAATGCTACCCCTATGCCGACAAGGCCGCGCTCTCCGCGGCCGAAAAACTGGGGCTCAAGGCCGATGCCGATAAGCTCGCCGACAAGGTATCCCGCGAGGATTACCCCAGGCTGATGGCCGCGCTGGTGCGCTGCAAGCTGGAGAAGGATGTCCAGGGCGTGCGGGACGCGGCCAAGGGCTGAGCGCCTACCACTGGCGCTTCGGGTCGCTCAGCCACTTGCCCACCGGCCCGATGCCGTCCGTACACCAGGGCTCGCTCAGCCGGGTGATGAAAAAGCGGGGCTGCTTGCCGAACGCCCGGTTCAACCGCGAACGCAGAAACTCGATCGGGTCGGTCGACTCGATCAGCCAGGTCGTGCGAAACAGCGGGATGGATTCGAACCGTCCGAGCATCGACTCCAGGCGATGGCTATCCATTCTTCCCAGCGGTCTGTCGAAGGTCAGGCAGTAAATGCCCATGGCATGCTCCTTGCTGCCGAATTAGCCAACCTTCAGCGTAGACCGATCGGCGACGGCTTGTCCTTGTCCCCGATCGAATCCGTTGGTCATGAGCGCTCAGGATACAGGGTCATCCGCCGTTGCCGCTTCGCCGGCGGCCTTTGGCAGGATCAGGTTGAGAATGATCGATGCCAGCGCCCCGGGGATCAGGCCCGACTCCAGCAGTACGCCGATCTGCTGAGGCGCGCCTTCGTACAGCCCGCTCTGGGCCGGCAGGCCGATCGCCAGTGCCAGGGAGATACCGACGATCAGCATGTTGCGCTTGTTGAAGGCAGCGCGGGAGAGCATCTTGACGCCGGCACTGGCGATCATCCCGAACATGATGATGACCGCGCCGCCCAGCACCGCCGCCGGGATTGCCGAAACCAGCGCGCCCAGCTTGGGGATCAGGCCCGCCAGCACCAGAAACCCGCCGCCGATGGCGACGACGAAACGGCTGGCGACACCGGTCAGGGCGACCAGGCCGACATTCTGGCTGAAGCTGATCTGCGGGAAGGCACCGAACAGCGACGCGAAACTGCTGGAGAGGCCGTCCGCCATGACGCCGCCGGACAGCTCCCGCTTGGTGGCCTCGCGCTCGGCGCCGCCAATCGCCGTGCCGGAGATGTCGCCGATCGATTCGGCACAGGTCACCACCGACATCAGCGTGATCGCCAGAATCGCCGCCGGATCGAAACTCAGCCCGATCTCGAAGGGGACCGGCAACTGGAACCAGCTGGCATCGGCGACCTTGGACACGTCGAGCAGGCCCATTGGCGCCGCGACCGCACAGCCGACGAGGATGCCGATCAGCACGGCGGCCTCGGAGAGAAAGCCACGGCAGAACTGATGAAACGCCACGGTGACGATGAAGACCAGCGCGGCCAGCAGCAGGTGATGCGGCGCTCCGAAGTCCTCGGCGCCGACGCCGCCGCCGACATAGGCGAAACCCACCGGTAGCAGCAGAATGCCGATCAGCAGCACGAAAGTGCCGGACACCACCGGCGGAAAGAATACGCTCAGGCGCTTGTAGAAAACGCCCACCACCGCCATGGCCAGGCCGCCGATCAACGCGCCGCCGAAGACGGCCGGCAGACCCTGGGCAGCGGCGATCGGGATCATCACTGGTACGAAGCCGAAGCTGGTGCCCATGACGATCGGCAGGCGTGCACCCAGCGGGCCGATACCCAGCGTCTGGATCAGCGTGGCGATCCCCGCCACGAACATCGCCATCTGTACCAGGAAAACGGTATCCGCCCCCGAAAGGCCCGCCGCGCCAGCGATGATCAGCGGCACGGCGGCATTGCTGACGAACATCGCCAGCACATGTTGTATACCAAGTGGAATCGCCTTTCGGAGCGGCGGGACGTAGTCGACATCGCGTAGCCGGCTGTCGCTTTCACCGGCATGGCGGCGGTCCTCATGCCCGGCATGACGGCTCACCGTGGTTGTATCCTGACTCATCGGGAACTCCAAGTCCGTTGTTGTTGTCTACCTTTGTCGAACTACTCTAGAGCGTTTTTGTGTACAAAAAAACCGTTAAAGCGAAAGGCGTGGGCGACGCCGGCTTCAGTTCCCGTTGTCCTCCGGCCACCAGCGCGCCAGCACGGACTCCGCCTGGCGCTTGATGTCCTCGTCGATATAGATCGACACGGCCACCAGCGCGGCCGCCAGTACGCTGGCGTCATCGGTATAGCCGACGCCGGCGACGAAGTCGGGGATCGCATCCAGCGGCGAGATGAAATAGCCCAGCGCCCCGATGATCGTCGACTTTGCCCAGAGAGGGACATCGGGCCGCTTGAGCACGAAGTAGAGCTGCAGCGCTTTCAGTGCCACCTCGCGCCCGGCCCGCTTGCCGAAGCGGGTCAGCTTGCGCCAGAAGCGCTCGTCGCTGTAGACGTCGTGATGGGCGTTCTCGTTCTGGAGGCCAAGGTCGCCTTCCGGCAGGTGAATGGTATCGTCATGGACGATGTCGCCAGCAGGGCCGGACACTCGATCGCGAGAAGCCCGGACTCGAGAAAACAGGTCACGGCTAGACAGTGAATCACGGGTAAACAGGGGCATGATGGTGCTCCGTCGTGGCGGGCAATCGTTACAGTCTAGTCAGCACGTCGGCGGGGGCACAACGCTGGCCAGGGCGATCCGCCGACGGCAATGGCGATACCGATGATCTGGATCCTGATGACATGCTAATGTTGAGTCTAACGTCGACTGTCGACACTTCTCGCGTTCACGGCTGGTGCTTTCGGAGTGCGATTATCTGCCCGGAAGCCTGGCGTCGAACCAGGCGGATCCACTCCAACATAACAAGGACAAAGACATGACTTCGGCACTTTCAAATCAGGACTCTTCACAGCGCACAAGCCCGGCGCGACATTCTACGCAATCACTCGACGTCGACGGCGAACGGCTGTGGCAGACGCTGATGGAACTGGCCGAGATCGGCGGCACGCCCAGGGGCGGCTGCAACCGTCAGGCACTGACCGAGCTCGACCGGCAGGGGCGTGAACTGCTGATTCGCTGGTGTGAAGCCGAAGGCCTCGAGGTGCGCTTCGATGCCATCGGCAACATCTTCGCCCGGCGCGCCGGCCGTGAGGACAGCGCTGACCCGATCGTCATCGGCAGTCATATCGACACTCAGCCTACCGGCGGCAAGTATGACGGCTGCTTCGGCGTGCTGGCGGCGCTGGAAGTCATCCGCACGCTGAACGCCGGCGGCATCGAGACCGAGCGGCCGATCGAGCTGGTCTCCTGGACCAACGAGGAGGGCTGCCGCTTCGCGCCCTGCATGATGGGCTCCGGCGTCTTCGCCGGGCAGGTGGCACTGGAAGACGCGTTGTCGCGTACCGACGCCGATGGCGTCACCGCCGGCGAGGCGCTGAAGGCGATCGGCTACGTTGGCGACAATACCGCTTGCCCGACGCGCTTTGCCGGCTATCTCGAGGCGCATATCGAGCAGGGGCCGATTCTCGAGGATACCGGCGACACCATCGGTGTGGTGACCGGGGCGCTGGGCCTGAAGTGGTTCGACGTCACGATCACCGGCATGGCCGCCCACTCCGGTTCCACGCCGATGCATCTGCGCCAGGATGCGCTGCTCGGCGCCACCCGGATCGTCGAGGCGGTCAATCGGATCGCCCAGTCGCATCAGCCCGACGGGCGAGGCACCGTGGGGGCCTTCCAGCTATTGCCCAACTCCCGCAACGTGATTCCCGGCCAGGTCATTCTCAGCGTCGATTTTCGCCACAGCGAGAGCGAAGTGCTCGAGACCATGGTCGCCGAATTCCGGCGAGCACTGGACGAGATCGTCGGCGACAGCGCTCTCGGCATCGACGTCACGCCGACGGCGGACTATCCGCCCCAGCACTTTCATCCCGAATGCATCGCAGCGGTGCGACAGGGTGCGCTGGCAGGCGGCTATGCTCATCGCGACATCGTCAGCGGTGCCGGGCATGACGCGGTATTCATTGGCGACATCGCACCGGCCGCGATGATCTTCATCCCGTGCGAGAAAGGCATCAGCCACAACGAAGCCGAGTACGCGACGCCGGAGGACATCACTGCCGGCGCCAACGTGCTGCTGCACGCAACGCTGAGTCTGGCCGGGGTGGGTGAATGAGTCCCGATATCCAGGCGACCAGGCTCGCCGAGCTGACGGCGCACGAGGCGTTGGCACTATTCAAGCGCGGCGAGCTCTCGCCGCTGGAGCTGACCCGAGACTGCCTGGCACGAATCGAGCGTCACAACCCGGTCGTCAACGCGTTTTGTCATGTCGATACCGAGGGTGCCCTGAACGCGGCACGAGCATCCGAACAGCGCTGGCGACGAGGCGAGCCTGTGGGGCCGCTGGATGGCGTACCCGGCACGATCAAGGATCTGACCCTGACCGCCGGCATGCCGACGCGCAAGGGCTCGACCACCACGCCGGCGGAGGGCCCTTGGGAGATCGATGCACCGTTGACTGCCCATATGCGCAAGGCTGGTGCGGTGCTGCTGGGCAAGACCACCACGCCTGAATTCGGCTGGAAAGGTGTCACCGACAACCCGCTCTACGGGGTGACGCGCAACCCCTGGAATCCCGAGCTCACGGCCGGGGGTTCTTCCGGGGGCGCCGGCGCTGCGGCCGCGCTCAACCTGGGCATGCTGCATCAGGGCAGTGATGCTGGCGGCTCGATCCGCATTCCCTGCGGATTTACCGGCACCTTCGGCATCAAGCCGACCTTCGGCTGGATTCCGCAATGGCCGGCCAGCGCCATGAGCACGCTCTCACACCTGGGACCGATGACCCGCACCGCCACCGATAGTTCGCTGATGCTCTCGGTCATCGCCCGGCCCGACGCCAGGGATGGCTACGCCGGCACCGCCTGTCCGATCGATTGGCTGGCGACCGGACCACGGAACCTAGAAGGCATGCGTATCGCCTACAGTCGCGATCTGGGCTATGTCGCGGTGGCGCCGGACATCCTGCGCGTCGTTGACGCCGCAGTCGAACGGCTCAAATCGCTGGGGGCCGAGGTGGTCGAGATCGATCCCGGCTTCGACTCGCCCAAGGCGACCTTCGATACGCTCTGGCACGCCGGTGCCTCGCGCCTGCTGGACGGGCTGAACGACGCCCAGCGGGACGCGCTCGATCCCGGTCTGCGTGCCATCGCCGAGCATGGCAAGACGCTCACGCTGACCGATTATCTCGTCGCTCGCGAAGCGCGAACGGCGCTCACGGCCCACATGGCCGAATTCCACCGCGAGTTCGATCTGCTGGTGACGCCGACCTTGCCGCTCTCGCCCTTCGCCGCCGGTCACGACGTGCCGCCAGGCAGCGGCTACGTCGACTGGGTCGACTGGACCCCGTTCAGCTACCCGTTCAACCTCACTCAGCAGCCCGCCGCATCGCTTCCCTGTGGCCTGGATGACCATGGCTTGCCGGTTGGCCTGCATCTGGTGGGGCCACGCTACCGCGATGACCGGGTGATGGCGGTGGCGCGACTGCTGGAGGCGCAGTTGCCGCGGCTGACGCCGCAGATGGCGAGAGAGTGAGTCAGCCCCCTCAATGGCTGCGCACCGCGCCCGGCGTCCTGCCCGTGGCGCGCTTGAAGGCGCGGCTGAAGGCGGCCTGGGAGCCGTAGCCGAGCCGTTCGGCGACCTGCTCGATCGATAGCTGCCGCTCGGCGATCCATTGCGTGGCCAGGCGCATGCGCAGTTGGGTGACATAGCCGAGCGGCGACACGCCCAGCGAGTGGCGGAATCGTTCGGCGAATACCGAGCGGGAGCTGCCCATCTCCGCTGCCATGGCGGCGACCGTCCAGTCGCGGCCGGGCTCGCGGTGGACGGCGGCGATGACCTTGCCCAGACGCGGATCGCGCAGCGCCTCGACCCAGCCGCCGATATCGGCACAGTCACACTCGACCCAGCCTCGCACGATGCTGGCGGCCACCACATCGGCCAGCCGCGAGAGAATACCGGCGGCACCGGCGCGTTCGAGACTCGCTTCGCGCGCCATTGCCTCCAGCATCGGCAGCATCTCCGGATGGCGCGAGAGCAGCGTGCCGACATGCATCACTCCCGGCATCAGCGTCATCAGCGGCTGCATGCCCCCCAAGTCGAACTGCATGCAGCCGCTGAACAGGCGAGCCGGCGGCGCGCCGTCGAGCCTGTCGGCACATTCATCGACGCAGCTGAAGTCCTCGCACAGTGGCAGCGCCTCGATCTGCTCGATATCGCGGCTCTGCACCTCCGGCGAGGAGAGCAGATCATGGCGGCCGCCCCGCGGGAGCAGTACGGCATCGCCGGATGCCAGCACCTGCTCGCTGTCGCCGAGCCGCAGCAGAACTGGCCCTTGAGCGACGAAGTGGAATTGCGCGCAGCGGATGTCGGTATCGAAACGAATGCCGAAGGGCGGCGCTATCTGGACGCGCCGATAGCTCACTCCGGATAGTCGCATGCCGAGAAGCAGCTCGTTGATCCATTCGCTGGAGCTGGCCTCGATGCCGACGCTGGCCCCATTTTCGGACTTTTGGTCAAACATGTCGGAGCTTTAGTGATAGAGGGTCTTGAGATGCTACTTTAGTCTAGGCGTCATCCCAAGTCTTGATCGGAAATCTCGAAATGACGACGCAAGAACCTCGACACTTGACTCAGACGGCGCCAGAGCCCTCGCGCTGGATCGCCGTATTCTCGCTGACGATGGGCGTGTTCAGCCTAGTGATGGCGGAATTTTTGCCGGCCAGCCTGCTGACGCCGATGGCGGAGTCGCTCGCGATCAGCGAGGGGCAAACCGGGCAGGCCGTTACCGTAACGGCGATCGTGGCACTGCTTTCAGGATTGCTGGTGACGGCAGTGACCCAGCGGCTCGATCGCCGTCATGTGCTGCTGGCGTTCGGCGTGGCGAACTTCGTCGGCACGCTGGTCGCGGGATTCCTGCTCGAGCGCAGCCTGAGACTGACGCTATTGCTGATGCCGCTGCTCATGGGCGTAATGGGCTGGTTGCTGGCCACGCTGGGCGGTTTCTCGATGGGCACCGACGCCATCATGGTGGCGGTATGGGGCTTCGTCTTCGGCGCGGTGCCGGTCGCCTGGTCGACCTGGATCACCCGTGTCGTCCCGGACGAAGCCGAAAGCGGCGGCGGCCTCATCGTGGCCTCGATTCAACTGGCAATCGCGCTGGGCGCGGCCGTCGGCGGGGTGATGTTCGATCTCAGCGGGGTCCTGGGCGTCTGTGCGACGGCTGGCACGCTGCTGCTGGCTGCTGCTGCGCTGATCCTGGTGGCGGTCAGGACGCGGCCGGAGACGTCGGCCGATCGCGACGCCATGACGGCAACCTGTCAGTAAACGTGAAAGCGTCGGCAAATCCGGCCGGCGGTGCCGGGGTCTCGGCCGGGATTCGGTCGGGAGGATGGGTGAGCCCATCTTGCTTGTCGGGCAGAGATGATGGTCTGCTATAAGGAATCCGCCCCAAGGACCATCGAAAGGAACCGACGATGAGTATCGATCCCCAAGCAGGACGCTTGCCCGATGAACACAGTCTCGCCAATCTGCCGCGTCTGGTGTCGCGCTATTACAGCGAACGCCCGGACGCCAGCGATCCCGGCCAGCAGGTCGCCTTCGGCACTTCGGGCCATCGCGGCTCGTCGCTGAAGACGAGCTTCAACGAGTGGCACATCCTGGCGACGACCCAGGCGATCTGCGAGTACCGCGAGGCCCAGGGGATCGATGGGCCGTTGTTCATCGGCATGGATACGCATGCGCTGTCCGAGCCGGCATTCGTCTCCGCGCTGGAAGTGCTGGCGGCCAACGACGTCGAGACGCGGATCGACGCCGGCTGCGAGGAGACCGGTGGTGAGGTCGGTTACACGCCGACGCCGGCAATCTCCAACGCCATTCTGGTCTACAACCAGGGGCGCACCAGCGGTCTGGCTGACGGCATCGTGATCACGCCGTCGCATAACCCGCCGGTGGATGGCGGTTTCAAGTACAACCCCACCAACGGCGGCCCCGCCGACACCAATGTCACCAAGTGGATTCAGGAGCGCGCCAACGAGCTACTCGCCGGCGGGCTCGAGGGCGTTCGTCGCGTCGGTTATGCCGAAGCGCTGAAGGCGCCGACCACCCAGCGCTTCGATTTCATCGACAGCTATGTCAGCGGATTGGACAAGGTCATCGACATGGCCGCAATTCGCGATTCCGGACTCAAGTTCGGCGTCGATCCGCTGGGCGGCGCCGGCGTGCACTACTGGCCGCGTATCGCCAAGCGCTACGATCTGCCGCTGGAAGTGATCTCCACCACCGTCGACCCGACCTTCCGCTTCATGCGCGTCGACTGGGACGGCAAGATCCGCATGGACTGCTCGTCGCCTCACGCCATGGCAGGGCTGATCGAGAACAAGGATCGCTTCGACGTCTCGTTTGCCTGCGACACCGACCATGATCGCCACGGCATCGTCGCGCGCTCGACCGGGCTTCTGAATCCCAACCACTACCTGGCCGTCGCCATCGAGTATCTCTTCACTCATCGTCCGGACTGGGGCGACAAGGCCGCCATCGGCAAGACGCTGGTGTCGTCGTCGATGATCGATTACGTCGCCGAAGGCCTGGGCCGGGACGTGGTCGAGGTGCCGGTGGGCTTCAAGTGGTTCGTCGATGGCCTGATCGAGGGCACTCTCGGCTTCGGCGGCGAGGAATCCGCCGGCGCCTCGTTCCTGACGCGGGACGGCAAGCCCTGGTCCACCGACAAGGACGGCATCATTCTCGGCCTGCTGGCCGCCGAGATCACCGCCGTGACCGGCAAGGATCCGGGCGAGCGCTATCAGGCGCTCACCGAGCGCTTCGGGGCGCCGGTCTACGAGCGCGTGGACGCGCCGGCCAACCGCGAGCAGAAGGCCAGGCTCGGCAAGCTCTCGCCGGAACAGGTCACCGCCGACACGCTCGCTGGCCACCCGATCACCCGCAAGCTGACCGAAGCGCCTGGCAACGGCGCCGCCATCGGCGGGCTCAAGGTGGTCACCGAGGCGGGCTGGTTCGCCGCGCGCCCCTCCGGCACCGAGGATGTCTACAAGATCTACGCCGAAAGCTTCGAGGGCGAGGAGCATCTCAAGCGGATTCAGGAAGAGGCCAAGGCGCTGGTCGATCAGGTGCTGGCGGGCTAGATCCGGCGACGAGACGACCCTGCAGGAAAAACAAGAGCGGGCTGCGCATGCAGCCCGCTCTTTTTTGCGTTTAAACCCTACCCATCACGTCATGCCAATCACCCCATATGGGTGACCAGCTTGGTGGTGAGATAGGCTTCCAGCGCTTCGCTGCCGCCTTCGGAACCGTAGCCGGAATCCTTGACGCCGCCGAAGGGAAGTTCAGGCAGCGCGATGCCCAGATGGTTGATGGTCAGCATGCCCGCTTCCAGGCGGTCGCTGAGCGCCTGGGCGGTCTTCGACGAGGCGGTGAAAGCGTAGGCGGCCAGCCCGAATGGCAGGCGGTTGGCCTCGGCCAGTGCCTCTTCCAGGTCGTCGAACGGAACCAGCAGCGCCAGCGGGCCGAACGGTTCTTCGTTCATGGCACGCATCTGCGGCGTCAGCCCGGTCAGTACCGTCGGTTCGAAGAAGTAACCGGGGCCGTCGGAGCCCTTGCCGCCGAGCTGGACGATCGCGCCCTGGCTGCGAGCATCGTCGATCAGGGCTTCCAGTGCCGGACGGCGGCGCTCGTTGGCCAGCGGCCCCATGGTCACCTCGGAGTCGAGTCCGTTGCCGACCTTGATCTCGCGGGCCAGGGCGACGAAGCGTTCGAGGAAGGTTTCGAACACGCCGCGTTGAATCAGGAAGCGGGTCGGCGAGACGCAGACCTGACCGGCATTGCGGAATTTCGAACCGACCAGAAGCCGTGCGGCCTGTTCGACATCGGCATCGTCGAAGACCAGCGCCGGCGCATGACCGCCCAGCTCCATGGTTGCGAGCTTCATGTGCTCGCCGGCCATGGCGGCCAGTTGCTTGCCGACCGGGGTGGAGCCGGTGAAGGTGACCTTGCGGATCGTCGGATGAGGAATCAGGTAGCTGGAAATTTCCGCCGGTACGCCGTAGACCAGACCGATGACGCCGGCCGGTACGCCGGCATCGGCGAAGGCGCGAATCAGCTCGGCGGGAGAGGCGGGCGTCTCTTCCGGTGCCTTGACGATGATCGAACAGCCGGTGGCGAGCGCCGAGGAGAGCTTGCGAACCACTTGGTTGATCGGGAAGTTCCACGGTGTGAAGGCCGCGACCGGGCCGACCGGCTGGCGGACGACACGCTGCTCGACGCCGGCTGCCCGGGCCGGCACGACGCGCCCGTAGGTTCGGCGGCCTTCTTCCGCCAGCCAGTCGATGGTATCGGCGGCGGCCAGGGTTTCGCCGCGCGCCTCGGCCAGCGGCTTGCCTTGTTCCTGGGTCATCAGCCGTGCGATGCCATCGGCGCGCTCGCGCAGCAGCTCGGCCGCCTTGCGCATGATCTTGTAGCGCTCGAACGCGGAAGTGGCGCGCCAGGTCTGGAAGCCGCGTTCGGCGGCGGCCAGGGCCACGTCGAGATCGCTGGTGGCGGCATGCGCGACCCGGCCGATCACTTCGCCGGTAGCCGGGTTGACCACATCGATCTGGCGGCCATCCTGGCCTTCGCGCCATTCGCCGTCGATATAGAGTTTTACGTCGGAGTAGGATCCTGCTTCGAGGGACATGCGATGCTCCTTATTGATGCGTTGTTTGTCGGTGCCATGCGTCGCCGTTCAGCCATCATAACCGTTCGACGCCGGCTATGGCGTCGTGCTGGCCCAACGCGCGGTCAGCGTACAGAAGAAGTCGATGTACTGGGTGTGGCCGCCGGGAAAGATCACGTCCAGCGTCAGCGGATCGTCGGCATCGCTGATCCCTTCCAGCGCCGGCCAGACATCGATGTCCGGATCCTCGGCATGGCGTGACAGCCGCTCGATATCCACCCCGGCGCGCCGCACTTCGCCGCCGCTGCTGTCGACGTAGAGCACCCGGTTGCCGCTGTCGAACGCGTCTCCCAGCTGCTGGACCAGGGTCAGGAAGCCGCGATCGCTGCCGCCGCGCTGGCGCTCGGCCTGCGGGTCGCCCGGCTGGACGAACGAGGTCACGGTATCCCCGACACCGACGATACGCGGCATCAGGGCGGGATCGAAATGCTCGCGAGCCAGCTGCAGCAGTGCGGCGTGGTCACGAGGCGCTTCCCGGGCGTTGAAGGTTTCGCCCAGCGGGTAGTGACCGGTATGGCGATGGTAGTAGCGGTTGAGTATGACCAGCACGCCGACTTCCTTGACGGCGCCACGCAACATCAGCTGGAAGTCGGTGGTGCCGGCGTTGCCGCCATCGTTGTCATCGTCGACGCTCTCCCGCAGGCGCTCGTTGCCTTGCGCGTCCCGGCCGGCATTGGGGGCATAGTGGATGAAAAAGGCGTCGTCGAGGCCGGCCAGACTGGCGGCTTCCAGGCGTTCGCGCATGAAGTCGGCAACGGCGATCTGCAGCGCTCGATAGCGCGCGGGAGTCTCCCGCCAATGACGGTAGAAGACGTTGAGGTTGAGTGTCGGCGACGCCAGGTTGTCGAGCACCGCGGCGGCGATCAGGTCGCGCCGCACGTCGGCCGGCAGGTCGTAAGGCGGCCGGGACAGCAGCGCGTCGAGAAAATCCTCGGCCTGGGCGGGAAACGCCTCGAGGAACGCCAGTTCGGCGTCGGTGACGCCGGGATGGCTGACGCTGCCGAAGCGGTCCTGCCACTGTACCCCGCCGGCCGCCAGGCCCGGTAGATAGCGACCCTGTTCGCCGGCGCGGTCGGGCGTCTCGAACAACGCCTCGACGATGCCGTTCACCCCGCGCGAGCCGATGTGCTCGCCGTTGGTCAACACGAAGAAGTGGCCGTCGAGCTGGCGCGCGGCATCGAGGTAACGGCGTTCCAGGCGTCGGGTCAGCGGGTCGCCGACCAGCCCCATGCAGACCCCGTCGAGATCCTGGATGATCAACAGGTTGTCGGTAGCCGCCAGTTCGTCCAGCAGGCTGGCGTGATCGAGAGAGAAGGGGCGAGTCGGGGGCATGGTCAACGTCTTGTTCGGAGGCGAATAGTGATGGCGCGGAAACCGCGGTTCGCCACTAGTATAACGTCAGGCTTCGAGACGAATAGCGGCGGTTTGCCCCGCCGGGAAGCCGCGACTAGGCTGCAGGAAGTCGCCATTGCCGTTTGTCGTCATCGGCAGGGTGCGACGACGGTGCTGGAAAGCTGGAAGGTAGTGCAGAAACGGCAAGACGCTCACGCCCGGATGGCGTGATGAGAGCCCGGTCAGGGCAACATTGACAAGGAGGCAACGATGTCCAGTCCCGAACACAAGCAGAAGATCTGGAAGCTGATCGAGAAGATCAAGGTCGGTATGTTGGTGACCCTCGACGACGGCGTGCCGCGCTCCCGCCCCATGCATCTGGTGCAGGATGCCTACGATGGCAAGCTCTGGTTCTATACGCGACGCAGCGCGGAGAAGACGTTCGAGGCGAAGGCCGATCAGGATGTCTGCCTCTCCTTTTCGGATCAGGATGACGGCATCTACGTCTCCCTGTCGGGTACGGCACGCCTCAACCATGATCCCGAGCTGATCGAAAAATACTGGAACCCGTTCGTGGCAGCCTGGTTTACCGGCGGCAAGGAGGATCCGGATCTCACCATGATGGAGATCGACGTCCATTTCGGCGAACACTGGCAGTCGCGGGAGAGCAAGACGTTCCAGCTCTATGAATTCGCCAAGGCGAACGTGAAGAAAGACCACCAGCCGAATGTCGGCGAGAACGAGAAGTTCGGTCACTGAGGCTGGCCGCCGCCAGCGTCCAACCGGCGCTGGCGGCTTTATGTATTCCGGATCATTGACAGTAGCGCGCCAAGTCAGGATAAAGAGTCCTCATTAGTCACATAGCGACCCCCCATGTTTCTGCTGACGGCATTCGTCGTTCTCTCGATCGGTTTCTCCTTTGTCTGTTCGGTGCTGGAGGCCGCGCTGCTTTCGCTGACGCCAAGCTATATCGCGCAGCTCAAGGACTCCCGCCCCAAGCTCCACGACAAGCTCAACAAGCTCAAGTCCAACATCGACCGCCCGCTGGCGGCGATTCTGACGCTCAACACCATCGCGCATACCGTTGGTGCCACCGGCGTCGGCGCGCAGGTGTCGATCGTGTTCGGCGACGCCCATGTGGCGATCGCCTCGGCGCTGATGACGTTCGGCATTCTGGTGTTCTCGGAGATCATTCCCAAGACCATTGGCGCAACTTACTGGCGAGCGCTGGCGCCGCTGCTGCCGCGTATCCTGAACATCATGGTGCGCACGCTGCTGCCGTTCATCTGGCTCTCCGAGATGATCACCAACCGTATCGCCAAGAACGAGAACGATGTCGACATGCGCGGCGAGATCAAGGCGCTGGCGCGTATCGGGCTCGACGAGAAAGCGCTGGATCCGGACGAGACCCGCACCATCACCAACATTCTCAACCTGCACGAGATCCCGGTGAAGAGCGTGATGACGCCGCGGACGGTGTGCGAGACGGTAACGCCCGACATGACCGTGGCCGAGTTCGATCAGCGTTACGGCAAGACCCAGTTCACGCGCTTTCCGGTCATGGATGGTGCCGAGGATGCGCTGGGTTACGTGCACAAGGCCGATACCTACCACGCCGAGGACGGAGAGACGCTGAAATCGCTGATGCATCCAGTGGCTATCGTCGATGAAGCCGATAGCGTCGAACACGTCTTCACCGCGATGCTCAAGGACCACAACCATCTGCGGGTGGTCTACGACGACCACGGCAACTGGGTGGGACTGATCACCATGGAAGACGTGATCGAGACGATCCTGGGGCAGGATATCGTCGACGAGACCGACAACGTGCATAACCTGCGCAAGTACGCCAAGCAGCGCTGGTTGAAGCGAATCAAACGAGGCGAATCCGCCCAGCCGCCGCCGGACTGATGCCGGCGGTGCGTTGTCCGGGGTGGCGTTTGCAATACCGCTCACCCCGGTTCTGGAGGCTTCTCCCGGCCATCTTCCGTCCCAGCCTTGTTTCCTGCCTTCCTTCGATAACGCACCACGCCTCCCATGATGCCTAGCCATGATGTCTCGCCATGCCGGCGTGGTCCGGGCGCCGTTCCCGAACCAAAACTGCCCGGGCTCGCCGACTTTCTCGCCAGGTCACTCGGCTCTGATTTGCGTGATCCATGCGCCTCACCGGTCGATGCCTAAAATCTCGGTCGATGCGGTCGATAGTAGTGGCAATGTAGTCAGAATTTAGGCACTTCATGCGCGTACTCACCGAACCGCCAATGGCTCGCAAAGCGCTCGACGAACAGTAAAAGGAACGCAGGACATGCCCCTATTTCGTTCGCCGCACCACCATGAAGCTGTGCTCGACGCGATTCATCGCGCCATGGCGGTCATCGAATTCTCCCTCGACGGCACCATTCTCTCCGCCAATACCAATTTTCTCGACATCACCGGATACCGTGCCGATGACTTGATCGGCCAGCACCATCGCCGGCTCTGCGATCCCGAGCTGATCGCGAGCCGGGAGTACGCGGCCTTCTGGGAGCGGCTGCGCCAGGGCGAGTTCATCACCGGGCGCTTCAAGCGCAGAACCTGCGACGGCCGCGCGCTGTGGCTGGAGGCCTCCTACAATCCGGTCATCGATCGCCATGGCAAGGTCATCCGGGTGGTCAAGACGGCGATCGACATTACCGCGCGGGTACGTGACGAGCAGGACATGCACAGTCGGCTCAGTGCCATCGACCGGTCCATGGCAATCATCGAGTTCACCCCCGACGGGTACATCCTCACCGCCAACGCCAATTTCCTGGGCACGGTGGGCTATGCACTCGACGAAATCCAGGGGAGGCATCATCGGATCTTCTGCGAGCGCGACTATGCCGCAGGCCAGGAGTACCACGATTTCTGGGCTCATCTGAACGCTGGCGAATTCATGACGGGGCAATTCAAGCGGCTCGACAAGCAAGGCCGGACGCTGTGGCTCGAAGCGAGCTACAACCCGGTCTTCGACGTCGAGGGGCGGCTCTACAAGGTGGTCAAGTTCGCCACCGACATCACCGACCGCGTGACACGTGAAAACGAAAGCACCCGGATGGCCTATCGCATCTCGTCGAATACGGAAACTTCCGCCAACGACGGCTCGCGCATCATCAACGAGACCATCACTGAAATTCGTCGTATCGCCAGTCAGGTCGCGACCACGTCGCAGCAGCTCGACACCCTGGCGCAGCGCTCGATCGACATCAATGCGGTGATCGAAAGCATTCGCGACATCGCCGAGCAGACCAACCTGCTGGCGCTCAACGCTGCCATCGAGGCGGCCCGCGCCGGTGAACACGGTCGGGGTTTCGCGGTGGTGTCCCACGAAGTACGCCAGCTGTCGATACGCACCTCGCAAGCCACCCGCGACATTGCCGCCACTATCGCCAGCCTGCGCAACCTCACCCAGGAGGTGAGCGGCGGCATGCAGGCCTGTCTGGGCAGCGTGGAAAACGGCGTCCGCATGGCGGGGGAAGCGGGCAATGCCATCGACAGAATTCGCGCCGGGGCCAACGACGTCGTCAGTGCCATCGCCCACGTTGCCTCCACCCTGCACGACCTCGAAGCCCAAAAGGATCCGGGAGCCGCGCCGGCCGCCACCATCGCCGGCCGCGGCTGAGATACCCGCTCCTTGCTGCTCCGGCCCGCCTGGCGGCGGCAATGGCCGGTCCCGCTCGAATCTGCGGGACATCTTCTCGCGGCTGCCGGCTGGGGGAGGCATTGCCAAACAATTATTAGCCAGCTACATTTTTGCCATCATTCATCTCAGGAACGCGTTCATGGCATCCCCCAAGCTTTTCACGCCGCTTACGCTCGGCGAGCTGGAACTTTCCAATCGCATCATCATTTCGCCAATGTGTCAGTACTCCGCCGATACGCATGGCAACATGACCGGCTGGCATACCATTCACCTCGGAAACCTGGCGCTCTCCGGCGCCGGGCTGCTGGTGATTGAGGCGTCGGCGGTCGCGGCGGAAGGGCGGATCACGCCGGGCGACGTGGGGCTCTATTCGGACGACAATGAACAGGCGATGGCGCGCATGCTCGAGTCCGTGCGTGCCCACTCGCCGATGCCGATCGGCATCCAGCTCGGCCACGCCGGCCGCAAGGCCTCCTGCCAGGCACCGTGGGAAGGCGGTGCGCAACTGGGGCTCGAGGAGGGCGGCTGGCAGACCGTGGCACCGTCCGGGGTTGCGTATCAGGACGATCAGCGTCCGCCGCAGGCGATGAGCCTCGACGACATCGAACGGCTCAAGGCAGACTTCGTTGCCGCGGCCAGGCGCGCCGACCGTCTCGGCTTCGAACTGATCGAGCTGCACGCCGCCCACGGCTATCTGCTGCACGAGTTCCTGTCGCCGATCTCCAACCAGCGAGACGACCAGTACGGCGGCAGCCTCGAAAACCGCATGCGGTTGATTCTCGAGATCTTCGATGCCGTTCGCGAGGTCTTCCCGAGCGAGAAGCCGGTGGGCATTCGCATCTCCGGCAGCGACTGGGTCGAAGGCGGCTGGGATCTGGAGGAGAGTGTCGTACTGGCTCGTGCGCTCGATGCCCGTGGCTGCAGCTTCATCGATTGCTCCGGCGGTGGTCTCGATCCGCGCCAGGCGCTCGATGTCGGCCCCAGCTATCAGGTACCGTTCGCGCGCCGCATGAAGCAGGAAGTCGCCATGCCGGTGATCGCGGTGGGATTGATTACCGAGCCGGAGCAGGCCGAAGGTATCGTGTTCAGCGGCGAGGCGGACGCCGTCGCCCTGGCACGCGGCATGCTCTACGATCCGCGCTGGCCGTGGCACGCCGCCGCCAGGCTCGGCGCCAGCGTCCACGCGCCGAAGCAGTATCTGCGCAGCCAGCCGCATACGCTCAAGCAGCTGTTCGAATGAGCCGGTAACAACGCCTTCGAGCGCCGCGCTGATCGCATCGACCACGCCCCGTATCGCTGCTGCGATACGGGGCGTGATGTATTCGGATGCGATGTTGTTTGGCGCCCTTTCTCTCGGTCCGCCTCACCGTTCAATGCTTTCCGCTCTCGAACGCTAGACCGTGTCCTCGATCCGCCAGTTGACCGGCACTTCGGCGATGCTGGCCGATGGTGGCAGTTCCAGCAGCAGGCGAACGATGCGTGCGACATCCTCGGGCTGGGTGACCTCCTCGGCATCGATATCGGCGCCAGCGGCCATGTCGGTGGCGACGAAACCGGGGCAGATCGCGGTGGCGCGCACACGCGTCTCCGCACTGCAGTGACGCAGGCCGTGGACGAACGCCTGTGCCGCGAACTTGCTCATGGCGTAGAGCCCCGACCCCGCCGAGCGCACCCGCTTGCCCGAGAGTGACACGATCGACACCACCTTGCCGCGTTCGGCGGCGACGAGGTGGGGCCAGGCCTGCTGCGTCAGCAGCATCGGCGCCTTGGCGTTGACCGCCATGACCCGGTCGAATTCGTCGCTGTCCGCTTCCAGCACCGAGGCGCGGCTGAGAATGCCGGCGTTGTTGACCAGCGCATCGATGCCGCCGAACACGCGTACCGTCTCCTCGACCCAGGACCGGGCGCTCTGCGAATCCAGCGCATCGTAGTGGCAGACCAGCCAGTCATTGCGCTCCGGACGTTCTGCGGGCTCGGTCCGACAACCGAGGCTGACGCGCCAGCCGGCGGCGTGAAGGGTCTCGGCGATGGCGGCACCGATGCCACGATTGGCACCGCTGACCATGACCACGGGGGCGTCGTTGGGCATCTCTGGTTCCTCGAGTTGAGACGGAAGGTGGCGGGCCGAGTAGCAGGCCGCCGACTTCCCAGTCAGCCTAGCGGGGCGTTGCCCATCCCGCGAGCGAAGCCGCCAGCGCGCGCCATGGCGATCGAAGAGCCCGCGTACCGGATGGAACGGCTCGTCGTAGAACAGCCGATAGGAGGCGCCGAGCAGGCGTCGGCGGCGTTCGAGCAGGGTGTCGTCGTGAGGGGCTGTCATGCGTGCGAGCCTCCTGCCATGATGGTGTCGTCGAGTGCCGCGGACAGGCGGCGCTCGCCATCCTGCAGAGAGCTCATAGATGCAAGACCTACCTTCTCCCGACTCTTTCCGCGGTATCGTGCATTTCGTCACCGCGGCAGATAGCCAAAGCTTTACAGAAGCTGCAGAGCGGCTGGGCATCACGAAGTCGGCTATCGGAAAGAGTATTACCCAGCTGGAGCAGAGGTTGGGGGCGCAGCTTTTTCACCGAACCACGCGGAAAAACAGTTTAACGACGGAGGGGGAGGCCTATCTGGCGAGTTGTTTGACTGCCCTGGAAACCCTTCGAGACGCGGAAAGGGCGTTGCATTCGAAGGCGATTGAACCCGCCGGTATCGTTCGAATCGATGTGCCGGCATTTTTCGGACGTTCGATCCTGATGCCCGTTCTGCTGCAGATGGCTGAACACCACCCTCAACTGAAGCTGACGATCACATTCAACGACCAGATCATCGATCCTGTTGATGCCGGCTTCGACCTGGCTATCCGTTACGGCATCGTGAAAGATAGTACCGACCTGGTTGCCAAAAGACTCAACCATCAGAGGCTGGCGATCTGTGCCGCTCCGGAATACCTGGAGAAGCATGGCATCCCAGAAACCCTGGAAGCGTTGGACTCACACAGGTTGATCATGGCGTGGCGGAAAGGGGCGCCGCTAAGCTGGCTGGTAAAAGATATCAACGGACGTGACATCAGGTTCAAGCCTACCCCTTTTCATCAGATAAGCGACGGCGATGCCATGGTCGACGCCTGCGTTGCGGGCGCAGGTATCATTCAGTTTCCTGAACCACTATTGCGCCCCAAGATCGACCGGGGGCAGCTGATCAAAATTCTTCCAGAACTGGAACCTGCCCCCATCGAATTGAACATTATATGGCCGCGCTCACGATATCTATTGCCGGGTGTTCGCTTCGTGATAGACGAGCTGTTCTCGATGGCGCAATCCAATGCGTTTGATTGAGCTTCGTGATCCTGGGCTCGGCATGGCGTGGTTATGTATCGGTAAGTCCAGTTTTGATAATACCAAGAGAAGTCTGCTCGGTTTGTTTCACAAGCGGTAATGTTGATCGCAAAGGCACTCGTTCAGGCCCGCCAATCGATTGTAGTGTTTCGTTCTACTCTGAGTCGCCCAGCAATGCCTTTATCAAAAACCTCTTCACGTCTAAGGTCCTACTCACCCTGAGTTTGACCATTGATTTTGCCATTGGAGAGAATGCTATGCCTGTCGTAAATATCCAGATGTTCGAAGGGCGTGATGAAGGAAAGGCCGCGATTGCCAAAGCCGTGACCGATGCAATCGTTCAGCATGGCAACGTCGACCCGCAGTATGTCTACGTCATTTTCAATGATGTAAAAATGGATGACTGGGCTATCTCCGGGGAGCTCTTTTCCGAAACGCTTAAAAAGCACAGTTAGCCATTCTCTCTGCTTTAAATATCAAAAAGATCCATTGTGCCGCTGTTTTTCACAGCGGCTTTTCAGGTTGCAGCCATGTCGGGGTAACTTGTCTGGTACATGGCTGTCGTCGTGAATGGACGCTATTTGCCAGCAAGCGATCATGAGCCTCCGGCCGCGTTCGCCTCCCTTCTCGCCGTACGCCGGCTGGAAACGACGAAGGCGATGCCGAAGACGATCGAGAACAGCAGCACGATGGTCGGCGCCGGCGCGCTGTCGATGAAGAACGAGAGGTAGACACCGAGAAAGGCGATGATGGCGGACAGTGTCACCGAGAGCAGCAGCATGGTGGCGAAGCGACAGGCCAGCAGGAAGGCGATGGCGCCGGGCGCGATCAGCAGTGCAATGGCCAGGATGATGCCCGCCGCTTTCAAGGCGCCGACGATGGTCAGCGAGATCAGGCAGAGCAGGCCGTAGTGCAGTGCCCGGGTTCGCAGGCCCACCGCCCGGGCCTGGGTCGGGTCGAAGGCGTGGAGCAGGAAGTCTTTCCACTTCAGGCCGATGATACCGACGGTGATCAGGGCGATCAGCGCCGATTCCCCAATATCGCGCCAGGCGACCCCGAGGATGTCGCCGAACAGGATGTGGTCGAGATGCACCGTCGTCTGGATCTTGACGTAGAGCACCAGGCCGACACCGAACATGCCGGCGTAGACGATGCCCATCACCGTGTCCTGCTTGATCCGGCTGTTCTCCTCGAGGAAGCCGGTCGTGACGGCGCAGAACATGCCGGCGATGAAGGCGCCGATGGCGTAGGGAATGCCGACGAGATAGGCAATCACCACGCCCGGGAAGACGGCATGGGAGATGGCATCCCCCATCAGCGACCAGCCCTTGAGCACCAAAAAGCAGGAGAGCAGGGCCATCGGCACGGTGACCAGCACGGCGATGATCATGGCGTTGACCATGAAGCCGAACTGGAACGGCATCAGCAGCGTATCGAGCCAGCTCATGGGCGCGGCTCCCTGTCGGGCTCTTGCGATTCTGATAGAGGCGATGGCGGTTGGCGCGCTGGCTCACGTGCCAGCGACGCTGCGGCACGGCGTCTTGCCGCCAGCATGCCGTGCTTGGGCGCGAAGGCGAACGCGATCAGGAAGATAAACGTCTGCAGTACGACGATGATGCCGCCGGTGGCGCCGTCGAGAAAATAGCTGGCGTAGGCGCCAACGAAGCTGGTCAGCGTGCCGATCGCCACCGCGATGACCAGCAGTCGCGGGAAGCGGTCGCTCAGCAGGTAGGCCGTGGCTCCCGGGGTGATGACCATGCAGATCACCAGAAAGGCGCCTACCGTCTGCAGGGCCGCGACGGTCGATGCCGCCAGCAGGGTGAAGAACAGGATCTTGAGCGCGGTGGGGTTGAGCCCGATCGAGCGGGCGTGGCTCTCGTCGAAGAACGTCACCATCAGATCCTTCCACTTGGCCAGCAGGATGACCAGCGACGCCACGCCGATCGCCACCAGTTGCAGCGTGTCGGCGGGCGTGATCGCCAGGATGTTGCCGAGCACGATGGTCTGGATGTTCACCGAGGTCGGCGACAGCGAGACCATGAACAGCCCCAGGCCGAAGAACGAGGAGAAGATCAGCCCGATGATGACGTCCTCTTTCAGCTTGCTGCGCTGATTGAGAAACAGCATCGCCGCCGAGGCGAGCCCGCCGGCAAGGAAGGCGCCGAGCGAAAACGGCAGGCCCAGCATGTAGGCGCCGGCAACGCCGGGCACGATCGAATGCGACAGCGCATCGCCGATCAGCGACCAGCCCTTGAGCATCAGGTAGCAGGAGAGAAACGCGCAGACGCCGCCGACCAGCGCCGACACCCACATCGCGTTGCGCATGTAGCCGTAGCCGAAGGGCTCGACTAGCTGGCCGAAGGGCTCCAGCAGCAGGCCGGAAGGCATGAGCAGGGCTTCCATCAGCGGGGGACTCCCTCGCCGCCTTGGCGCCGCGCGGCGATGCCGTTCTGCAGCACCAGCGGTCGCTCGTCGTCGGTGAACACGCCCACGGCGTGGGGTGACGCGCCGGCCGGCTGGGATTGATCGAGCACGAAATGGCGTAGCACGCCGCCGAAGGCGCGTTCCAGGTTGCGCTGGGTGAAGATCTCGTCGGTGGGGCCGTAGGCGAGTACCGTGCCCTTGATCATCACCGTCCGGTCGCAGAACTCCGGCACCGAGCCGAGATTGTGGGTCGAGACCAGCATCACGCGGCCCTCGGCGCGCAGCTCGCGCAGCAGCTGAATGATCTGATCCTCGGTCTGGACATCGACGCCGGTGAACGGCTCGTCGAGCAGGATCACCCGGCTATCCTGGGCCAGCGCGCGGGCCAGGAAGACGCGCTTCTTCTGGCCGCCGGAGAGCTCGCCGATCTGGCGCTGGCGGAACTCGCTCATGTTGACGCGTTCCAGCGCGGTGGCGACCGCCTCGTGGTCGGCCCGCCCGGGAATCCGCAGCATCCCCATGTGGCCGTAGCGGCCCATCATCACCACGTCTTCGACCAGCACCGGGAAGTTCCAGTCGACCTCTTCCGACTGCGGCACGTAGGCGATCAGGTTGCGCTTGAGCGCTTCACGCGCTGACAGGCCCAGCACGCGTATCTCGCCCCGAGCCAGGCGCACGAAGCCCATGATCGCCTTGAACAGCGTCGACTTGCCGGAACCGTTCACGCCCACCAGCGCGGTGATCGTGCCAGTGGGGATCTCGAAGCTGGTATCGCGCAGCGCGGTATGACCGTTGCGGTAGGTCACGGCGGCATCGACGACGCGGATGCCGGCGCCGGCCTCTTCACGATCGATGGACGTCTGCTCGGGGCCGGTGGGTTTGGCCTCGGCCGTGGTCGTGTCTGCATGAATCGTCATGATGAAGCCCCTCGGGTCAGGCCTTTCACGATCGCCTCCGAAGTGACGCGCAGCAGGTCGATATAGGTCGGCACCGGGCCGTCGGGTTCGCTGAGCGAGTCGACGTAGAGCACGCCGCCATAACGGATGCCGGTCTCGCGGGCGACCTGCTGCGCCGGTTTGTCGGAAACCGTGCTCTCGCTGAAGATCGCCGGAATGTCGTTGGCGCGGATCACATCGATGACTTCGCGAACCTGCTGTGGCGTGCCTTGCTGATCGGCGTTGATCGGCCACAGATAGCGCTCTTTCAGGCCGAAATCCCGCGCCAGGTAGGAGAACGCGCCTTCGCTCGTCACCAGCCAGCGATCCTGCTCCGGGATCCGCGCCAGCGACTCGCGGATGGGCGCGAAGGCGGCTTCGATCTCGTGCTTGTAACGCTCGGCGTTGTTGCGGTAGATCTCGGCATTGGCGGGGTCGTGCTCGACGAACGCATCGCGGATGTTGTCGACGTAGATCAACGCGCTCGTCGGCGACATCCACGCATGCGGGTTGGGCTTGCCATCGTAGGGGCCCTCGGCGATGCCGATCGGCTCGATGCCATCAGACACGACGACGCTCGGGACATCGCTGAGATTGCGGAAGAAGCGTTCGAACCAGCGCTCCAGATCGAGCCCGTTCCACAGGATCATGTCCGCATCCTGGGCGCGGAGGATGTCGCGCGGCGTCGGCGCGTAATTGTGGATCTCGGCGCCCGGCCGCGTGATCGACTCGACGATGGCCGCGTCCCCGGCCACGTTCTGCGCCATGTCCGCGATCACCGTGAAGGTGGTCACGGCCTTGAACTTGTCCTGGCTCACGTCTTTCCCGGTGTCCTGCGCGCTGGCGGACATCGACAGCAAAACCAGCGCGGCGGTCGCCAGGAGCATCCAGCGGCGGTGCATCAGCCTCGGCATATGACTTTCCTCGATCGACAGGGAAACGGCGGCAGAGCCGCGGATTCGGAATCGTCCGCTATTCCCGTTGCTTCGATAGCGAACCGTTAGCGCGATTGCTTTTTATACCCTGGTTAAACAGTATTCCTTTGGTTTCGATTTATAGCACCGGTTGATTCGGCTGTGAAGTCGAGCAACGGCGACAAACGCAAAGGACAGACGCAAAAAGAAGAACGAGGCGAGACAAGGAGCGGGGCGGGAAAGTCATCAAGCCGGCACGGAGCCGGTAAAGGAAGAGCCGGTAAAACATAGAAGCGCGCGCTGGGTAACGCACGCCCCGCAAGAATCGAAGTTCAGAGCTGCGCCAGCAGCTGCCGGCAATCCTGATGATGCCAATCGGCGAGTGCCGGCCAGCGGTTCTCCGCCACGTTGACCAGAATCGTGCGGGTACCGGCGGCCCGACCACATTCGAGATCCAGCCGGCTGTCGCCCACCATCACGACCTGCGAGGGCGCCACTTGCCAGCGGCGGATGAAATGATCGAGCCCGCCGGCGTGCGGCTTGGGCGGCGCCTCGTCGCGACCGAGCACCTCGTCGGCGGCAAAACAGTCGCCCAGGCCGATCGCTTTCAGCGTGATGTGCGCCAGCTCCTTGGCGTTGCGGGTCAGAATGCCGAGGCGGCAGCCGCGCTCGCAGAGCGCCTGAACCAGTTCGACCGCGCCGGTCGCGGCGGTGGAACGCATGGCGAGTTCCCGTTCGTGCTCGAGCAGCCAGGCGTGCTTGGCGTCGTGCTCGGCGGCGGGCAGCGTCTCCAGATGATGCAGAATATCGGCGCCATCCGGAATCTCCAGCGTGCGCCGGATCGCCGGAAAGTCATGCACGCCGACGGTCAGCGTGCCATCCATGTCGAAGACCCAGTGGGTCAGTGTCTTGAGTTTGGCGGAAGGCATGGGATGGGGAACCCAGATCGAGAGAAGGCTTCATCCTACCTGCCCAAGCAGCCAATGCCAGACCCGGATGCCAGATTGACGATCGCTTGATCAGAGCCCCTCCCGCTGCCGAAACATCTCTCCGACCCGCTGCTGGGCAATGCCGATGTGATAGTCGAGCGCGGCTTCACAGGCGTCGGGATCCCGCGTGCGCAGCGCTTCGATGATCGGCTCGTGGGTATCGGCGACGCGCAGGGCGTCATCGTAGAGCTGGCCGATCAGCAGGATGCAGAAGCGCATCTCGTGGCACAGCTCGTCGAACACCCGCACCAGCCGTTGGTTGCCACTGAACTCGCACAGCATGCGATGAAAGGCGACGTCTTCCTCGATCTGCTGCACGGCGGTGCCTTCCCGGGCGACCCGGCGCATGGTCTCGAGCTGGGCGTTGAGCGCCGTTTCCATCTCCGTGGTCAGCTTGCCGGCAAGCAGGCGAATGGCGTGACGCTCGAGGCACAGGCGCAGGTCGTAGACGTCATCGAGCTCCACGGCGTTGAAGGTGCGCACGAAGAAGCCGCGTCGCGGCTGCGACACCAGCATGCCGCGGCTCTCGAGCAGGCGGGCCGCCTCGCGAACCGGCGCCCGGCTGACGCCGAAGTCTCGCGCCAGCTGCGCTTCGGCCAGATGCGCGCCCGGCGAGAAGTCTCCCTTCAACAAGGCCTCCGTCAGCATGTCGGCGATCTGATTGACCAGATCGCGCTGCTGGATGGTGGCAAATCCCCGCGTGGTCGTCGTCATGTCATCTCGATTGGCTGGCGGTTACCGACCGTTGCACTATCGCCTAAATCGCTCTTCGGGTCGACTGTCGAGTGTCGACAGTTTGGAGATTGCCTGATAGGTTAGGGTCAAGCTGGTGGTGATGAGCGCAACGCTGGTTCTTGTCGCCATGACAGGTGCCGTCGAATGCTCTCAAGGCGCCCGGCATTCACACCGCCACGGACATATCGCCACGGCAACAAGAACACCGAGCTCCCGGAGAAGACCGACGATGGACATGACCACCGATGCCCCGACGCGCGCAGCGCAATCCGATGCGCGCCGTGACCTGGCGGCTGCCTACCGGCTGATTGCCCACTTCGGCCTGGATGACAGCATCTACACGCATATTTCCGCGCGGGCCGAGGCTGGCAAGGAGCACTTCCTGATCAACCCGTACGGCTATCGCTTCGAGGAAGTCACCGCGGCCAATCTGGTCACCATCGATCTCGAGGGCAACGTGATCGACGATCCGGAAAGCGCAGGCATCAACAAGGCCGGCTTCACCATCCACAGCGCGATCCACGAGGCGCGACCGGACGTGCACTGTGTGTTGCACACGCATTCGGTGGCCGGCGTCGCGGTCTCCTGTCTGGAAGAGGGCCTGCTGCCATTGAACCAGTGGTCGATGGAGTTTCACGGCCGCACCGCCTATCACGACTACGAGGGCATTGCGCTGGATCTGGCCGAGCGAGAACGCCTGGTGGCCGATCTCGGCGACAAGCCGATCATGGTGCTGCGCAACCACGGCATGCTGGTGTGCGGGCGCACGGTGGGGGAAGCATTCCGGCGCATGTACAACCTGGAGCGCAGTTGCCAGGCGCAGCTCGCCCTGATGGGCAGCGGCATGGAGATCCGCCGGGTCGACCCCGCCCTGGCCGAGCATACCGCCCGGCAGTACGAGCAGTGGGATGCGGATCACGGCGTGGTCGATCACGATCCGGAGTGGGAGGCGTACCTGCGCCTGTTGAAGCGCATTCAGCCCGATTTCGAGGGCTGCCCCGAATTGGAGACAAGAAAGCGCTCGGGCATGCAGCGTTAAAAATCGAGTGGAACACCAGCCCGGTCCGTTTCGCCGACTTTCGCTTGGCTACGCGCCCCGGCCTGACCTTCGCGCGCTGCCGTCAGTCACTATGGTTATCGAGCACAGCGGTGACGCCGATCGTCGCTCTGCCAGCGGTTGAAGATTCTACAAATCCAATAACACAAGAGACCTGCCATGACCCTGCTATCGTCCGTGACCGGCCGTCTGACGGCGGCCGCCTTGTTGGTGACTCTGGCTGCGCCAGCCTCGGCGCAGGAAACCCCGCAAGCCGGCGGCGTCGCCAATGTCGCCATCCAGCCGGAGCCGCCGGGCTTGATGCTGCCGCTGGTACAGAACGCGCCCACCCAGCGTGTCGCCGGCAACATCTTCGAAGGCCTTCTGCGCTACGACACCGATCTCGAGCCGATGCCGCAACTGGCGGAGTCGTGGGAGATCAGCGATGACGGCCTGACCTACACTTTCCACCTCCATCCGGACGTGAAGTGGCACGACGGCGAGGCCTTCACGTCCGCCGACGTCGTGTTCTCCGCCGATGTCTTCCTGCGCGAGACCAACCCCCGCACCCGAGCGATCCTCGACCATGTGAAGAGCATCGAGGCCCCGGATGACAACACCGTCGTCTTTACCCTCAAGCAGCCGTTCCCGGCCTTCATCCAGGCCTTCGAGGTCGGCACGCTGCCGATGGTGCCCAAGCACATCTACGAAGGCACCGATTTCTACAACAACCCGGCCAACAACCATCCGATCGGCACCGGCCCGTTCGAATTCGCCAAGTGGGATCGCGGCTCGGTGATCGAGCTGGACAAGAACCCGGACTACTACGAAGCCGGCAAGCCCTATCTCGACAAGATCTACTGGCACGTGATTCCGGATGCGGCGTCCCGCGCGGCAGCCTATGAGAACGGCACGCTCAATATCATGCCGGCGGGTTCGGTGGAGAACTTCGACATCCCGCGCCTTGCCGAGATGGAAGGCAGCTGCATGACGGAATCGGGGAACGAATATTTCAACCCGTTCGCCATGCTGTGGCTCAACAACCGCGAGGGGCCGACCGCCGACAAGCGCTTCCGCCAGGCGGTGATGTACGCCCTCGATCGGGAATTCGCCAGGAACGTGTTGTGGAACGGCCTGGGCAAGGTGCCGAGCGGCCCGTTCAACTCGACGCTGGCCTCGCACGACGATGATCTCGAACCCTATCCCTACGATCCGGACAAGGCCGAGGAACTGCTCGACGAGATGGGCTACGACGGCGAGCCGGTGCGCCTGCTGCCATTGCCCTACGGCGAAACCTGGACCCGCTGGGGCGAGGCCGTGCGTCAGAATCTCGAGGACGTGGGCATCAACGTCGAGACCGAATCTTCCGACGTGGCAGGCTGGAACCAGAAGATCAGCGACTGGGACTACGACATCGCCTTTACCTATCTCTTCCAGTATGGCGATCCGTCACTGGGCATCGCGCGCACCTACATTTCCAGCAACATCGCCAAGGGGTCGCCCTGGAACAACGTCGAGGGCTACGCGAACCCGAAGGTCGACGAACTATTCGCCAACGCGGCGGTGGAGAACGATCCGGAAAAACGTCAGGCGATGTACGACGAAGTGCAGCAGATCCTGCACGACGACGTGCCGCTGGCGTGGATCATGGAGCTGGCCCAGCCGACCATCTATCGCTGCAACGTGCATGATCTGATCACCACGGGGATCGGCCTCAACGACGGCTTCAAGAACGCCTGGATCGAGCAGTCGGGAAGCAATGACTAAATGCCTGCGCATGCGGATCGCATCGTTACGCGGTACTGGTGCGCCAGCCCGGTCAAGGCTCGCCTAACTCCAAGTTATGTCTCGCCTTCTCCGTTCCGGGCGCCTTGCGCTCCATCATGCTCGGCGATTTATTCAGCGCTTCCTTAAGCGATAGGTAAGAACGGCACCGGTGGTTCGTGGGCTGCCGGTGTCCCGCTGCGGAGTGGTATTCATGCCTTATGTCTCTCTGATCCTGGGTCGCATCATCAAGGCGGTCATCGTGCTGCTGGCGATCCTGGTGTTCAATTTCTTCCTGATTCACGCTGCACCCGGCGACCCGGCCGCGGTCATGGCCGGCGAGGCCGGCGCCACCGATCAGCAGTTCCTGGACGATCTGCGCGAGCGCTTCGGTCTCGACCAGCCGCTGCCGGTGCAGCTGTGGCGCTACATGAGCGGCGTGCTGCAGCTCGACTTCGGCTACTCCTACCGCCAGCAGATGCCGGTGCTCGATCTGATTCTGGACCGGTTGCCGGCGACGCTGCTGCTGACCGGTGCGGCCTTCGTGATCTCGCTGTCGCTGGGCATCCTGGCCGGCACGCTGGCGGCGATGCGTGCCAAACGGCCCTCGGGGTCGATCATCATGGGACTGTCGCTGCTGTTCTACGCCACGCCGCTCTACTGGGTGGCGATGATGGCGGTACTGGTGTTCTCGGTAGCGCTCGACTGGCTGCCGGCCTATGGCTACTCGACGGTGGGCGCCGGCTATACCGGGCTGGTCCATGCCGGTGACGTCGCGGTGCACCTGATCCTGCCGGCGCTGACGCTGGGGCTGTTCTTCATGGCGGTCTACACCCGCATGACGCGCACCTCGATGCTCAGCGTCTCGCAGCAGGATTTCGTCAAGACGGCCCGTGCCAAGGGGCTGGCGCCCGGCATCATCCAGCGTCGCCATATTCTGCGCAACGCGCTGCTGCCGATCATCACTCTGGCCGGTCTGCAGGCCGGGCAGATGGTGGGCGGTGCGGTACTCACCGAGACCGTCTTCGCCTGGCCCGGCATCGGCCGGCTGATGTACGAAGCGCTGATGCAGCGTGACTACAACCTGCTGCTCGGGATTTTCTTCTTCTGCGCGCTGCTGGTGATCCTGTTCAACATGCTGACCGACGTGATCTATCGACTCGCCGATCCACGCATCAAGGAGGCCGCATGAGTTTCTTCAAACGCTTCGCCCAGAATCGTGGTGCCTTGGGGGGGCTGGTAATTCTGGGGCTGGTGGTACTGCTGGCCCTGCTGGCGCCGTTCCTCTATCCCGACTCGCCATGGCGCATGGTGCAGCGGCCGTTCCTGGCGCCCGGTGAAGTCTCCGGGTTCTGGCTCGGCACCGATGTCATGGGGCGCGACGTCGCCGCCGGGCTCGCCCACGGCGCCTGGGTGTCGCTGCTGATCGGGCTGATTTCCACCGTGGTGGCGCTTGCCATCGGCGTGCCGCTGGGGGCGCTGGCGGGCTACTTTGGCGGCAAGATCGACGATGCGCTGATGCGCTTCACCGAGTTCTTCCAGACCATTCCCAATTTCGCCCTGGCGATCGTGCTGGTGGCGATCATGGAGCCGAGTACCGTCTCGATCGTGCTGGCGATCGCCATCGTCAGCTGGCCGCCGGTGGCGCGTCTGGTGCGCGGCGAGTTCCTGTCGATCAAGCATCGCGAATACGTCGAAGCGGCCAGACTGGTCGGCCAGACCCATCGCGACATCATCATCAAGCAGATCCTGCCCAACACGCTGTCACCGGTGATCGTGTTGGCGTCGCTGATGGTGGCGACGGCGATTCTGCTCGAGTCGTCGCTGTCGTTTCTCGGCCTGGGCGATCCGGACACCATGTCCTGGGGTTACATGATTGGCGCCGCGCGCACGGTGATGCGTCAGGCATGGTGGCTGTCGGTGATTCCGGGCGTGGCGATCCTGCTGACCGTGCTCGCGCTCAATCTGGTCGGCGAAGGGCTGGACGATGCGTTGAACCCTCAACTGGCGCGGCAACGTTAAGGAACGGCAACCCATGACTGCACGACTTTTTCACGGCGTCGCGCTGACGCCGACAGCCCGTCATGCCGCTTCTCCTGCGGCGCGCGCACCGCGTTTTCGAAGCCGTTCGCGGATGAATGCCCTGTCCCCTGGAGTCGATCATGAGTGAGCCATTACTACGTATCGACCGTCTGGCGCTGACGCTGCCGGATGGCGCCGATCGGCTCTACGCCGTCGATAACGTCAGCTACGATCTGAGCGCCGGCGAGATCCTCTGCGTCGTCGGCGAGTCTGGTTCCGGCAAGTCGATGACCGCGAATGCCGTCATGGGGCTGCTCCCGACCGGCGTGCATGCTTCCCGGGGGCGGGCGCTGTTCGACGGCCAGGACCTGCTGGCGATGGACGAGATCAGCCATCGCGCCCTGCGTGGCCGGCGCATCGGCATGATCTTCCAGGAGCCGATGACCGCGCTCAACCCGCTGATGCGGGTCGGCGAGCAGATCGCCGAGGTGTTCGAGGCGCACGGGCTGCTGACGCCCAGAACGCGCAAGGAGAAAGCGCTGGCGCTGCTCGAGGAGGTGCGTCTGCCCGACCCTGAAGCCGCGCTGCGCGCCTATCCGTTCGAGCTTTCCGGCGGCCAGCGTCAGCGGGTGATGATCGCCATGGCGCTGGCGCTCGAGCCGGAGCTGCTGATCGCCGACGAGCCCACCACGGCACTGGACGTCACCACCCAGGCGCAGATTCTGCATCTGGTGAAGGATCTCCAGCAGCGTCATGGCATGGCGGTCATGTTCATTACCCACGACTTCGGCGTGGTGGCCGAGATCGCCGATCGTGTCTGCGTCATGCGCGAAGGCAGGATCGTCGAGATGGGCAGCGCTAGCGAGGTACTCGACAACCCGCAGCACGAATACACCCGCGCCTTGATCGAGGCGATACCCGGCGACGCCGTGCCGCCGAGCCGGGACGAGGCCCAGGCCAAGCCGCTGCTGTCGGTGAAGGGGCTCGACAAGGTCTACCGGTCCAGCGGCGGTTGGTTCCAGCCCAAGCGCGAGGTGGTGGCGCTCGAGGGCATCGATTTCACCGTGGACAAGGGCGAGACGCTGGGTGTCGTCGGTGAATCGGGCTCGGGCAAGTCGACCCTGGGACGCTGCATCGTGGGTCTGAATACGCCCGACAGCGGCGAGATCCGGCTCAACGATGTCGACCTGCGCGCGCTGGAAGGGCGCGAGCTGCGTGAGCACCGCCGTCGTATCCAGATGGTGTTTCAGGACCCTTACGCCTCGCTCAACCCGCGCATTCGCGTCGGCATGGCGATCGCCCAGGGCCCCATCGCCAACGGCGTGGCCAAGGCCGAGGCGATGAAGCAGGCACGCGAGCTGCTGGCAACGGTGGGGCTCGACGCCAGCGCCGCCGAGCGGTATCCGCATGAATTTTCTGGCGGCCAGCGCCAGCGTATCGGCATCGCCCGGGCGCTCGCTCTCAACCCCGAATTGATCGTGGCCGACGAAGCCGTCTCGGCGCTGGACGTTTCGATCCAGGCCCAGGTGCTGAAGCTGCTCGACACGTTGAAGAAGGAGTTCGAGCTGTCGCTGCTGTTCATTACTCACGATCTGCGCGTCGCTGCCCAGATCTGCGACCGGTTGATCGTGATGCAGAAGGGCAGGATCGTCGAGCATGGCAGTGCCACGGAAATCTTCCTGTCACCGCAGCACGCCTACACCCGCGAGCTGCTGGCAGCGATTCCCGGACGCGCGCATCACGCCGAGCCGGCCAGGGCCGCTGCCGTTTAAGTCGCCGAACGACTCCTGGATCAAGGAAAAGAGATCGAGGGCAAGAGATCAGGATAAAGGATCGAGAATGAAGACGATGGATACCGAGCGCTCTAGCGCTTCTACCGGCGCGCTCGAAACGCACGAAGTTACGCAGAGTCAGGGCATAGTGCTGGGCGTATTGCTGGGCTCTCCGGAGATCATGACCGAATACATCGCGGCGTTCGAGCAGGTGACGCCGCAGTTTCGTCTGGCATTGCCCCAGGATGTCGCCGATCCCGAGGCGATCACCTTCGCATTGGCCTGGGATCCGGGCGCCGAGGATTTCCGACCCTATCCCAACCTGCGTCTGGTCTCGTCGATCGCGGCGGGCGTCAACGGCATTCTGGCCAGCGCGAGTCTGCCCAGCGATGTCCCCCTCATGCGCATCGCGGGCGACTCCCAGGCTCAGATGATGGCGGGTTTCGTGACCTGGCACGTGCTGTGGCACCACCGCCGCTTCGGCGACTATCTGGCCAATCAGCGTCAGCGACATTGGCAGCGGTTGCCCAAGCGCGATGCCAGCGATGTCCGCATCGGTCTGCTGGGGGCGGGCAAGATGGGCGGCGCGGTGGCGCGGGCGCTCATGGCGCTGGATTACGATGTCGCGATCCATTCCCGTAGCGGTCGTAACCTGCCGGCCGGCGTCGAGGGATTCAGCGGCACCGACGGTCTCGAACGACTCGTCGCGCGCAGCGATATCCTGATCAACCTGCTGCCGTTGACCGCTGAGACCCGTGGCATTCTGAATGCCGAGCTGTTCTCGCGACTGCCTTCGGGCGCGGTATTGATCCATGTCGGCCGTGGCGAACATCTGATCGAGGCCGACCTGCTCGCCGCGCTCGATAGCGGTCAGCTTTCGGCGGCGTCGCTGGATGTCTTCGCCATCGAGCCGTTGCCCACCGACCACGTCTTCTGGCACCACGACAGGATCGTCGTGACCCCGCACGATGCCTGCGATTCGACACCGACCCAGGTGGCTCAGGAAGTTGCCGAGGCGATGGCGCGGCTGGATGGCGGCCAGCTGCCGATAAGCGTCGTGGATCGCCACGCGGGTTATTGAACTAGGCACTGTCTGAAAAGTACTGCGCTCGCCCATGCGGCGTTAAAAATCGGCTGGAGCGCCAGCCCGGTCAAAATGCTCATTTACACCCTGTAAACTGGAGCGCCAGCCCGGTCCGCTTTCGCCGATTTTTGCCTTGCCTGGCCTTCGCTCGTCGACTTTTCAGACAGCACCTGGAAACGGATGGCGGAAAAACAAGGACAACATCGATGAAGACATTCTTTCACGACGATCAGCTGCGTCATCAGCCGCAGACCTATTTCTCGCGCGGCAAGATGCGCAAGCCTCAGGAAGTCCCCGACCGGGCCGAACATCTGCTGGCGGCGGCCAGGCGGCTCGGCTTCGAGATCCAGGCGCCGGCGGACCACGGGGTCGCGCCGCTGCGGGCGGTGCATTCGCTGCTCTATCTGCGCTTTCTCGAGAGCGCCTATCGGCGCTGGCATGCGCTGGACGAAGACTGGGGCGAGGAGGTGATCTCCAACATCTTCGTGCGCTCGCCCAATGCGCTACGCGGGATTCTCGCCGAGGCCGCGCGCTATCTGGCGGATGGCAGCGCGCCGGTGGGCAAGCACACCTGGCAGGCCGCCTACTGGGCGGCGCAGAGCGCGGTGGCCGGCGCCGAAACGCTGCTGGCGGGCGAGCGCTTCGCCTACACGCTGTCGCGCCCGCCGGGTCATCACTCGGGCATCGACTCCGCCGGCGGCTTCTGCTTTCTCAACAATGCCGCCATCGCGGCGCAGCATCTCACGTCACGCTATCCGCGCGTCGTTGTGCTCGACACCGACATGCACCACGGCCAGGGCGTGCAGGAGATCTTCTACGAGCGCGATGACGTGATGTACATCTCGATTCATGGCGATACTACCAACTTCTACCCGGCGGTCACCGGCTTCGAGGACGAGCGCGGGCGTGGCGCCGGGCTCGGCTACAACCTCAACCTGCCGATGCCGCACGGTTCGCCGGAGTCGGTGTTCTTCGAGCGTCTGGAAGAGGCCTGTCAGGTCATCCGCCTGTTCGAGCCGGATGCGCTGGTGCTGGCGCTGGGCTTCGATATCCACGAGAAGGACCCGCAGGCCAAGGTGGCCGTTACCACGCCGGGCTTCGGCAAGCTCGGTCGCGCCATCGCCGGTCTCGACCTGCCGACGCTGATCGTGCAGGAGGGCGGTTACTACCTGGAAGGGCTCGAAGCCAATGCGGTGAGCTTCTTCGAGGGGCTATCGGGTCGCTGAAGCTCGGCGACGTTTTTCCAGCGATCCGGCTGACGGCGCGACAGGTTCGATCGCCGTCTCCCACCATTCGAGAGAGCCAATCCATGTTGAGCGAAAGTCAGGTAAGCCGCATCGTCGATTCGGTGGATGCCCTGTTCGACGCGCAGTTGCAGTTCACCCAACGGCTGGTCGAATTTCCGTCATTGCGCGGGCAGGAGCATACCGCGCAGGACTTTCTCCACGACGCCATGGCCGAGCGCGATTTTGCCATGGATCGCTGGAAGATCGATGTCGAAGACATCCACCATCACGAAGGGTTCGGTCCGGTCACGATTTCCTACGAGAACGCCTTCAACGTGGTGGGCACCTATCGCCCCGAACGCCAGACGGGGCGCTCCCTGATTCTCAACGGCCATATCGACGTGGTGCCGACCGGCCCGCGCGAGATGTGGAGCCGTTCGCCCTGGGAGCCGGCGATCCTCGACGGCTGGATGTACGGGCGCGGCTCGGCCGACATGAAAGCCGGGCTGGTTGCCAATCTGTTCGCCTTCGACGCCGTGCGCGCGGCGGGATTCGTGCCCCAGGCGCCGATCTACTTCCAGTCCGTCGTGGAAGAGGAGTGCACCGGCAACGGCGCGCTGGCGGCACTGCTGCGCGGCTATCGGGCGGATGCGGTGATCATTCCCGAGCCCGAGGAGAACATGCTGGTGCGCGCCAATGTGGGCGTGCTCTGGTTCAAGGTGAGAGTCGCCGGGCGGCCCTCCCATACGCGGGAAATGACCAGTGGTTTCAACGCCATCGACGCCGCCTACGCCGCGATCGAAGCGTTGCGAACGCTGGAAGCGCAGTGGAACGCGGAGAAGGCCGAACATCCGCATTTCGAGGATCTCGAGCACCCCATCAACTTCAACGTCGGCCAGATCCAGGGCGGCGACTGGCCCTCCACGGTGCCGCCGTGGTGCGAGTTCGACATGCGTATCGCCATCTATCCCGGCACCAGCGCGGACGAAGCCCGGCGCGCGGTCGAGGAGACGCTGGAACGCGCGGCTCGCAACGACGCACGTCTGGGCGGCGAGGCCCCCAAGGTCACCTACACTGGTTTCTACGCCGAAGGCTACGTGCTGGAAGAGGGCTCCGATGCCGAGCAGACGCTACGCGCCTGTCACGAGATCGCGTTCCGCGAGGAGCTGAAAACGTTCACCACGCCGGGCTATCTGGATGCCCGCGTGTTCACCATCTACGGTGACATGCCGACGCTGGTGTATGGCCCGAAATCCCGGGATATTCACGGTTTCGACGAGCGCGTGCACATCGAATCGCTGCGGCTGGTGACCAAGACCATCGCGCTGTTCGTGGCCGACTGGTGCGGGATCGAGGAGACCGCCTAGAGATTCTGCACCCGGAAATCCTGTGATCGATCGATCTCGTCGCCGGCGACCATGAACCGGCCGTGGCCACGGTAGTGAAGCGTCCGGGGCAGCTCGATCGAGGTGTCGACGTGTGCCTTGACGATCTCCCAGATGAACAGCTCGTGACGGTCGATCTGGCTGTCGTCGACCAGCCGGCACTCGAAGCTGGCATAGCACTCGTCGACCAGCGGTGCGGAGACGATCTCGCCTGAAGCCGGCGTCAGCCCGAAGGCGTCGAACTTGTCGAGTTCATCGCCATCGCTGTTGCCCACGCCTACCACGGCATCGGCGAGCTCCAGCGTCGGCACGTTGATGGTGCATTCGCGGCTTTCCCGCACCAGGCGGTGGCTGTAGTTTCCCGCGGTGATCAGACAACCGAAGTGGGCCGGCGAGAAGCCGAGCATCATGTGCCAGCCCATCACCATCAGGTTGCGTTCGCCACGCCAGTGGGAGCCGACCAGCACGATCGGGCCGGTCTCCAGATGGCAGCGGCATTGATCCAGCGGAAAATCGGTCCTGTTTGGTCTCAAGAGTGGTGCCCTTCTGCCGATACGATGATTCCAGCATAGATCACGGCATCGATGATCACTGGCATCTGTGATTACTGACATCTGAGACTACTGGCATCGATGGCTCGTATACCGGTTATCGACGCCTTCAATTTTTCGTCACAGTTGTGTGGTTCTATCCTAGCTGCCATCCCCCCGGACGACAGGCACACCCGACTCAAGGAGAAGCAGCGTGAAGATTTCAGGGCGCATCAAGGCGTTGATCGTTATGGCAGTGGTTGTCTACGTGCTCGCGCACGTGGTGCGCGCCATGCTGATGACGCTGATCCGCTCGAATGCGTTGCTTCACCCTTTGCGTCCCTCGCCGAGAGTGTCGCGACAAACGCCACACCGCGAGTGCGATGATGCCAAAACGCTGAAGCAGTGCACGCGCTGCTGACGCACGCGATCTCGACACATCGATATCCACGAACCCGGCCGCTCAGGCCGGGTTCGTTTTTTATGTCGTTGTTGTTTTTATGCCGTTAGTGATGAGGTTCGACATCGCGCGACCACCCACGTCGGCTATTATGAAAGCAGCCGTGGCAATCGCGTTCTGCCTACGGTGACGACGCCCCCGACGCCAATGACAGGATTTCCATGCAACCCATCAAAATCGCCCTGATCGGCGCTGTCTTCTGTAGTGCGGCCGCCCAGGTCGCTGCGGCGGATAGCGTCACCATCGGTACCAACAACTGGGCCGAGAATGTGGCCGTGTCCAACATGTGGCAGCAATTGCTGGCAGAGAAAAACATCGACGTCGAGCTCAGCGAAATCTCCAAGCCGCTTCTCTTCGGCGGTCTGGCCAGTGGGGATATCGATCTGTTCCTTGAGGTATGGATTCCCAGCGATCAGACCTATGTCGATCGCTACTCGCAAGACGTCGAGCTCCACGAAACTTGGTACGACAATGCGCGCGATACGCTTGTCGTGCCGAGCTACGTCGAGGGAATCGAAAGCGTCGCCGATCTGGCCGAGCGCGAGGAGGATTTCACCTACCAGGGCCAGCCGACCATCTTTGGCATCGGCCCCGGCGCGACCATCTCGGATGAAACCGATGCAGCGATCGAGCACTACATGCCAAGCTATCGTCAGCTCGGCAGCAGCGAGTCGGCAATGCTGACGCAACTGCGCTCGGCAATCGATGAGCAGGCGCCGATCGCCGTTACGCTATGGCAACCGCACTGGGCTTTCGCCGAGTGGGACTTGAAGATCCTCGATGATCCGGCCGGGATCTTTGCATCCAACCAGCAGATCAAATGGGTCTCGCGCAGCGGTTTCGCCGACGACGAGCCGCAGGTCGCGAAGATGCTGGATGCCTGGCACATGACGCCGGAACAGCTCTCCACGCTGATGCTGGCAATCGAGAACGCCGGCGACGCCGACGAAGGCGCTGCGCAGTGGATCGATGACAATCGGGAACTGGTCGAGGGCTGGCTGGCGGCGGACGACAACGGTTGAGCGCCGGCTCACCTTCGTGCCACCTCGCCTTCGTGCCACCAAACACCACGTAGCTATCAAAAACGCCCGCATTCCTCTCAAGGAATGCGGGCGTCGTCGTTGCTGCACGGCATCGATTGCATCACTGATGCGATGCCGTCGCGGTCACTTATTCGGCTGCTTGGTGACGCGCAGGTAAGGCTTCTTCTCGTCCCAGCCGTTGGGGAAGAGTTCCTTGGCCTTTTCGTTGTCGATCGAAGGCACGATGATTACGTCGTCACCGTCCTGCCAGTTGACCGGCGTGGCGACCTTGTGGCTGTCGGTCAGTTGCAGGCTGTCCAGCACGCGCAGGATCTCTGCGAAGTTGCGGCCGGTGCTGGGCGGATAGGTGATCGTCAGGCGCACCTTCCTGGCCGGGTCGATGATGAACACCGAGCGCACGGTATTGGTACCGCTGGCGTTGGGGTGAATCATGCCGTAGGCCTCGCTCACCGAGCGGTCGGCGTCGGCCAGCAGCGGGAAGTTGAGCCCGCAGCCCTGGGTTTCCTCGATGTCGCCGACCCAGCGGGTGTGATCGTCGAGCGGGTCGACGGAAAGGCCGATCGCCTTGGTGTTGCGACGCTCGAATTCCGGCTTGAGGCGCGAGACTTCCCCCAGCTCGGTGGTGCAGACCGGCGTGAAATCGGCCGGGTGAGAAAACAGAATGACCCAACTGTCGCCGGCCCACTCGTGGAAATTGATCGGGCCGTCGGTGCTTTCCTGGGTGAAATCGGGAGCGGTATCGCCAAGTTGCAAAGCCATGACTTTCTCCTGTTGCCGTTGACGGCTTCTGTACGAAGCCTCGAGTCGAGTGCTTATCATGACGGGCGAGAGCAGTGTCGTGAAACAATCGATAGCACTAACGACATGCCAACGCTCGTGATGTGTGAATGACCTACCTATAACGTGGTAGCCAAGGCCCGATATCTCAAGGGCGAGACCGTTTTTCCCTTCGCCGTCGCTTTCGGGTCAATTCGCTGGCGCGGCCGCCCCCAGGTAGTGCTGGCGCCAGTAGCGAATATCCAGCGACGAAACGCTGACCGTGCGGCCGCTACCGGGAGCATGGATCATCTGGCGATCGCCCATGTAGATGCCGACATGGGTCGCGCGATTGCCGGAGCCGAAGAACAGCAGGTCGCCGGGCCGGGCGACATCGATCTCGTCGAGGGCGTGGAACTGCTCGTTGGAGGTGCGTGGCAGCGAAATGCCGATCTTGCCGTAGGCCATCTGGACCAGGCCCGAGCAGTCGTAGCCACTGTGTGTGGTGCCGCCCCAGCGATAAGGCGTGCCGAGCGCCTCCTTGGCCGCCGACATCACCAGAATGCGATCGATGGAGAGGTTGTTGCCATCGATGGCAGGCCCGTCGTCACGGGTGGCGATGGTCTTCTGCGAGCTGCAGCCCGCCAATAACAGCAGAGCCAGTAGAAGCAGAGCTAGTAGAAGATGGTATACGAGGGAGCGGGGAAGCGTGACGGGATTGCCAGCCGGCACCGCAGGCAGGGAAAGGGATGACGATATGATGCCGCGCTGCATGACGCTGAGTCCTCGCTACCGGTTTGGTTCCAGTCTAGGACAGCGCCGTCGGCCTGCAAAGACGCGCGGGCTGTCTCGCCACGCTGCGCGGACTCCCTTCGTTCACTTGTGACGCGTGGTCGTTGCCCCTATTTAGTCTCCGACGATTCTAGTTCCCGACGAAGACTCGATGTTTCCAATCAGCTAGCGAAGGAGGCCCGATGGCCATCAGCGAAGATCAGGTTCCCGGTGTCCAGCCCGCCACGGCGGAGAGCCAGGGTTTCGTGTTCAATCACACCATGTTGCGCGCCAAGGATCCCAGGGCCTCGCTCGCGTTCTACACGCGGGTGTTCGGCATGCGCCTGCTGCGCAAGCTCGATTTCCCCGAGATGCAGTTCACGCTCTATTTCCTGGCGCGAGTCGATGACGCCGACGCGATCCCCGAGGATGACGGCGAGCGCACCGCCTATACCGTCTCCCAGAAGGGCGTGCTGGAGCTGACCCACAACTGGGGCAGCGAAGAGGATCCCGAGCTTTCGTATCACGACGGCAACGCCGAGCCGCAGGGCTTCGGGCATATCTGCTTCTCGGTGCCGGATCTCGCGGCGGCGGAGCAGTGGTTCGATGCCAACGAGGTCGAATTCAAGAAGCGCTCGGACCAGGGCAAGATGAAGAACGTGATCTTCGTCAAGGATCCCGACGGCTACTGGATCGAGGTCGTGCAGCCCTCGCTGTCGAAAGGGCTGGGACGAGCGTAAGGGCGGCGGTATCGCGAAGCGCTTGAGCCTTGGAGATCGGGACTTCTTGAACGTGGAAACGACGAACTCGATCCTGGTCCTGCTTCCCATCCAAGGATTTACCGAACCAGGTTAAGAGCAAGACAGTCATGCTTCACCGCCATGGTCACGATAATTTTCGATCATTTGTCGGAAATCAGGGTTGTCCACATAAGCGACATTGAAGCGTGACCAGGCGACTGGCTTCCGGAGAGCGACGGAGAAAATCGAACCGGGAGCCAGGACGAAGTTCTGCTCCAGCATATAACGGGCAAGGGCGTCAGCATCGTCGATGCCGGGAAAACGGGCCCAGAGGTAAAGGCTGGTTTCTGGTCTGCAGAACACCTCGGCACCCATATCATCGAACTTGGCGAGACTATGCTTGACTGCACGGGTGGCATGCTCGGCCAGGTGCAGGGCGTGTCTGCGAAAACTTCCTTCCTCCAGAATCAATGTCAGGGTTCGCTCGGAGATTTCCGAAGTGCTGGCATTGATGAGCATGTTTAGATCTGCCAAGCCTTCGGCCAACGCGCGATCGCAGGCAATGAAGCCCGAGCGTAAACCTGCGGATACCGATTTCGAAAAGCTTCCTACGTAGATGCAGTGGCTGAATCCGCCCAACGACGCTATTCTCCGGCTCTCAGGCGGACCGAATTCTGCCAGGGCGTCGTTCTCAACGATGGTGAAGTTGTGCTTTCTTGCCAGAGCTATCAAGGTTTTCGACGTTGATGGAGATGTCGTGGATCCCGTTGGATTATGAGAGACTGACTGGGTAAAGAATAACTTCGGCCTTTCCCGTGTCGCCCAGCGAGAAACCGCATCCATGTCGGGACCATCGGCCAAACGTGGAACGGGAAGCATTCTAATATTGCGTAATCGGAGTTTTCCGAAGAGCAAGTAATAGCCCGGGTCATCGATCATGACGCTATCACCAGGGTCCAGCGAAAAGCGAATGATTAGGTCCAAGGCTGAATTGACACCGGACGTAGTCAAAATGTTGTCTGGAGACGCATCGATTTCGTGATCCGCCAGCTTCTGTGCCAACTGTTCTCGCAGTGGTGGATAACCGCCGTGATAACCATAGCGTATGGCGGAAAGCGACCCTCCACTGATAGCTTTCCGGTAATGTCGTTCCAGCGCAATTTCCTTGAGCCAATGCGCTGGCGGAAATCCTTCTCCCAGTCGTGAAGGACCGGGATTTCTTACCAGCTGCTCCCGCATTAGCCAGATATTGTCCATGGCCCGGTCGAGCTCGTGGGGGGGGACACTGTCATCAATACGTTGAGACGCCAGGCCGGTAACGAAGAAGCCAGCGCCGTGACGACTTTCGATCAGCCCCTCCTTCACCAACCGGCCATAAGCGTTGAGCACCGTATTTTTCGCCATCCGATGTAGCGCCATGAATTCTCGAATCGAGGGTAAGCGGTCTCCTTTGTGTAACGAACCGCTGGCGATCTGACGGCGAACGATTTCAATAGCGCGTTCGGTAAGAGTCTGTTTTTGACGCACTGACAAAGTATTGTCCTCATCGAAAGTAGAAGGGATTTCCTCAACGCCGCTTCTTCAGCCGTGTTCATTCTGTCGATAGGAGTGTACCCATCATACTGTTACCAAGACATAGGTACAGTATGTGGGTCGGTGATGTTCCGTTAGTCTGGCGCTATTCATTCACCACAGAGTTGTCGCCATGACCTGCTCGCGTATCGCTGACTTTCGTAATCTTTCACCTCGTGATCGCCTCCAAAAGCTCGTGGAAATAAAAGCTTTGTCAGATGATGATGCGGCAAAGTTGAAGAGTCCGGGAGTCCTGGGGCTCGAGACAGCCAATGGCATGATCGAGAATGTCATCGGGACTTTCGAGTTGCCGGTGGGAGTTGCCACCAATTTCATCGTCAATGGTCGAGAAGTATTGATCCCCCTCGCTGTGGAAGAACCCTCGGTCGTTGCTGCGGCATCCTATATGGCAAGGCTGGCCCGAGACAGCGGCGGTTTCACCACTTCCTGTAGCGAGCCGTTGATGCGAGCACAAATCCAAGTGCTGGACATTCCCGACCCTCATAACGCTCGACTGAGTATTCTCGCCAACAAACAGTGGATTATCGACAAAGCCAACGCCTGCGACGGTCTGCTCAATCGACTGGGCGGGGGGTGTAGGGATGTCGAGGTTCATGTTTTTCCCCATACGGCCAGTGGGCCAATGGTGGTCGCGCATTTGATCGTGGATGTTCGGGATGCCATGGGAGCCAATGCGGTCAATACCATGGCAGAAGCCGTCGCACCACTTGTCGAAAGCCTCAGCGGTGGGCGCGTCTGTCTGCGCATCCTCTCCAACCTAGCCGATCTCCGGTTGGCGAGAGCCCAAGTCAGGCTCTCCGCTGACCAGCTGACCACCTCGAGATTCGACGGCGAGTCCGTGATCGAAGGAATCGTCGAGGCATACCGGCTTGCGGCGATCGATCCCTACCGGGCGGCGACCCACAACAAGGGCATCATGAACGGCATCGATCCCCTGATCATCGCTACCGGTAACGACTGGCGCGCCGTCGAAGCCGGGGCGCATGCCTTTGCCAGCCGCCATGGCCATTACGGTTCGCTATCGACCTGGGAGAAGAATACCCAAGGTGATCTGGTGGGGACGCTCGAGATACCCATGCCGGTGGGGTTGGTCGGCGGTGCGACCCGTACGCATCCGCTCGCACAGTTGTCACTGAAGCTTATGGGTGTCGAAACCGCCAGCGAGCTGGGAGAAATCGCGGCGGCAGTGGGCCTGGCTCAGAATCTGGCCGCCCTCCGAGCTTTGTCGACGGAGGGCATTCAAAAAGGGCATATGGCACTGCATGCACGCAATATCGCGCTGACGGCAGGCGCAACAGCGGACGAGCTCGACCTTATCGTGCGGCGAATGGTCGAGGACGGGCGCGTCAGCGCAGATAACGCCTCGGAACTGCTACGGCAGCAGCGCGGAACGAACTCATGACAACCAGGGAGCCGGTGCGACTCGTTGAGGTTGCCGCCCGAGATGGTCTGCAGAACGAGCCGGAGGTGTTGCCTGTCGCCATGCGGGTCGAACTGCTCGAACGCTTAGCCGATACGGGCTTGCTTCACTTGGAAGCCGGTGCCTTCGTCTCCCCACGCTGGGTACCCCAAATGCAGCAGACCCAGGACGTGCTGGGCGAGCTGAATCGGCGACCGAATGTTACCTACTCCGTACTGGTACCCAACTCGAGAGGGTTTGAATTTGCACTGGCTGCGGGGGTCGACGAGGTCGCGGTATTCACGGCGGCTTCCGAAGCCTTTGCCCATCGCAATATCAACTGTTCCATTGCCGAGAGCCTGGCACGTTTCGAACCCATCATGCCGCTGGCCGCACAGGCCGGCATCCGTGTCCGGGGTTACATCTCCTGTGTGTTGGGCTGCCCCTACACCGGCGATGTCGATCCGCGGGAAGTGGCGACGCTTGCCCGCCACCTGCTCGACATGGGCTGCTACGAGGTCAGTCTCGGGGACACGACTGGCATTGGCACGCCACGCCACACTAGTGAATTGATCGAGGCTTGTGCACGACAAATGCCCGTTGGCGCTTTGGCGGGGCATTTCCACGATACTTGGGGCATGGCCGTCGCCAACGTGCAGGCCGCGCTGGAGGCCGGGGTGCGTGCCTTCGATGGTTCGGTCTCAGCTTTAGGTGGTTGTCCCTACGCACCGGGTGCCACAGGTAACGTGGCGACCGAATCCCTGGTGCACCTGCTCGAGAGTCAAGGGTTCGACACCGGCATCGACCTGGAGCGGTTGGTCGATGTTGCCGAGTGGGCCGACCGCACGCTGTCACGGAGTACGCCTTCACCCGTGGCCAGGGCCATCCGCGCCAATCGTGGTCGAGGCGGTCGTCTCGGCAACTAGCAAGAGGAGGATTATGACAATGAGAAATGATCGATTGCTCGAGGTCTGGAATGACACGGTAGATAGTCACCACCTGATCTGCTCGTTGATCATCGGTGGAGCGGTCAGCTTGGGCGCTTTTCAGGCAGCCGAGTGGCTGCTTGGCATGTTCATCAGTGACCCTCGAATGGCGCGAACCTACGCCATGCTATTCGGCATCATCGGTTGCGTGCTGGGCGGTGCAATCTGCGCATACCTCTTTCGGCCCAAGCGGGAAGTCGTCGAAGACATCGTCGATACTGAAAACCTGCAAGGGGTACTGGCTGCCCTTTACGCCGATTATGGCAGCAGGGGAGGGGTGGAAGATTTACCGGAGGCCGTCCGATCGGAATTGAGAGAACTCGAATTGGAAGAGGCCTTTCTGGTTTATGAGCGTGATCATGCCAAAGGCGACGCCGTTGCGCTGACCGAGCATCACCTTGAGCGCGCGGATCAAGAAGGAGTGAAGTCATGATGGATGCCTTGTTGGCACAGCTCCCTGTGGCGTTGGGCATGGGTATCATCGGGGCTGTCGTGTTTTCAGCCATAGGTCTTGTCTCGGGGAGCGACGAGACCACTACCATTGCGCCTTTGACGTTACTGGTCGTGTTAATCGGCGTTCCGCCCGCCGGTGTGTACACTTTCTTCCTGGCAGGTGCGGTATCCAAACACATGACCCATGCCGTACCCACCGCACTGCTGGGGATTCCCGGCGACACCATGGCTGCGCCAATGATGCGCGAGGCGAACTATCTGCGTCAGTTGGGTGTTCCGCATATCGCATTGCGCAAGATGATCTCCGGTGGCGTCATCGCTGCATTGATCGCGGTGCCGGTGACTGTCGTCTTTGCGCTTTTGTTGGCGCCTTTCGGTGGTTTCGTGCAAAACACCGCGCCCTATCTATTTTTGGTTGCCGCACTGGCGATCGCCTACTTTTCTCCCGGTCGCTGGGCAGCAGTGCTGGCGTTGGGGCCTTTCGTGCTAGTGATTGTCGCGCTGCAGAATCTCACCGCTGCCCACGGCGTCAAGTTGGGCGTCAGCTATTTCCTGGGCATTGCCATCGGGCCGCTGATTTCCGATCTGTTCCTGGTATTGTCGCCCGCCGAGCGAGCCCGGCGGAAACGGGACCGACCTGCCCGGTTTTCGCTGGCGCCCGACGTCAAACGCTGGAGCGGTTACTTCCCCAACCCCCTCAAGGTCCTGGATTCCCGACAGACGAGTTGGACGATAGGCACTGCCGTGGCCTCCAGTCTCACCTTCGTGTTCAGCCCGGTGGCCATGACGGTCATCATGGGTGAGGTGGTCTCAAGCCGCATTCGACATGTCTATCACCGCTTGACGACGACGCTGGCGGTTCGCAATGGCGTGACCGAGTCGACCTATATCGCCGAGGCCCTCATTCCTTTGATGGCCTTCGGCCTGCCATTGAGTCCGGTTGCTGCGGGTCCGGCGGCACCGCTTTTCAACGCGCCGCCACGCTTCACCGTGGATAGCGCCAGCGGCCAGGTGAATAACCTGCACAATCTACTGGGAACTTGGGAATTTCTGGTTTACGGGCTACTGGCAGTAGTGCTTGCGTTGCTGATCGCCTATCCCTTCTCGATGAACTACGCCCGCCGTGCTGCCTCCTTCGTGTCCCGCAATATCAGCCACGAAGCGATCATCGGCACCTTCGTCGGGCTCATATTGGTGATCGGTCTTTGGGAAGGCGGCTTGCTGGGCTTGCTGGTCGTTGTCACGGTGGGGCTGGTAGGTGGGTTCCTGTCACGTTTGTTGGGCTTCAATATTGGCGTACAGTTCATGGGATTCTACATTGCCGTATTAACCGTGCCAACGCTGTCTGCTCTGTTGTGAGCATCGAGTATCAGATGCCACGTCTACAAGACGACAAGATTGAACGTGTGAATGGCCGTCAAGGCATGTCCCCCGGCGTTTCCCCACCCGGCAGGGCGTCGCTCGGGCGTCGGGGCGAGTCGCCTCGGGTCGAGGCATAAGGGGAGCGTCGCAGACAGCTAGCATCGAGCTGGGCGAGTGTGGGCCGGCCGAGCTGGGCCATCAGGTTGTGCAACTGATCCTTGAGCAGATCGATGGCATGAGCCGCGCCCGCTTCTCCGCCCAACGCGAGGCCGTAGAGAGTCGCGCGCCCGCACAGCACGCCTTCCGCTCCCAGCGCGACGGCCTTGGCGATATCGCTGCCACGACGGATGCCGCTATCCAGCAGTATGTGCATCGAATCCCCCACCGCGTCGACGACCTCGGGCAGTGCATCCAGTGTTGCCGGCGCGCCGTCGAGCTGGCGTCCGCCGTGGTTGGTGACGACCACGCCGTCGGCACCGATGCGCCTGGCCTCGAGCGCATCCTCGGCGTTGAGAATCCCCTTGATCAACAGCTTGCCGGGCCAGCGCTCGCGAATGTCGGCCAGCACTTCCCAGGTCAGCCGGCGCGTCATGCGCTGGTTGATATAGCCGGCGGCGCTGCCCGCGCTCTGCTGCTCCTTGGGCAGATACTTCATTAGGTTGCCCAGCGTCGGCAGCCCCTGAGGCCAGAGCGCGCGATAGACCCATTGCGGATGCAGGCCGGCATCCAGCAGGTAGGGCCACGCCAGGCGCCGGGGGTTGAGATAGCTGCGTGAATCCCATTCGCGACGCCCCAGCACGACGGTGTCCGTCGTGACCATCAGCGTCTCGACGCCGACGTTCCTGGCGCGTTCGAGCATATCGTTACGCACCGCCTCGTCATCCAGCACGTAGAGCTGGAACCACAGCCGCGCATCCGGCACGGCGGCGGCGAGGGTTTCCAGGCTGGCACAGGAGACCGTGCTGAGCGTGAAAGGAATGCCGCGACTGGCTGCGGCTCGCGCCAGGGCGATATCGCCATCCCGCCACAGCATGCCGTTGTAGCCGGTGGGGGCGATGGCCAGCGGCAGTTCGGCAGGGACATCCAGCAGTCGGGTACGGCTGTCTCTGGCCTCGACATCGACCAGCGTGCGCGGTTGCCAGCCCCAGGCGGCGAAGGCGCGGCGGTTGTCGCCGAGCGTGGTTTCGTCCTCGGAACCACCGTGGACGTACTCCCAGGCGAAGGCCGGGCGCCATCCAGGCGAGTTCATCGATGCTCTGCGCGCGGCGCCACGCATAGTGGGAGGAGTAGCGACGTTTCACGAAACCTCTCGATATCGGCAGGGGGATCAGGGCGTCCCGATACGGCAGACGTTAGCACGCCATGCATTCGTCGACGATGCCACCAAGGGTGGGGTGGAGGTTGGCTTGGCCGTCACGAGGTGAGTCGCGATTCGGCCAGGGAACCTGCCCGGCGCGAAGACGTCTGATGAACGATTCTCTTCGGTGCAGCCTGATTCGCGATGATCGGGTATGCTGCCAATTCGACTGCCGACACACAAAGGATGGGGTGTTCATGGATCGTAGAAGTGTGCTGAAAAGCGCGATTGCCCTGGCTGCCTGGTACGGCCTGCCCTCGGCGCCACTATTTGCGGCGGCGCGCGCCACCAGCGATATCGCCGACGGCGAAGCGGCGGCTTTCAGTTTCGACTGGCTGCAGGGCTTCGCCCGCGATCTGGCCGCCAAGGCGTATCAGAGCAACGTCGAGAAACTGCCGCCGACCCTGGCCAATCTCACGCCGCAGAACTACAACGCCATCGGCTACGATCCCGACCATTCGTTGTGGAACAGCATGAATGGCCCGCTGGACATCCAGTTCTTCCATGTCGGCATGGGGTTCAACCAGCCGGTCCGGATGTACTCCATCGACCCGCAGACCCAGCAGGCCAAGGAGATCCACTTCCGTCCCGACCTGTTCGAATACGCCAGGGCCGGTGTCGATGTCTCCCAGCTCGAGGGGCAGAGCGATCTCGGCTTCGCCGGATTCCGCGTGTTCAAGGAGCCGTCGCTGACCGAGCGGGACATCGTCTCCTTCCTCGGTGCCAGCTACTTCCGGGCCGTCGACGACACCTATCAGTACGGTCTGTCGGCACGCGGCGTGGCGGTCAACACCTATACCGACGGCAAGACCGAGGAATTCCCGGCGTTCACCCGCTTCTGGTTCGAGACGCCCAAGCCGGGTTCGACGACCTTCACCGCCTATGCGCTGCTCGATTCGCCGAGCCTGGCCGGTGCCTATCGCTTCGTCATTCACTGCGAGGAGGAGCGCGTGGTGATGGACATCGACAAGCACCTCTATCCGCGCGAGTCGATCGCCCAGCTCGGCATCACGCCGATGACCAGCATGTTCAGCTGCGGCACGCAGCAGCGCGACATGTGCCTGACCTTCCACCCGCAGATCCACGACTCCGACCGGCTGTCGATGTGGCTCGGCAACGGCGAGTGGGTCTGCCGGCCGCTCAACAATCCGCCGCGGGTCCAGTTCAACACCTTCGGCGACGACAATCCCAAGGGGTTCGGGCTGCTGCAGACCGATCACGACTTCAAGAGCTACGAGGACATCGTCGCCAACTACCACAAGCGCCCCAGCCTGTGGGTCGAGCCGAAGGGGCAGTGGGGCAAGGGCGAGATCCAGATGCTGGAGATTCCCACCACCGGGGAGACCATGGATAACGTGGTCGCGTTCTGGAAGCCGGAAAAGGCGATCGAGCCGGGGCAGGAGCTCAATTACGGCTACAAGCTCTACTGGAGCGCACAGCCGCCGGTGAAGCCCGAGCTGGCGCGAGTCCGCAAGACGTTCACCGGCATCGGCGGCTTCCCCGAGGGCTGGGCGCCGGGAGAGCACTACCCGAAAGTCTGGGCCCGGCGCATCGCGGTGGATTTCGTCGGCGGCGAGCTCAAGCACTTCTACGACAACGACATCGATATCAAGACCCAGCTCGACGTGCCGGAAGGCGACGTCAAGCAGCTCGATATCCTGTGGGTCAAGGAGATCGAGGGTTTCCGTATCCAGTTCGACTGGTACCCGACCAGCGACTCCACCGATCCGGTCAACATGCGGCTCAACCTGCTCGCCGACGGCAAGACGGTGAGCGAGACCTGGCTTTTCCAGTATTTCCCGACGCCGCCGGAGGAGCGGGAGTATCCGGCGCATCCGGCAAGCTAGGCTTTGTCTGAAAACTGCCTGCGCTCGGCCATACGGCGTTAAAAATCGGCTCAAAGTACTCATTTACACCGCGTAAACTCCGTCTTTTCACCGATTTTTGCCTTGTCTGACCTTCGCTCGACGACTTTTCAGACAAAACCTAGGCCAGACGCAAATCTGCAAAAACCCACGGGGCGGCCATCTGGCCGCCGCGTTTCTTTCAGGTGTCGTTAGCGCTACTTTCACCGCAACACGAGCCTGTGCCGGTCGTAGGCTTTCAGCCCGATGCCGCTTTTCAAGCGCCGAAGCCGGCGCAAGCCGAAGCCCGTCACTAGTACCCGAACCGCGCCGCGACCGGGCCGGTGATCTCGGCGATCATCGCCACTTCCGCATCGCTGAACCTGGGCTTGTAGTAGGTCGGTGCGTGCAGGCCGCTGGCGGCTTCCGCCAGCGCTTGCGGCTCGAGTTCGAGCTCGGCATGGTCGAAAACCGCCTGCAGGCTCTCGCGAGGCGTGCCGCAGAGATCTTCATAGCGCACGATGAGACACGCCTTGCGCAGCTCGGGATCCTCGTCCAGCGTATCGGCGAGGTGAGCGTAGATGGCGGCCCAGTAGCGCGCCCATCCCTCGACTTCGTTGCCGGCTTCCCACAGCGCGGTGATGCGCCGGGTTTCCTCGTCGTCGCCCACGTTGATCGCCCGCCGATCGAGGCCGAACTCGTAGTGTCCCACCCGTCGCATGTGTTCCAGCGCGCGTGGCTCGCTGGTCTCTCCGGCCACGAACAGCGCCTGCTGCTTCATCAGCGAGGCGATGTGCCAGACCGGGTCGCGAATCACCAGCACGAACTTCGCCTGCGGATAGAGCCGGTGCAGATAGCCCAGCCGCACCAGGTTGTAGTTGCCCTTGGCGACGTAGCGCTGGCGCTTGCGCACCGCAAGCAGCTTGCGGATATGCTCGTCGTAGAAGCGCTCGAAGGCGGGATGCTCGGCATGGCGCCCTTTCACCGAGCTCTGGGTCGGATCGTGGGTCTCGGGAAAGAACGCCATCCATAGCATCTCCTCGAACGCCTCCGGGCTCTGCGAGGTCACCTCGATGCCGTCCTTGTGGGCGCGCTCCTGGGCCTGCTCCTGCTCTTTTTTTTGAGTCAGGGGCACCAGCGCGAGCCAGCGATTCCACCAGTAGGGCGTCAGCAGCGGCGGAAAATCGACGTAGCGGTGAGTCGCCACGGCGGGGTGGGAGGCGAGATGCTCAAGCAGAATGGTCGTACCGGAGCGGGCGAGCCCGGCGACGTAGACGGGACGGTCGACGTGCCTGTCGGCGATCGAATCCTGCACCGCTCGCGTTTCCAGGTTGCCGAGCTTGATCCAGGTGCCGGGCTTGCGGTGAATCCAGCCCCCCAGCCAGTGCATCCAGCCGGGCACCACGAAGCCGGGATCGCTGACCTTGCCGCTGGCGGCCGGGCTGGTGCCTGCGTTGCCGGTACCTGCGTTGCGGGATTCGACCGGCCGGGAGGTCGAATTGTCGGAATCCGAGGTGCTCATTCGATTTTCGCCCAACGATAAGTGAGAAGAGACACGATCGTCATGACCGGGAAGAAAATAGCGAGCCAGTGGCGCATCCAGCCTGGCCCGAACGGCAGATATTCGGGTTGGGGCAGGTCGAAGGCGACCCGCTCGATGGGGCTCTCCGCCGGCAGATAGCCCAGCGGGTTGGCAGCCAGCCAGTTCCACCACTGGCGCTTTTCGATTACCGGGATAGGGGCAGTCATGGCAACGTTGGCCAGCTCGCTGCTGCCGTCGCTGACGATCACTCGCAAGCCGCCGTCTTCCCGAACCCATTGCGCGTCGTAGGGGGCGTCGCTGTTTTGCGGAGTCACTTGCACGGAGGGCGTCTCACCCTCGGCCGGCAGTGCGTGGGCGTAGTGGCTTTCCAGCCAGGTCAGTAGCGCCAACAGCGGCAGGATCGAGACGAGCGTGGGCAGAAACACCAGCCCGAGATGCCGAAAGGCGCTGATGAACTGGTCGCGAATCAGCGGGCCGGCATCGCTGAATTCCCCATCGAAGTCATTGAGTCGCCTGCGCGCCGTGCGCGCTTCCCGTTTGGCATTGGCGATCCTGCCTTGCGGTGACACCAGCCGATACAGGAACAGCGTGCCGACACCGGCGATCGCCGCCCATACCACCAGCCGCAGCGTGGCGGGCAGGACGCTTTTCATCCCGCCATCGATGGCGGCGAAGATCGGATCCGGCAGATCCAGTAATCCCATGTGTCCTCCTGACACTGGCCCATCGTCCGCGCGTCAATCGCTGCCGGGGAGCAGAATGCCCCGGCAGGATGACGAGCGCGTAACGCGGGCATTTGAATCCAGGCTTCTCAACTCAGGCTTCTAATCCCAGGCATTCTGGAAGAGGCGGGCCGACGGCGACGACGCCTTGCCGGCCCGTTTTATGGGTATTCAAGAGATGATATTGCCAAGGCGTGACGCCGCTAGGAGCGATGCCCGACGTGAGACGCTCCGCGCTGACTCTCCTCGACGCGGGCGGTGGTCGGTGGCGACTCCGGATCCTGGGCGGTGCGGGCTTGGGCCGTGCTCGTACCGCTCTCGGCGGTGCCAGTCTCGAAGGTACTATTCTCGGCCCCGCCGCTCTCCGCCGAGGCGGCGGCTTCGGCCTTGCGTCGGCGCCGCATGCGCCGGATCGGCCACATGATGACGAAGAACAGCGCCATGCCGATCGCGGCGATGATGCCCCACAGCGCGGTCAGCAGGCTCAGCCCCGCGCCCGGGCCCACATAGGCTTCCGCAGCGAGCGGCAGGGTAGCGCCGATGGCGATGAGGACGGTCGGCAGGCGTGTGGCGTGTCGTTGGGTCGGTCGAGTCATGACGGTTACCTCTCAGTGGCTGAATCAGCCCCTTCAATCACCCCGAGGGCACCCCGACGTCGATGTCGTCACGTGGGGCCACTCCAGCCGACGCTTGTGGCGTCGATCATTATAGTCAGTTCAGCTTAAGCGGGGTCAGCCGGAAATTGAATGAGGTTTTTTGTTAGCACGTTCGCCGACATTGGCGTCGTTTTGTAATCAAGAGTGAGCTGGGTAACCATGAGTTCCGCTATCGGCCGGGCCTCGCTTCCGGAATTTTTCTGGCGTTCGCCGACTGGGTCGATATCATCGGCGGCTTCGTCTGCCGGCTGCGCTCGGCAGGCACGATTCACGGTTTGAAATGGGGCGATGCATGAATGCTGTGGTGCTGGCCATTCTGATAATGGTCACGTTGAGTCTGGCGCGGGTCTCGGTCGTGTTTGCGCTGATCGTCGCCGCGCTCGTGGGTGGGTTGTATGCCGGCATGCCGCTGGGCGGGATTCTCGATGCCTTCAATGGCGGGCTGGGCAATGGGGCGACGGTGGCGATCTCCTACGCGGTGCTGGGGGCGTTCGCGGTGGCGCTGTCACGCTCGGGCATCACCCAGGCGCTGGCCCGTCGCGCCATTGAGCGATTCCATCTCGAGGGCTCCGGCCCCCGTCGGCGCCGCGTGGTGCTGGCCCTGCTGGGCTGCCTGCTGCTGGCGGCGATCAGCTCGCAGAACCTGATTCCCGTCCACATCGCCTTCATTCCGATCCTGGTGCCGCCGCTGCTGGCGCTGATGAACCGGCTCCGGCTGGATCGTCGCGCGGTGGCCTGTGTCATTACCTTCGGGATCACGGCGCCCTACATGCTGCTGCCGGTCGGGTTCGGCGCGATCTTTCTCAACGACATTCTGCTCAACAATCTCAACACCAGCGGTGCGGAATTCGGCCTGCAGGTCGAGGCGGCCCAGGTGCCGCTGGCGATGGCGATCCCGATCGGCGGCATGGCATTGGGCCTGCTCGTTGCCGTCTTTTTCAGCTATCGCCGCCAGCGCACCTACGAAGACCGGGCGCTGGTAGGCCAGCAGGACAGCGAGGAGCCCGCGTCGGCCGGCGCTGATCGCCCCCTTCGCGGCTGGCAGAAGATCGTGCTGGCTGCGTCGTTGGTCGGCACCCTGGTCGTCCAGCTGTTGACGGATTCGATGGTGCTGGGCGGTCTGTTCGGCTTCGCGCTGCTGTCGGCCAGCGGCGTGTTCCGCTGGCGGGAGCAGGACGACGTGTTTACCGAAGGCATGCGGATGATGGCGCAGGTCGGCTTCATCATGATCGCGGCGGCCGGTTTCGCCGGCGTGATGCAGGCGACCGGCTCGGTGGAAAGCCTCGTGACCAGCTCCGCGGCGATGATCGGCGATCACAAGGGGCTGGCCGCGCTGATCATGCTACTCGTAGGCCTGTTCATCACCATGGGGATCGGCTCCTCGTTCTCGACCATTCCGATCATCGCCTCGCTCTACGTGCCGCTGGCGCTGAGCTTCGGCTTTTCGCCGCTGGCGACCGTTGCGCTCGTCGGCACGGCGGCAGCGCTGGGCGATGCCGGTTCGCCGGCCTCGGATTCCACTCTGGGGCCGACTGCCGGGCTCAATGCCGACGGCCAGCACGACCATATCTGGGACAGCGTGGTGCCGACCTTCCTGCACTACAACGTGCCGCTGCTGATCTTCGGCTGGGTCGCGGCGATGGTGCTCTGATTTCGGGCTCCGGGCTCCGGGCTCCGGGCTTCGAGCGACGGTTGACGGGCGACGGGAGCCGGCCTCGGGAATGCGAAGAGCAGCGTTGGCGGGTGGTGCCTGTTAAGCTGGCCGACTATTAGCGGAAATACATTGCCTGAAACAAGGAGCTCGAGATGAGCAAAAGCGCTGATAAAACGCCCAAGAATACCAAGACGACCAAGCGCAACGCGGCGCCGCTGAACGCGGATGCGATGACGTTTCTGGAGCGCTATCTCAACAACGCCTCGCCGACCGGCTACGAGTGGGAAGGCCAGAAGCTGTGGATGGAGTACCTGCGTCCGTACGTGGATGAGTTCATCACCGACACCTATGGCACCGCCGTCGGCGTGATCAATCCGGACGCCGAGTACAAGGTGGTGATCGAAGGTCACGCCGACGAGATCTCCTGGTACGTCAACTACATCACCGACAATGGCCTGATCTACGTCATCCGCAACGGCGGCAGTGACCATCAGATCGCGCCTTCCAAGCGCGTCAACATTCATACCGACAACGGCATCGTGCCGGGCGTGTTCGGCTGGCCGGCGATCCACACCCGCCGTCAGGGGCCGAAGGAGAAGCCGCCGGAGCTCGACAATATCTTCATCGACGTCGGTTGCAGTACCAGGGATGAGGTCGAGGCGCTCGGCGTTCACGTCGGCTGCGTGATCACCTACCCGGATGAATTCTTCGTGCTCAATGGCGACAAGCTGGTCTGCCGCGCCATCGACAACCGCATCGGCGGCTTCATGATCGCGGAAGTGGCGCGGTTGCTGAAGGCGCGCAAGCAGAAGCTCGATTTCGGCCTCTACATCGTCAACGCGGTGCAGGAAGAAGTGGGCCTGCGCGGCGCGGAGATGATCGCCGAGCGCCTGAACCCCAACGTCGCCATCGTTACCGATGTCAGCCACGACACCTCGACGCCGATGATCGAGCCCAAGCGCGAAGGCGCCAACAAGATCGGCGACGGCCCGGTGATCTGCTACGCCCCGGCGATCCAGAACAAGCTGCGCGAGCGGCTGATCAAGGTCGCCCAGGAGCAGAAGATCCCGTTCCAGCGCCTGCCGCGTTCGCGGGCCACCGGCACCGATACCGATGCCTTCGCCTACAGCAATTCCGGCGTCGCCTCGGCGCTGATCTCGCTGCCGCTGCGCTACATGCATACCACCGTCGAGATGGTCCACAAGCAGGACGTCGAGAACGTAATCGAGCTGATCTACCACACCCTGCTCGACATCAAGCCCGGCGAGACCTTCAGCTACTTCGAGTGAACGACTTCGAGTGAACGACTTCGAGTGAACGACTTCGATTGAACGGCCTTCGCGTGAATGGCCCTCGATTGAACAGCGTTTATCCCGCTGCCCGCGCCCCGACGAGCGATCGTCGGGGCGTTTTCGTATGGGCTCAGATACTGATCAACCCTTCCCACCACTGGCGAATCGGCTTCCACCAGTCGGGCGCCTCTTCGCGGCCCTGGCGGTCGCTCTCGAGGTAGACGGTGGCGGTGAGGCCGGCGGAGAGCTTGGTGCCTTCGGGGATCTCGTCCAGCGCGATGCGAACGGGAATCCGCTGGGAAAGGCGTACCCAGTCGAACGAGGCGTTGACCGAGGCAAGGCCGTTTTCCTGGCTGCTCAGGCTGCTGTCGCTGATACCGCGGGCGAAGCTGTCGACATGCCCCCAGATGGGCTCGTCGCTGGAGAGCAGCTGGACCCGAACGGGCGCGCCGACATCGATGCTGTCGAGCTTGGTCTCCTCGAAGTAGCCCAGCACGTAGAAGCTTTCGGCATCCACCAGGGTCATGGCATCGGTGCCTACGGTCACGTACTGCCCGGGTCGCAGCAGCAGGTTGGTGACGTAGCCGTCGACCGGTGCGCGAACGGTGGCGCGTTCCAGATCCAGCTCGGCCTGGTTGACCTCGACTTTCGCCTGTTCGACGGCGGCCTGGGCCGTGGCCAGCGCGAAGCGGGCGTTGTCCTTGTCCTCCTGGGAGACGTAATTCTTCAGACGCTGGCGACGGCTGTTGGCGGCCTGTGCTTCGTCGCGCTGCTGCGTCAACTGGTTGAGATTGGCCCTGGCTTCGTTCAGCGCCAGCTGGTAACGCTGCTGGTCGATGGTGAACAGCACATCGCCTTTTTTCACCAGTTGGTTGTCGTGCACCTCGAGGCTGTCGACGATGCCGGCGACATCGGTGCCGAGATTGACCACATCGGCACGAACGCGACCGTCGCGGGTCCACGGATCGTGCATGTAGTGATCCCAGATCTGAGCAACGCCAATGACCGCCGCGATCACCACAGCGATGGTCAACACTAGCCGCAGCGTCTTGCGGAGTCCGGTAGGCCAATTCATGAAGGTCTTTTCCTCATCCAGCGATCGGCAGCGAGCCCGTCAGGGCGAGTACCGACCACAACAGCAAAGCGTAAATCGCGATATCCAGCAGTACCGGTTGCGAGAACCAGTGATAGAGCCCCAGGCGCACGAACACGCGCCGCAGGATCAGATAGAGCCCGAGGGCCAGCAATACCGGCACCGTCAGCGGCGGTATCAGGAAGCCCAGGAACGACCATTCAGCCAGCATGTCGAGTGTCTCCGGTGGTTGCCCTGGACGCATCGTGTTCTTCGTCCGCGCGGGCCTCGAGTACCACGCCCGGCGCTTCTCGCATCAGATGCCCCAGCATGGCGATCTCGCCGATGCTGGCGATCGGCAGGCGGGTTTCATGATAGAGCCGTTCGACCCAGGCAATGGCCTCGTCAGCCAGCTCGTGCCAGACGGCCGGATCGTGATGGCGGCGCGACACCACGCGAGTGCCGATGTCGCCGAGCCAGGCTTCGATCTCCGCGCGGTGGGGGCCGAGTGCCTCGCGCAGACGCCGGATTCGCCACACGCACAGTGCCAAGGCATGCAGGTCGATCGCCTCGCTGACCGAGCGATCGCTGCCACCCAGCGCGACCAGCCGGCCCAGACGGTCGTAGAGACGGCTCTCCAGGCGGGCGCGATTGGGCAGCGATTTCTCCCGCAGCAGCCGGCTCAGGCCGCGCCAGTAGGCGGCCATCAGCGTCTCGATGCGTTCGCCGGGGGAGCGCTGGCGAAACAGCGAGTAGGTAATCATGGCGGCAATGGTCCCGATGATCGAAGCCAGCCCGCCGTTGATGTAGCTCGAGGGCGAAAACGTATAGGTCGAATGCAGGTTGAGCAGCGTCATCATGGTGATGGCGCCGGCCATTCCCATCAGCGACCAGCGGGGGTGCGGCGTCATCAGTGTGCCGATGGCGACCGGGATGCCGATGGCGATCGCCAGTAGCGGGAACCCGTTGATCACCGGTAACACCAGAAACAGCAGAACCCCGCCCAGGATGACCGCGGCGATCGACCCCCACAGGAATTGATTGACGATGGCGGCCGGGTTGGGCGCCTTGGCGAACAGCATGATGAAGACGCCAAGCAGCATCATGGCGAGATAGCCCGAATGCCAGCCGCTATGAACCCAGACCTGACCCAGCAGCTCGAAGGCGATGAATACGCGAAAGGCGTTGAAGCGGGCGACGAAGTGTTCGTTGTGCGCGGCGCGGGAGCGGCGCTCGCGGGGCAACGTCTTGACCTTCGACGAGGTCGGATCGTTGAGCGCGTTGCGCAGCCGGCGGCCGTGTTGCAAAAGCCCCAGCACTTCGCCCAGGCGCTGTCGCACCAGCTCGGCACGGGTGCGGGTACGTGGCTCCACCGTCGCTTCGTCCCACTCGAAATCGGCCAGCAGCAGGCGTTCGGTTGGCTTGCCCTCCGGCTCGGCCTCGATCGCCGTCAGCAGCGGCTGCGCCTGCCGGCTCAGCTCGGCTAGCCAGCGCTCGCCATCCTCGCAATCGCGCAGGTAGTCCAGTGCCGTTTCCAGTTCGCGGACGGCGGTGATCAGCGCCAGGCCATCGCTGGCAAATCGATCCAGCGCTGGAATGAAATGGCTCAGGCGGCGGGTCTCCAGCCGTGTCAGCCCGCGCAGCGTCTCGAACTGCTGATAATGCTGGAACAGCGTCTTCAACTGCGCATCGCGATCGTCGCGAGCGCGAGGTTCGGCGAGCGTTGCCAGCGTTTCGGTGGCGGCCCGCGAGAGAAACTGGGAAAGCGCGCTCGGCAGGGCATGACTGCCATAACGCGGGGCAATGACCACATGCATCAGCAGCCCGCAGCCGATGCCCAGCGCCGTTTCGCTGAAGCGCCCTTGGGCCACGGACCAGATATCCTCGATGCCGGTACCGATCGCGGTCAGCGACACCAGCGTCGAGGTATAGCCGCTGAGCATCATCACGTAGCCGATGTATTCATCCGGCTCGAGTATTACCCAGTACATGCAGAAGGCCAGCCACGCGCCGGCAAACAGCAGATAGAGCATCGGCTGCTGGCCGAACAGCGCGATCAGCACCAGGGCGACGATAGCGCCGAACAGCGTGCCGAACAGGCGCGCCAGGCTGCGGCCGATGATGATGCCGATCGGCGGCGTACCGCCGGTGAACATGACCGGCTGCAGGGTCACGATCATCACCGCCAGGATGGCCCAGGCGGGCTGGTAGAGATCGAGGCGCATGGACAGGAACAGTGCCAGCCAGACGGCCAGCACCGTTCGCAACGCCAGTAACCAGTGATCGGCAGAAATTCGAATCATAAATGACCAAAACCCGTGAATGCGGGCATCCACGGGGCATTTCCATGGGCACAACCACGGAACATTCATTCCACGGGGCAGTGTATTGAAGCGCAATAAAGGTGTATCAAAGCGCCATAAAAGTTAGGCTGCGAATGATCACATTGTCTTCAACTTATGTCTATAGCTTTGTGCAGATAGCTTGATGCAGAAGCGTCGGATGTAGGCGGAAGAGTCGGATGTAGGCGGAAGCGTCAGACAGGTTGGGTGGTAGGGAGGGGAGAAAACGAAAAATGGCCACCAAGCGGTGGCCATGAGATGACCGGTTTGGGTCCGAATCCGGCGGCTTCAAAAACGGTAACCGATGCCGCCCATCACCACCCAGGGGTCGATGTGAACGGTGGTGTCATAGGATTGGCCACCGACCTCGGCGGTCGCGTCGGAGTCGATGTCGAGATACCAGGCGGCGGCGTTCATCGACCAGTGATCGTCGATCAGCAGGTCCACCCCCAACTGGCCGGCGGCACCCCAGGAGTCGTCGAGATCGAGACTGCCGACGTCCAGGTCTTCATCGGAGAAATGGGTGTAGTTCACGCCTGCGCCGATGTATGGCTGGACACGAGACTGAGTGCCACCGAGCGGATAGTACTGCAGCGTCAGGGTCGGCGGCAGATGCTTGGTCGAGGCCAGCTCGTTGCCGTTCAGGTTTATGTCGTGCTCGAACGGTTCGGCGGCCAGCAGTTCGACGCCCCACTTGTCGAGAAAACGGTAACCCAGCGTGAAGGCGAAGCCGGTGTCGTCTTTGACATCGACATCCATGTTCAGACCATCGAAGTGGCCGTTGTCGCTCTTGGGCGAAACCTTGGCGACCCCGAAATGGGTGAACACATCACCGGCACCATAGGCAAAGGCATTACCGGCGCTCAGCGCGGTGACCAGCGCCATTCCGGCGACGGAGAAGCGATGAAGAATCGTGTTCATGATGATGCTCCCTTGTCCTTATGACTGACATTGACTCGCCTCGGAATCGGTAGCCTCGAAGGCGACGATGTCAGCATACGCCTCAATAACCTTATTGTTAGTGTGGTTATTTGCCGCAAGGTCGTCACTTCGCCACGGGAAGCGTGGTCGAGTCGGACAGCGTGAGCATGTCGATGCCCGTTTGCGTGCCGGGCTGCCGCCCTCTCAGAGCGACAGGCGCCGATAAGAATCCACCGGCCACAGGGCGCTCAGACGCTGGGCAAGGGGGCGCTCGCAGGCCAGGTGAATACGCGGTAACCCGAGCCAGCATGCCAGACGTTCGAGCTGGCCGGCCAGTGCGTCGAGTTCGGCATCACGGAACGTCACGGCGGGCTCGGGGTGAATGGCGAGAACGCTCAGTTCCCCCTCGGCGCGCCGGGCACGCAGGTCGAGCCGGGCGATGAGCCGGTCGCCGTGGAGGAACGGCATGACGTAGTAGCCGTAGGTTCGTTTGGCCGGCGGGACGTAGAACTCCAGGCGGTAGTGAAAGCCGAACAGGCGCTCGGTGCGCTCGCGATACCAGATCAGGGAGTCGAACGGCGAGAGCAGCGCGGCGGTCTCGAGTCGGCGGGGAATGCGCGGCTCGCCGACGACATAGGCCGGCTGCTGCCAGCTTTCCACCGATACCGGCGTCACTGTGCCGTCCTCGATCAGCGTCTGTAGCGCGGCACGGGTATCCTGCGGCGCCAGCCGGTAGTAGTCCCGCAGGTCCTTCTCCGTCGCCACGCCAAGCGCCCGGGCGGATTGATGCAACAGCTGCCGATGCGCCTCGAGCAGATCGGGTTCGGTCTGGTTCAGTACTGTCGCGGGGAGCACCCGTTCCGGCAGGTCGTAGAGCCGTTCGAAACCCCGGCGGCCGGCGACGGTGACCTCGCCGGCGGCAAACAGCCATTCCAGCGCGTGCTTCTCATCGCTCCAGTCCCACCACGGGCCGGCAGGGCCTTCCCGCGTGTTCAGTGCGCCGGCACCCAGCGGGCCGTGGTCGCGTACCTGGGCCAGTACGCGTTCGATCACCTCGCCCCGTTCACGGCCGAACCGCGCCAGATGCTTGTAGATGCCGATGCCATCCTGCGCGCGGCGCATGCGCCAGCGCATCGCCGGGTAGAACGAGAGCGGCAGCAGCGAGGCCTCGTGGCCCCAGTATTCGAACAGCGACCGGTGCCGGTTACGGCTCCAGGCCAGCTCGTCGAGCAGCGGGGTCGGGTAAGGGCCGAGACGCGAAAAGGCCGGCAGATAGTGGGAACGTGCCAACGCGTTGACGGAATCGATCTGCAACACGCCGAGACGATCCACGAGACGCCGGAGATGGCCTCGGTTGGCGGACTCGGGGGAGCGGGAGGTGAAACCCTGCGCTTTCAGGGCGAGACGACGCGCCTGGGAGAGCGTGAGGCGGCGTTGCGGCGACGGAACGGCTGACGGCATACGAGACGACACTTCTCGGTGGAGGCTTGAGCGGATGCTGCCCGAAAAGTGTCGTTCAGTCTTGAAGAAGAGGAAAGAGAGAGGAAGTAATAGGGAGGGGGAAGAGGGAAGAGGGAAGAGAGAAGAGAGTAGGAAGCAGGTAATAGAGAGCAGGAAACAGAGAGTAGGCCAGCGCCGCCGTCGCGGGCTGGCCTGTCGGGTCGGGGTCAGTCGTCGGCTGCCAGCGCGTCGAGCAGGGTGTCGACGTTGTGCTGGAACATGCCGAGATAGGTGCTGCCTTCGCCCTCCGCCGTCAGCGCGTCGGCGTAGAGTGTGCCGCCGATGGCGATGTCGGTCTCTTCGTGCAGCTGGTTGATCAGCGCCGGGTTGGTCATGTTCTCCAGGAACAGCGCCTTGGCGTGGCTGGACTCGATCTGCTGGATCAGGCTGCCCATATCGCTGGCGCTGGGTTCCGCCAGCGTGTTGATGCCCACCGGCGAAAGCAGCTCGAGATCGTAGGCGTCGGCGAAGTAGCCGAAGGCATCGTGACTGGTGATGATCAGCCGGTCGGATGCCGGAATCTGCGACAGGCGTTCTTTCGCCTCCTTGTCGAGCGCTTCCATCTCGTCGATGTAGCGCTCGGCATTGGCGCGGTAGGCATCGGCATGAGCCGGATCGGCCTTCACCAGCGCATCGCGGATGTTGCGCGCGTACTGCTCGCCATTCTCCAGATCCTGCCAGGCGTGCGGATCGACATCGCCGTGATGGTGATGCTCCTCCTCGCCGTCGGTCGCATGATCTTGATGGTCATGATCGTCATGATCGTCATGATCGTCATGGTCGCCCTCGTCCTCGTGCCCCTCGAACGAACGCGTGTCGATACCGTTGCTGGCAACCACGACTTCGCCCTCGTAACCGCTGGCATCGACCAGGCGGTCGATCCAGCCTTCGAACTGCAGGCCGTTGACCACGACCAGGTCGGCATCCGCGAGCGACTGGGCATCGGCGGGCTTGGGCGAAAAGGCGTGGGCATCGCCATCGGGGCCGACCAGCGACGTGACGCTGACGTGATCGCCACCGATCGTCGACACCATGTCATCGAGAATGCTGAAGCTCGTGACCACCTGCAGCGGTTCCTGGGCATGAGCGATGTTGGCCGAGAGCGCCGAGGCGCCGAGAGCACCCAGCAGCACGGCGCGAAGGGAAATGTGAGCCATGATGTAACGATCCTTGTGGCGAGAGAAGAAAGGTTCAGCCGTGGGCATCGGGCGGCAGCATGGGCTGCACGCGCCGGCGCCAGCGGGCGAAGACACTGTGGTAACGCCCGAACAGCGCGGAAAACAGATAGATCACGCCGGCGAGCAGAATGATGCAGGGCCCCGAAGGCAGACCGGCATGATAGGAGAGCAGTAGCCCGCCGACGCTGGAGACCATGCCGATGGCGATCGCCAGCCCCATCAACCCTTCGAGCCGTTTCGACCAGAAGCGCGCCGCCGTCGCCGGCAGCATCATCAGGCCGACCGCCATCAACGTGCCGAGCGTCTGGAAGCCGGCAGTCAGATTCAGCACCATCAGGCCCAGAAACAGCCCGTGCACCGCGCCGCCACGAATCCCCTGGCCGCGCAGGAATAGCGGGTCCAGGCACTCGACCACCAGAATGCGGAAGATCGCCGCCAGCACGATCAGCGTCAGGCTCGACACGCCGACGATCAGCCACAGCGCGGTACTGTCCACCGCCAGGATCGAGCCGAACAGCACGTGGGTCAGGTCGACGCTGCTGCCGCGCATCGAGATCAACATCACCCCGGCCGCCAGCGAAATCAGATAGAAGCTGGCGATCGCCGAGTCTTCGCGGTGGCCGGTCAGGCGCGACACGCTGCCCGCCAGCCCCGCCACCAGCAGCCCGGCGAGCAGGCCGCCGAAGCTCATCGCCGGCAGCGAGAAGCCCGCCAGCAGAAAGCCGACCGCCACGCCCGGCAGCACGGCGTGCGCCATGGCATCGCCCACCAGGCTCATGCCGCGCAGCGTGAGGAAGACCCCCAGCGGCGGCGCCACCAGCGACAGCGCCAGCCCGGCTACCAGCGCGCGGCGCATGAAACCGAAATCCACCAGCGGAGAGAACAGCCAATCGATCATGCCAACGTCTCCGCCGGTGAAGAGGAATCGTTGATCGTCGCGGGCGTGGACCAGATCCCTTGCCCGCGCTCCAGCCGCAGGATGCGATCGGCCAGCCGTGTCATCTGATCGTGATCGTGCAGCACGACGATGATCGCCGCGCCCTCAGCCGCCATGGCGCGAAGCACATCGATCAGGACTTCAACGGTCGCCGCATCGACATTGGCGAACGGCTCGTCGAGCAGTAGCAGCTGGGCCTCCTGCATCAGCGTACGGCCGAGCAGCGCGCGCTGGCGCTGGCCGCCGGAGAGTTCACCCAGCGGCCGGTGCTCGAATGACTGCAGGCCCAGTCGCTGCATCACCGCCTGGCCGCGACGATACTCCGCCGGCCCGTAGCGCTTGAAGCTGCCGTGGGTCGGCCAGCAACCGCTCATCACCAGCTCTTCGACACTCATGGGGAAGGTCAGATCCAGCGCCAGCTGCTGCGGCAGCCACGCGCGCCGCGCATTGGGAACCTCGCAGCGAACGCGGCCGCTGACCGGGCGCAGCTCGCCCATGATCCCCTGGACCAGCGTGCTCTTGCCGGCCCCGTTGGCCCCCACCAGCGCGGTGATGGTGCCGGCCTCGAAATGGCCGTCGATATTCTCCAGCACCATGCGATTGCCCTGCGCCAGCGACAGGGATTCCAGCGTCAGCAACGTGTCGGTTTTTGTCATCGAACGAGCCATCAACCAAACACCCCGGTAGCCCAGCCCGCGACGAGCCACAGCAGCGCCAGGGGAATGAGCGCGAGCAGCACACGCCGCCCGGCGCCAAGCGACATCAAGGAAAAATGGCACGGCCCATCGGGGCGGTGACGGTGACGATGTGACATGAAGAGACCCCTTGAATGAGGCGGAAAGGTTATATCATAACAAAAGTAGTGCCAAGCGGAGATTGGCTGACACCATTTGTAAGAGATCCCTGACAGTTCTCGTGGTGGGCTTGTCGCGCCGTGAAATCTGCGTTACCAACAGTTACAAGACAGCTGGCAGGTGACGTTACGATGGAAGACCTTTCTTCAAGCGATCTCAAGACGATCCTGCACTCGAAGCGTGCGAATCTGTACTACCTGCAACATTGCCGCGTATTGGTGAATGGCGGCCGTGTCGAATACGTCACCGATGAAGGCAAGCGCTCGAAATACTGGAACATCCCCATCGCCAACACCACTTCGCTGCTGCTGGGGACCGGCACCTCGATTACCCAGGCGGCGATGCGCGAGTTGGCCAAGGCCGGCGTGCTGGTCGGCTTTTGCGGCGGTGGCGGTACGCCGCTGTTCGCAGCCAACGAAGTAGACGTGGATGTCGCCTGGCTGACCCCGCAGAGCGAATACCGGCCGACGGAGTATCTCCAATACTGGGTGCGATTCTGGTTCGACGACGACAAGCGGCTGGAAGCGGCCCGATGTTTCCAGCGTGCCCGGCTCACCCAAGTCGAACGCCTCTGGACGGCGCCGCGTTTCCAGCGCGATACCGGCTTTACCCCCAGCAAGGCAGAGCTGGACGCATTGCTCACGTGTAGCCGGCAGGCGATCGACTCGGCTCCCGATACGACCGCGCTGCTGACCGAAGAAGCTCGGCTCACCAAGCAACTATTCCGGTTGGCGAGCCACGCCGCGGACTATGGCGAATTCACCCGGGTCAAACGCGGCCAGGGTGCCGATCCGGCCAACCGCTTCCTCGATCACGGCAATTATCTGGCCTACGGGTTGGGCGCTACCGCGACCTGGGTGCTGGGGATTCCGCATGGCCTGGCAGTGCTGCACGGCAAGACACGCCGCGGCGGACTGGTCTTCGATGTCGCGGATCTGGTCAAGGACGCCGTGATCCTGCCGCAGGCGTTCATTTCCGCCAGCCGTGGCGATGAAGAACAGGAGTTTCGCCAGGCCTGTATCGATAGGCTCACGCAGGTGGAAGCCCTGGATGTGATGATCGATACCCTGAAGGCGACGGCCGAACGCCTCGGCCATGGGATCACACCATGAACGTGCTGCTGGTGTCGCAATGCAGCAAGAACGCGCTCAAGGAAACGCGCCGTATTCTCGACCAGTTCGCCGAACGGCGCGGTGAACGCACCTGGCAGACCTCGATCACCCAGGCCGGGCTCGATACGCTGCGAAAACTGCTACGCAGCAAGGCACGCAAGAACACCGCCGTGGCATGTCACTGGATTCGTGGTCACGACCACAGCGAACTGATGTGGGTGGTCGGCGATGCCTCGCAGTTCAACACTCGGGGCGCGACGCCGACCAACACCACCCGGCGCAATATTCTGCGTACGGAAGACGAAAACGACTGGCACTCGCTCAGGTTGATTCACCTGCTCGCTTCGATGGCGGCGCTCTTCCACGACCTTGGCAAGGCGACGGACGCCTTTCAGTTGCGCCTTGTCGGCAGGCTGGAGGGCCGCAATCGCTACCGCCACGAATGGGTGTCGCTGCGGCTGTTACAAGCTTTCGTGGGTCAGGACGATGACGCCAGCTGGCTTGCACGTCTCGAACGGCCGACGCCAGAGGACGATGCCTGCTGGCTGGATCGCCTGATTCGCGATGGAATGGATGAAAGGGCCAGCGACAGCGCTCCGTTCAATCAACTGCCACCGTTGGCGGCGGCCATTGGTTGGCTGATCGTCAGCCATCATCGGCTACCGGCGTTCCCGGCTTTCGACGAGGCCGGCACCCAGAAATGGGTGGGTGTGCGCGCCACGCTCAACGCCAGCATCCTGCCTTCATTGCCGAAGGACATTACTGCGGCTTGGAACGAGCGTGTCGAGCCTGCTAGTCGCAAGGAGGACTCGCCGTACTGGGAATTCTCCCGTGGTCTGCCCGTAACCCATGAAGATTGGCGAGCGCGAGCGGCTCGTCTGGCACGACAGCTGAGCGAGCTGCGTTGGGAGACGCGGCCACTTGAGTCACCGTATGTCATGCACATGGCACGGCTCTCGCTGATGCTTGCCGATCATCACTACTCGAGTCTCGTTGACGAAGGACGACTGAGCGGGAATTGGTGTATGGCCGATGACAACGTCTTGCTCTACGCCAACACGACGGTTAACCGAGGCAAGCGCGAATTCTGCCAACCACTGATCGAGCATCTGCTTGGCGTCGTGCGCGCAACGGGCGAGATCACTCACCACCTTCCCGACCTGGCTACGGCGCTACCGCGGATCGCGCGTCACAAAGGCTTCAAGGCGCGCAGCCGCAATGCAAGATTTCGCTGGCAGGACAAAGCCTACGACCTCGCCGTCGGACTGCGAGACAGAAGCCGTGAGCAGGGCTTCTTCGGCATCAACATGGCTTCGACCGGCTGCGGCAAGACCATCGCCAATGGCCGCATTCTCTACGGACTCGCGGACCCGGAATCGGGCGCACGTTTCTCGATCGCGCTCGGCCTGCGCACGCTGACGCTGCAAACAGGGCAGGCTTATCGCGAGCGCCTGGGGCTGGGGAGTGACGAACTCGCCATTCGCGTTGGTGGAAGTGCCAGCCGGGCGCTCTTCGAACATCAACAGTCGCGCAACGATGGCGGTTCCGAATCCCGTGCGGAACTCCTCGACGAGCAGACACACGTCTTCTTCGAGGGCGAGCTCGATAGCCACCCGGTGCTGCGCAAGGCCATCGCTGATCCTCACGCCCAAGCGCTGATCGGCGCGCCGGTGCTGGTTTGTACCATCGACCACTTGGTGCCGGCGACCGAGAGCCTGCGCGGCGGCGGTCAGATCGCGCCAATGCTCCGCCTGATGAGTGGCGATCTCGTGCTCGACGAACCGGACGACTTCGATATCGCCGATCTTCCGGCGCTGACACGTCTCGTCTACTGGACGGGGATGCTAGGCTCCCGCGTGCTGCTCTCCTCCGCGACCTTACCGCCGGCCATCGTGCGCGGCCTGTTCGATGCCTACAGGGAAGGCCGGGCCGAATACCAACGCCATCGCGGCTCGCCGGGTGCCCCGGTAGAGCCGGTGTGTGCATGGTTCGATGAACATGGCTGCTCGCATGCTGGCTGTACCGATGGGGCACAATTCGACGTGGCGCACGCCGACTTCGCCCGCAAGCGCGCCGCGCGTCTGGCCCAGTTGGCACCACGGCGGCGCGCTTGCGTGGTGCCGGTCTCCGCGCCGGATACGCGGCCCGAGAATGTCCATGCGGCGATGGCGGACGTCATGCTCGAACAGGCACTGGCTCTGCACGAGGCGCATCACACCCTTGATCCTCATACCACCAAACGGGTCAGCTTCGGGCTGATCCGCATGGCCAATATCGAGCCGCTGGTCGAGGTGGCGATGGCGCTCTATCGCAGCGACATACCCGACGGCTACCGCATCCACCTATGCGTCTATCACTCGCAGTTCCCGCTGCTGCTGCGTTCACGGATCGAGGAGCGGTTGGACCGCACGCTCGATCGCAGCAATGAGCTGGCAGTGTTCGAGTTGCCCGACATCCGCCGCCGGCTGGATCGCACCGACGAGCCGGATCAACTTTTCATCGTGTTGGGCTCGCCAGTGACTGAGGTTGGGCGCGACCACGACTATGACTGGGCCGTGGTCGAGCCCTCCTCGATGCGCTCGGTCATTCAGCTCGCCGGGCGCGTGAGGCGCCATCGACCGGCGGCGATCGATGCTCCCAACGTTGCGCTGCTGGACGCCAACGTCAAAGCGCTCGGACGCAAGCGGCCTGCATTCTGTCGGCCCGGCTTCGAGACCGAGCAGGACTGGCCTTTAGTGAAACACCGACTCACCGCACTGCTGAGAGAGTCGGAAATCGATGTCATCGACTCACGTCCTCGGCTGCTGGCACCCGAGCCTCTCGAGCCGCGCGAAAAGCTGGTGGATCTGGAGCATGCGCGCCTGGCGGCGTTGATGGTGGAAGGGGCGGCGCCTGCGCCAGCCCGCCGCCGCTCCCGGCTGAAAAAGCCAACCTCGCTGGGCGCCTATCTCTTCTATCGTCCTGCCTCCCTGTCGCTCAGTGCACTGGCGATTCAGCAGCAACCGTTTCGGGAAGACAACGAACCCGATAGCGAATTCGTGCTCTTCCCGGACGAAACGGAAGAGAGCTACCGCTTCTGGCGCGTGGATGCAGACGGAAGAGAAGAAAAGCTGACACCGGCCGAGGCCGAACTGGATCGCCTGCCGGACGAGTCGCTGTCCAATCCACGGATAACGCCCTGGAATGACCCGGACTACATGGTGGCGCTAGCCGACCAGGCGGAAGCGATGGGGATGGGGTTGGAGCAGTGCGCGATGCGTTTCGGGCGTATTCGGCTCAAGCCGAATCGGGCGCTGAACGGATGGCATTTTCATCCGGCGTTGGGATTTGTGAAGCGGAGGTGACTTAGTGCTTCGAGAAGCTATAGCCCCGCCTTATTCACGAGGGCGCTGATTGAGCGGTCTGAAGGTACTGGCTGTTGGCATTGCTTATCAGGATTCGCCTCTTCAGCGCGAGTGGCTGTTGAGTAATGCCAGAACGCAGCCCTTTTCCTACTTACTTATAGCTCTTTGGAATCAATGGCGGCCGTCCAAGCAGCCGTGATCGCCGCCCGCCGCTCCGGTCGCTCGCTTTCTGATGCTGTGGTGGTCTCGCAGAAGCGTCAGCTCAGTGCGGTCAGCTTCGGCAGCCCCTTCAGCAGCGTCGGCCACCA
>NZ_JAXOVV010000013.1:0-107524 GCF_036663415.1 Salinicola sp. 4072 | reverse complement strand
AAGAGCCTGGAGGGTAGAATCGGTCATGGCGTATCCACTCGTGTTGGTTGAGATCTTGGTCGTGATCAATCAACAGGATACGCCACCCTTCCTACCTCCTCCCATCCACCAGACTTGAGCTTAACTCCGACGCAGTTGCAGCCGGCCTGAACTGTTTACGCCTGCCTGACGCGGTAAAATTGAATTGAGGTTACGTTCAGCTCGAGGCAACGACGCCTTCAATGTCACGTAAACCTCCTTTTCAATCGAACGAATGATTTCTGATAGCCTTGGGGTTAGATAAGACCCCGTCCCGCCAGGGCGGGTCTGTTTTAGCCAACACTTAATGAATTTGAACAAGAACAACGGCTTTTACATGTTGGGATAGTTAGGCCCACCACCTCCCTCTGGCGCCACCCAAGTAATATTCTGCGCTGGGTCCTTGATGTCGCAGGTCTTACAGTGGATGCAGTTCTGAAAGTTGATCTGGAAGTAAGGCTTTCCGGCATCGTCCTCAACCACCTCGTAAACGCCTACGGGGCAGTAGCGTTGCGCTGGCTCTGAGTATTTCGGCAGATTGTCACGAGTCGGCAGATCGGGGTCAGAGAGTTTTAGATGGCATGGCTGATCCTCCTCATGGTTGGTGTTAGACAGGAACACCGATGAGGGCTTGTCGAAGGAGAGCTTACCGTCAGGCTTGGGGTAGTTGATCACTTGGCTGGAGTCAGCACGCTGGAGTCGAGCATGATCCGGCGTGGTATCGTGGACCGTCGGCAGCTTACCTCCGAGCAATTGGTCGAGAAAATTGAAGGCGCCACCGCCCACAGTGCCGTACTTGTGGATTGCTGGGCCGAAGCTGGCAGTGGCCTTGAGCTCTTGATAGGCCCAGCTGTGCTGCCACTTTGCAGTAAAGTCGGTGAGTTCCTCGCCGCCTTCGTCACCACGGGCAAGGGCCTCGAACACTACTTCGGCGGCCAGCATGCCGGACTTCATTGCCGTATGCAGGCCTTTAATCTTGGCAAAATTCAATGTCCCGGCATCGCAGCCAATCAGCAGCCCACCGGGAAAAGTCATCTTCGGTAAACAGTTGAGTCCGCCCTTGGTGATGGCTCGTGCGCCGTAGGCCACCCGCGAACCGCCCTCAAGGTAAGGTTTAAGTAGCGGGTGATGCTTCATTCGCTGGAACTCATCGAATGGAGACAGGTAGGGATTGGCATAGCCTAAATCGACAATCAGGCCCACTACTACTTGCTGATTTTCAGCGTGGTAGAGGAAGAAGCCGCCGTGCATGTCCTTCTCAAGTGGCCAGCCCGAGCCGTGCAGCACCAGCCCTGGTTCATGCGCCTCGGCTGGGACATCCCATAATTCTTTAAGGCCAATGGCGTAGTGCTGTGGATCGCTGTCCGCGTCGAGGTCGAAATGCTCGATGAGTCGCTTACCTATATGTCCACGGGCCCCTTCGGCAAAGAGCGTATACTTAGCGCGTAGCTCCATACCTGGCATGTAACCGCTTTTCTCGCTGCCGTCAGCGGCCACCCCCATGTCACCGGTAACTATGCCGCGCACGATGCCGTCGTCGTCGACCAACGCCTCTTGGGCGGCGAAACCTGGAAATATCTCCACGCCCAGTGCCTCGGCCTGTTCGCCCAGCCACCGACATAAGTTGCCAGCGCTGATTACGTAATTCGTGGTCGGTCCCCCTGCGTTGTGCATAGTCTTGGGGACCAGAGCGTTGGGCAGCTTTTGGGCCGTCTCGGCGTCCTTGAGTAGGTAGACCTCGTCGCGGGTCGCTGGTGTGGTCAAGGGCGCGCCACGCTCTTGCCAGTCGGGAAACAATTCATCTAGCGCGCGTGGCTCGAACACCGCACCGGAGATAATATGTGCACCGACTTCAGAGCCCTTCTCGACTACGCAGACACTGAATTCACGTTCGGCTTCGTTGGCCTGCTGCATCAGCCGACAGGCGGCGGCCAACCCGCTGGGTCCGGCACCGACGATGACCACGTCGAAGTCCATTGATTCGCGTTCCACTTTTAACTCCCAAGCTATTCTCGTAGACGGTAAACGGGCCATGTAGGACAGAGCGCCTAGGCCCGATAGCGTGTCGATATACTGCGACAGCGCATCCTTATGCCGCTGTGTCGAGTCGAGCTATAACGGTGTCGAGGTGATAGTCGCGATCGCCCAGCGCGTGATCGATCAAAATCAACCGCTTGGCATAGTGGGCAACGGAGCACTCTTCGGTCATGCCCATGCCGCCGTGTAATTGAATTGCTTGCTCTGCGACGAACTGGGCGGCCTCGCCGATATAAGCCTTGGCGGCAGCGACTCGGTAGTCACGCTGCTCGTCTGGCAGCGTCAGGCTGGTGGCAGCGAGAATTGCCATCGAACGGGCCTGTTCCAGGTGCAGGTACATGTCGACCATGCGATGTTGCAGAGCCTGTTGGCGACTCAATGGGGTGCCGAACTGTTGGCGTTCCTTGAGATAGTCTAGGGTCTGCTCACAAGCCCTCTCCATGGCACCTACCGCCTCGGCGCACAGCGCCGCTCGGCCCATCGCGAGTGCTTCGTCTAGGGCTGTGCGCAGGTTCTCGCCGCTTGCAAGTAGGGCCGAGGCGGGGAGTGTAAGGTCGATATCGATATCGCTGGCATACTGGTCATCAAGGGTGGCGTAGTCACGGCGACGCAGCCCTTCGGACTCAGAAGGGACTAGAAACAGGCTGAGCACATCATCATCGAGACGCGCGGTGACTAGTAGAGCCGCTGCGTTGGGCGCGTTGAGTACCACCTGCTTACGGCCCTGCAATTTCCATCTATTGTCGCTACGTGTGGCGCAGGTCGTAGGGGTGTTAATCTCGTAGCGGCTGCTGGCCTCATGCCAGGCCAACGCCAACTGGTGTTGGCCTTCCAAGAGGGGGATCAGCCAACGATCGCGCTGGGCGTCATCGCCGAGCCGAGCCAATAGCATGCCTGGGATTACCAAGCCGTCTAGGTAGGCCTCGGGAACTAGCCCACGGCCTAGCGACTGCATGATCAGCATCATATCGATGCCATCGCCGCCCAGCCCGCCGACCGCTTCACTGAAAGGCATCGCCAGTAGCCCCAACTCGGCGAAGGTACGCCACAATGGAGATGGAGAGGTGCTGCGTTCATTGATCAGCGCGCGGCGCTGCTCGGGATTACAGCGATCAGCGACCAAGCGTGACACTGTCTCATCGAGCATGCGCTGCTCGTCGCTCAGGGAGAAGTCCATACGCGCTCCTTACATGCCGAGGATCGTCTTGGCGACGATATTCTTCTGGATTTCGTTGGCGCCGCCGTAGATCGATAGCTTGCGGCGATTAAAGTACTGTGTGCTTGCCGCGGCGGCGAAGGCCTGCTCCTCATCAAGACTGTCGTCGTTACCGGCGAGGAAGTCAGCAAAGAACGGCAACGCCTGCGGGCCCAGCGCGCGGCGTGTCAAATCACTTAAGCGCTGGCGCAGCTCCGAGCCGCGTATCTTGAGCAAGGAGCTTTCGGCCCCCGGGGCTCCACCATCGCGAGCAGCGGCAAGTACTCGTAGGTTGGTGACTTCGAGGGCCATCAGCTCGAGCTCGGCGCGAGCGATCTGTTCGCGAAAGCTCCATGATTCGATTAGCGCTCGGCCGCGATGGGGCTGGCGCCGGGCTACATCCTTAAGGTGACGTAGCGCCTGTTTGGCATGACCCAGACCGGCGATGCCAGTACGCTCATGGGTAAGCAGAAACTTGGCACAGGTCCAGCCCTCGCCTTCATCGCCGACGCGATTTTTGACCGGCACGCGGACATCATCGAGAAACACCTCGTTGACCTCGTGAGCACCATCAAGAGTAATAATTGGACGCACCGTGATCCCTGGCGTGTTCATATCGATCAGCAGGAAGCTGATGCCGGCCTGTTTTTTGGCCTGGGAGTCGGTGCGCACCAGGCAGAACATCTGGTTGGCATGCTGGCCAAGCGTGGTCCATGTCTTCTGACCGTTGACGATATAGTAGTCACCGTCGCGCTCGGCGCGGGTCTTGAGGCTGGCGAGATCAGATCCGGCGCCGGGCTCGGAGTAGCCTTGGCACCACCAGTCGGTGTTATTGAGGATACGGGGGAGGTAGAAGCGCTTCTGGTCCTCGCTGCCAAAGCGGATGATCACTGGGGCAACCATGTTGACACCAAACGGCACTATAGTGGGCGCATGAGCAGCAGCACACTCTTCCTCGAAAATGTATTTTTCGACCGGACTCCAGCCAGTGCCTCCATGCTCAACAGGCCAGCCCGGTGCGAGCCAGCCGCGCTCATTAAGACGATTCTGCCAGCGTACATGCTCCTCGGCGCTCAAGCGCTGGCCCAGGCGCACCTTATTTTGAATATCGCTCGGCAATGCCTCTGCGAGAAAGGTGCGCACTTCATCGCGAAAGGCATTTTCTGCTGTGGTGAACTGTAGGTTCATAACGGTCTCATCAGTAAGAATGCGGCTCAGCGGGAGGTCTTGCTGCGAAAGGAGGGGCCACCTAGATGCGGGGGGTAGCCGAAGGCGTGGATTGCTAGCACATCGATATCGCCGTCGCGATGTACCTGGTCGGCCTGTACGGTCTTCGCCGCAGCTTGCTGCCAGGCGAGATCCAGCAGCTGCTGTGAATCTCGAGAGGCTTCGGCGTTGTGTGTCGTGGACACCTCGCTCGATAGCCAGGGCGACAGGTCCCATCCCTGGCTTTGCCAGGCGGCGGCCTGAAGCTCTGGAACCTCAGTCAAAGCATCTCTCAATGCTTCATTGAGCGTAGCGATAACGCTTTTATTGCGGGTCACCACCACTTGATGTTTTAGCTGTTTAAGCGTGTTGGCTAGCGCTTGAACCAATACAGCGTTGCCTGCGTGATCGACCAATTCACAGATTGGTTGGCTAACATCGCGTGGCGGGAGTACCAAGGTTGCGTCAGCATGGTCGGGCTGGGTAGGCGGGGCGTGTGGTGTGCCCATTTCCACCATCAGCGTGCCTAAGGGGAGCGAGTCACGGATCTGTTGACGTTGGCTATTATTAACATCGGGTCCGACCAGACAGGCCTGAATATTATCCCGTGAGTTAGGGGTATCATTAAGATTGATTAATGACACTTGGGCCTTGGACGCGTGTGAAGCAAGTGTCTCGAATAATGGGTGACAGCCCAGTAAGCCCAGCGTAGTCAATGTGGTGTCAGAATCGATACCCGGCACCTTATGTGTACCGCGTGCGGCGAAGAAAGCGTGAATCATGCCAGCACGCTGGGGAGAGTCCATGCATTGCATGAACAACTCACGCTCGCGTTTGAGGCCTTCGGCGAACGGTAATCGGGTTGATGCCTCGACGGCTTCCACACAGCGAAATGGTGAATATAAGTAGGGTACATCACGTTCCAACTGCACGCGGTAGCGCTGAATTGCGTCGATGTCGGCTTCTGGAGCAGGAAGTGCGCCCGTGTTTCGCGGCGTGTAGCGGCCTGCGAGCCACTGTTCGGCGGCGGTTAAGCCCGCCGCCATCGGATCGTTGGAATCCACCACCTCATCCAATATGCCATGGTGCAAGGCCTCAGCAGTAGAGACGAAACGCCCGCTCGTAATTATGTCGAGGGCGACAGCGACCCCGGCCAGACGAGGTAAACGTTGGGTGCCACCAGCGCCAGGCAGTAGACCCAACTTGACTTCAGGTAGGCCAATGCGGGTGCCCTCGAGGGCGATGCGTAGATGACAACCTAGCGCAACTTCCAAACCACCACCGAGGGCGGTGCCATGCAGCACTGCGATCAGTGGCTTGGGACTAGCTTCCAGTGAAGCAACAACGTCAGATAGCAGCGGAGCCTGAGGTGGCTTGCCGAACTCTCGGATATCTGCGCCAGCAATGAAGGTACGCCCTGCTGCCAACAACACGATTACCTCCGCATCGTCATCGGCGAGCGCTTGTTGTAGGGCGTCGACAATCCCTTGGCGTACTGCCTGACCGAGGGCGTTGACTGGTGGGCTAGCAATACGGATCACACCTACGTATGAGTGCCGAGCATAGCTCACCGGCGTGTTATCGCCGGTAGAGGCGGTATTGTTGTTGAGCATCGTGAAATGGCTCCCTGTCTGGCATGGACACTAAACATAATGCGTCGGGAGGTAGAGGTGGTCAAGTATTTCGGAATTAAGTTTCGCAAAGCAAAACGAGTTGGCGTTAACGTCATATAAATAAAGACCACCCGAGGGTGGTCGAGAAGAGAGAAACCAATCAGTAGCAGGGGGATTAAAATACCGGAGGCATACCGGCTCTTCGCAGCGCTTGGGAGCGCGCTGCCATCCAGTTCTCGCGAAACGCATCATTGTCCTCGGGAGCCGAGGCGAGGTAGTCATTCCAGGCGGTGGCCAACACTTGTTGACGTTTTACTAAGCGCTGCTGATGCGCCTGCATCGCGTCGGTCCAAAGGCCCGCCTCACGGTAGTAATCTACGACCGCTTCGTGAAATGGAATAACCCAAGTCATGTTCTGGTTTTCTACGGCATAGCCAGCCGCTCCCGGTGCGGCGTCCTTGTAACGATCGTAGTCCTCTACCAGAGTCTTGATTAAACCGTAGGCAGTGTCGTATTCGAGATCAGCATTGCCGACCATAATCGGGTAGGGATAGCTGGCGCTCGAGTAGCCAATCTCAGGGATGCCAGCGCCGGTAGTCACCTTGTGTGGCTGGAAGTAAGGTGCCACCGCCTCCATACGATGCCAGCCAGCCGTATCGTCGAGCGATAGTTCTGGCCACTGTATGCCACGCGGGCTGGCCGCCAGGCGCTGAGCAGCTGGGGTAACGGTGGTAGTCACGGCAGCATCGGCGCGCCCGCTGATAATGCCATCGAAGGCACTATTGTAGCCGGGAAAGACGACTTGCTCGACGTCGTCCCAGGTTAATCCACCAAAAGCCAGATAAGCTTCGACAGCCTTGTTGAGCGCATCGTCACCGCGAATGTAGGCAACCCGTTTACCCTTGAGGTCAGTAGGCGTTTGCACATTCATGTCACCAGCCACGGCCATACCCAGCCCAAACGAAGCCATTGACGTGCTAATTACGCGGATTGGCTGGGGCCCCCAGTCGCGATTGGCGAACATCATTACGCCCTCAGAGCCATAGTAGCTGGCGATACCGCAGGCGCACAGGTCGACTCGGCCGGATTTCAGTGGTGACATGCGCAGAATATCGTTAGCGCCAGGAATGACCCGGAACTGGGTGCCGCTGCGTTGCTGAATAATCTGCCCAATAGCCATGATCTGGGCATGGCCGCTGGTGCCGGTACCGTAAGCGGTCCAATTAAGCGTCTGGGGCATATCGGCACTGGCGAGAGGGCTGATTAAGAGACCGGTGAGCAAAACACCGGTAATAAGAGAACGACAGGGCTGACTTAGCATAAAGGCACCTGCGAGTTGTTATAGGGGGCGCGGAGCGAAAAGCCCCACGCCGGTCTGGAACCATTATTAGTGTGGCGTCAACGTGCCGAGGTCAGCATCACGTTGGCGTCGCTGGCTCCAACGAGCGAGAAGTACTGCCGGTAGGCCCGCGGCTACACCGACAGTCAGGAGTTGTAGGTTGCTTAGCGGGATCGGGCCTCCCCCCGGCAGCGCAACGCAGAGGCCGGCGATGAGCACTAGAGTGCGGATTATGGATTCAATCACTGGTTTATGACCGAGGCGGCCGACACCGATCAAGTAGCCTTGCATGGCCGAGGCGAACAACACGATGCCGAGCACCGCCTGGCAAAACACCATCGCAATCTGCATCATGCTGCCCTGCATGATCAGTGCCGGATTGAGGACGAACATGAACGGGATGAAATAGATTACGCTCCCTAGGCGCATCGCCTGTAAGCCGGTTTCCATTGGCCTCGCGCCAGCCACGGTGGCAGCGGCGAAGGCGCCTAACGCTACCGGTGGTGTAATAAAGCTCAGCATGCCCCAGTAAAGGATAAACATGTGCACAGCCATAGGATCGAGGCCGCCGCCTTGGATCAGCGCTGGTGCTAGAGCCACAGCGAGGAAGATATAGGCGGCGGTCACGGTCATACCGATGCCGAGCACGAAACTGGTCAGCGCGCCCATGATCAGCAGCAGTGGCACGCTACCTCCGGCGAGGTGGATAAAATCGTTGGCGATAGTTCCTGACAGGCCAGTCATTGACAGCGCGCCGACCAACATGCCAACACCGGCTAGGATTGCTATCAGTTCAGCGAATAGCTTGGCCGCCGAGCTAAGGGTATCGGTGACCTGTTTCCAGCCCCAGCGATGCGATTTGGAAAACTGATTCATTACTAGCAGTAGCGCGGTGGCATAGAACGGTGCTACCGCCTCGCGCTGCATTACCAACAGCATCCATACCAACAGCACAAAGACGAAGATGAAGTACCAGCCCTGCTTAAGGGTTTTACTGACCGAGGGTAGCTCGATCTTGGGAAGACCCTTGATGTTATAGCGGGCGGCATAGGCATCGATCTGGATGAAGAGGCCGAGAAAATACAGTACCGAAGGGATTACAGCAGCCAGGGCGACTGCAGCGTAGGGGACATCGAGAAACATTGCCATGACGAAGGCAGTTGCGCCCATTACAGGCGGCATCAGCACACCGCCGGTCGAAGCACAGGCCTCGACTCCTCCGGCGAACGAACGGCCCATGCCAATGCGCCGCATGGCGGGAATCGACAACACGCCTGTGGTCAGGACGTTGGTAATCACGCTGCCACTCATCGAACCCATTAGGCCGCTGGCGAAGATTGACACCTTGGCTGGCCCCCCGCGTACATGGCCAAGCAGGGCGAAGGCGAGGTTGATAAAGAAGGCTCCACCCCCGGTCTTTTGTAACACCACACCGAAAATCAGGAAGCCAATTACCAGCCCCGCGAAAGCTTGCAGCGGCACGCCCATAATGCTTTCGGTGCTCATGGTGTGGTAGATAGCGGTCTGCTCAGGAGTCGAGGGAAATGCCTGGATTGGTCCCGGCATGACATCAGCAACCATGGGGTAACAGGAGAATACTGCGACGATGAGGGCAATGGGCCACCCCCCGGCGCGCCTGGCGGCCTCGAGAATCAGCAGCCAATAAGCGTAGCTGAACCACACAGCCAGCTCGGGCGCGGCGAAAGCCCAGCCGCGTTCAAGGATCGGCTCGGCCTGGACGACGAAGTAACCGCCGACAATGGCGGTCAGCAGGAACAACACATAATCGTACCAAGGTACTGGCTTGTCTTGGCCGGATGGCCGCATCGGCCACAATAGATAAACCAGCGGCAGCAGCAGGGCCACCACCGCATAATAAAATTGAGTCTCCAGCCCCGTGACTACGGTGAGCAGTCCGAGGTTGAAGAGGTAGTCTAGCGTCATCAGCGTGAGTATTACGGTGATAGTACCGGGTAGCCAGCGCAGTGCATGAGGTAGGGAGCGTACCTGGGATACCTGCTCTTTAGCGGCGTCGGCGTGCTCATTGGCGGCGGAGTGAGTCATGGGGTGATCCGTAGCGTTAAAGGCGGCGAAACGACCGACGCCCACCGGGGCGGCCCCAATGGGCATCTCCCGACGGGCCGCCGGTAAGCGGTCACTCAAAAATGGGGGCAAATCCGGCATCGCTCAGCGCCGTAGCGCGTGCCTTCATCCATGCCTCGCGAAAGGCGTCTTCTTCTTGGGGAACATCACCGGCTGTGAAGCTATCCCACGTCTCGAGCAGTAAATTCTGTCGCTTGACTAGTTCGTCCTGATGCGCCTGCATCTCGTCGGTCCATACGCCGATCTCTTTGTAGTAATCGACCACCGCATCATGGAAAGGGATGACCCAAGTGAGGTCTTGGTTTTCCAACGCATAACCGGCAGCGCCAGGTGCATTGTCTTTGTAGGCGTCGTAGTTTTCCTGAAGCGCCTTGACCAAGCCATAGGCGCTATTGTCCTCTAGGTCGGCGTTGGCGACGATAATCGGGTAGGGGTAGCTTGCGCTATCGATCGGATTATCGGCAGAGACATCACCGGCACCCGATGTAACCTGATGCGGACGGAAATACGGGGCGACGGCTTGCATGCGTTGCCAAGCCGCTTCGTCGTTGGGGTCGAGCGTCGGCCAACTGATCCCGCGTGGGCTGCTGGCAAGCTGTTGGGCTGGAGGTGTAACGGTGGTGGTGAAGGAGGCATCCGCCTCTCCGGAGATAATGCCGTCAAACGACCGCGCGTAGCCGGGATAGTCCACGCGTTCAACGTCGTCCCAGGTCAGCCCGCCGAAGGCTAAATACGCCTCTGTACCCTTGTTGAGCGCGTCGTCGCCCCGGATATAGGCGATGCGTTTGCCCTTGAGGTCGGCAGGTGTCTCGACATCGAGATCACCGGCTACCGCCAGTGCCAGGCCGAACGAAGCAGTAGATGTACTCAGCACGCGAAGTGGTTGGGGGCCCCAGTCAGGGTGGGCGAACATCAATACACCTTCGGCGCCATAGTAGCTGGCAATGCCACATGCACACAGATCGACACGGCCGGTCTTCAAGGGAGTCATGCGTGAGACGTCGTTGTCGCCGGGTAATACACGTACCGCAGTACCGTACTGGTTCTGCAGCATGCCACCGATGGCTACGGCCTGGGCGTAGCCGCTTGAATTAGTGCCATAGGCGGTCCAGGCCATGGTTTTAGGTAGCTCGACTTCCTTAGCCATAGTCATTGCTGGCAAAGCGAGGCCGATTGGTAGGGAGACAAGAAGTAGTCGGCGAGCTAGTTGACGCATTGGGGGAGGCTCCTTGGCTTGTAAGCTACTATTGTTTTGCTATGCGATACTGAATTCCGAATATGGATAGGATAGTAGGAAGCCTGATCTTGCGCTGTCAATGCGAAAGCCGCAGAAGCTGATAGTGGAGCAGAGGGGACTTTTTTATAAAAATCGGGCGCGGGCCGCTGATGGCGCGTGGAGTCTTACTTTAAAGGAGAAGCAACGGAGCATTGGCCGTATGACTAATGTCTAGTAAATAGGCTAGGCGTATGCCTACCTCACTAGCGGTGGCTGACCTTTCCCCCGGAAACCGGTCCACCGTCAATGTGAGATTTCCGCTACGTTTACCCTGATAGCAGGAGATCTCGCGATGAAGCGAAACCGACATACCGAAGAGCAGATCATCAGCATCCTCAAGGCCAACGAGCGCGGGGTCTCGATCGCCGAGCTGGCTCGTCAGAATGGCGTGACCGAGCAGACCCTTTATCGCTGGAAGGCCAAGTACAGTGGCATGGAGGTCTCCGAGGCCAAGCGCCTGCGCGAGCTGGAGGCCGAGAATGCCCGACTGAAGAAAGTGTTGGCAGAAAGCGCCCTCGACGATGCCGCGCTCAAGGAGATCGTCTCGGGAAAGTGGTGACGCCCGAAGCGAAGCGGCGTGCGGTGAAGCACTTGGTGGCAGGCGGTTGGCTCAGCCAGCGAGGTGCCTGCCGATTGCTGGGCCTGGCAAGGTCGGTAGCCCGGTACCAGGTGATGCCGCGTGACGATGCGCCGCTTCGGGCCCGTCTACAAGCCTTGGCGACCTGCTATCCCCGCTATGGCTACTTGCTGCTGCATGCCTTGTTGCGTCAGGAGGGCCTGGTGATCAATCGCAAGCGGACCTACCGGCTGTACTGCGAGCAGGGTCTTCAGGCCCGAACTCGGCGGCGTAAGCGGTTGCTCCGGCCGAGAACACCGATGCCACTGCCGGACAGGCCCAACCAGCGCTGGTCGATGGACTTCGTGTCGGACCAGTTGGCCTCGGGACGCCGCTTTCGTGTGCTGAACATCGTGGACGATTTCAGCCGCGAGTGTGTCGGCCAGTTGGTGGATACGTCTATCTCAGGACGTCGGCTGGCCCGGTTCCTGGACGAGATCGCGCAGCAGCGCTCACTGCCAGCCTCGATTGTTTGCGATAACGGGCCGGAACTGACCAGCAAGGCCATGTTCTTCTGGGCGCGTGAGCGGACGGTGACGCTGGCCTTCATCCAGCCGGGCAAGCCGACGCAGAATGCGTTCATCGAGAGCTTCAACGGCAAGTTCCGGGACGGCTGCCTCAATCAGCATTGGTTCTTGAGCCTGGCGGATGCACGACACGAAATCACGCAATGGAGAACCCACTACAACCATGTCAGACCGCACAGCTCGCTGGGCTATTTGCCACCCGTGGTCTATGCCCAGCAATGTGCCTGAAGGAGCGGTTTCTCACATTGATGACGGACCTAAACCAGGGGGAAGGTCAATTCATCTGCTTCATTCCCATAAGTTCGTAGACCCTTTTCAGGTTGTCTGTGGTGGGCTTGTCTTCACGAAGCCAACGAACCGATACACCGAGATAGCAGGCCCACAGAACGCCTTTCTTGAATTGCCGCCATTGGCGGGTCTTTGCCATCACCTCGATATACTGGTTCACGAGCAGGTACTGGTACTCACCGGCCGTGTACTTGGCAGCGTCGAACGCTCGCTGGTAGTGAGTGGCAGCAGAGGCATAGTCTTCGGCACGATAACAGGCGACACCCCGCAGCCAGTGCAGCAGCCAGGTGAGTCGATCGGCCACCTCCGCCTGGCTCATGTCCGCCTCAAGCGCATCAATGGCCGCCGGGCTGAGCTCAGGGTCCTTGCGCATCAATAGGCCACGCTCGATCAGCGGCACAATCCCTACGGGGGGAGGCTGACGCCAGCGAGACACGGTATCCAGAGGCACTTGTGCCACGTAGATTCCATACCTGCCCTCGTTCCACTTCACAATTAATGGATCGGGTTCGCCTGCAGGGCTTGTATGGTGTCGTAAAATTTCCGTGGCGCTTTGGCGTTTATGCTCAAAGAAAGCCCAAAAATGTGGTGCCATTTTCAGTCCCAATAGCACTTGAGCATCTTTATCCTGGTCGGGGCCGATCTGGCCTAGCTGATCCTCATACTCCCGATAGAAGTCGTCGAGCTCCTCGTTCATCCAGGTAGCGTACCCACGTATCTGCTCGCAAAGTTCGTCCAGGAAGGCTTGCCCATACGCTTCCTGTAGTGGTTCACTAAAACCGGACACCCATTTAGGTGGTATCGTCGCCACCAAAGTAGAGGTGATCCATGGCCAGAAAACGTCGTTCATTCTCCACCGAGTTCAAGCGGGAAGCCGCCGGGCTCATACTTGACCAGGGTTACTCCGTGGCTCAAGCCGCTCGCGCCGTCGATGTCGGCGAAACGCCTCTGAGACGCTGGATAGATCAGCTCCGGGCAGAGCGCGGTGGTGTCACGCCAAAGTCAAAAGCGCTGACGCCCGAGCAGCAGCGAATCCAGGAACTCGAGAGCCGCATCAACCGGCTGGAGCGGGAGAAAGCGATACTAAAAAACCATTAAGGGCCGTTACCCGCTTGTAGTACCAGAAACCCTGGCGCTTCCTATACTCAATCCGTGTCAGAGGCGCAGCCGTTGGCTTTTTGGTGGCCCTGTCCCCGTTAAAAAACGTGGCTCGGGAATCGTTCTGTACTTGAAAGTGGTGATGCCCCACGGGGTGATCCCGTTTAGGAAGGTTTGCGCTGATTACGATTCCTCCTCTGACCTTCTGCCCGGGCTCATGAGGAGACCTACCATGACACGCAAGGCATCCCGACCTTCCCGCAGCAAGAAGGACGCGTTACAGGTCGTCCACCCTCACGCGGCCGCCATCGACATTGGCTCGCGTTTCCATGTGGTTGCCATCCCTCCTGATCATGATGAGCTGCCAGTACGTACATTCAACACCTTTACCGGCGACCTCTGCCTCCTGGCCGATTGGCTCGGCGAAAAGCAGATAACCACCGTCGCCATGGAGTCCACCGGTGTTTACTGGATACCGGTGTATGAGCTTCTCGAAGAGCGCGGGTTCGATGTCATCCTGGTCAACGCTCGCGATACCAAAAACGTCCCTGGTCGAAAGACCGACATCAACGATGCCCAGTGGCTACAACGCCTGCATGCCTACGGATTGCTACGCGGCAGTTTCCGTCCCGCTCAGGAACTGGCGAGCCTGCGTGCCACCCTTCGCCAGCGTGAGCGCCTGCTAGCCTACGCGGCTGCCCATATCCAGCATATGCAAAAAGCGCTGATGGAAATGAATCTTCAGCTCCATCATGTCGTGACGGATATTACCGGTGTGACGGGCATGCGCATTCTGCGGGCCATTGTCGCGGGTCAGCACGATCCGCTGATACTGGCTGAGTATCGCGATCCACGATGCAAGGCCAGCGAGGAAACGATTCGCCAGGCCCTGAGCGGGCATTACCGTGAGGAACACCTACTGGCCTTGTGCCAGTCACTCGCCCTGTACGACAGCTATCACGAGCATGTTGCCGTATGCGATCAGCTCATCGAAGCCACGCTGAAGCGACTCTCCCTGACGGCACCCGTCCCTGACAAGCCACTCCCTGCTGCGCGCCACCGGGATGCCAACCCCAATGCCCCCGCCTTCGATGTTCGTGCATCGCTGTTTACTATCATCGGCGCTGACCTGACCCAAATCCATGGCCTCGGCCCCTATCTGGTTCTCAAACTGGTGGGCGAGTGCGGCACGGATATGCAGCGCTGGCCTACCGCCAAGCATTTCACCTCCTGGCTGGCCCTGTCACCGGGTAGCAAGATCTCAGGCGGTAAGGTGCTATCGTCCCGCACGAGACGCACAAAGAACCGAGCAGCGGCACTATTGAGGCTAGCCGCCACCACGGTCGGCCGCACCCAGACTGCCCTGGGAGCCTTTTATCGACGGCTGGCCAGTCGTATCGGCAAGGCCAAGGCCGTCACCGCGACGGCTCGAAAGATCGCCGTGCTGTTCTACAACGCCTTGCGTCATGGCATGACCTACCAGGACCCCGGCGCCACCTACTATGAAGAGCGGTATCGGCAACGAATTCTGACGAATGTGAGGCGTCGGGCACAGTCGCTGGGTTATCAACTGACGCCATTGCTGACGGAGGGAGGGGCTCGGGTTTCTTAGGAAGGCTACCGCTCTCTTGATGTCGGACGATCTCGATCGTACGCGCTGATAGACCAGTTGAGTGAGCAGGAGCCTGTGAATATGGTCTGTAGCGCCTTTGGCATTGCACGTTCGAGCTATTACGAACATCGCCTTCGCCGATCTCGCGTCGATATCGAGCGGTTGACGTTGCGCGCAACCGTTAGAGAGCTGTTCAACCAGAGCCGGCGTTCCGCGGGTAGCCGAACGATCATGATGCAGATGCGGGAATCCGGGGCCGACGTGGGACGATTCAAGGTCCGACGTCTGATGCAGGAGATGGATCTGATATGCCAACAGCCGCGACCACCGGCCTACCGACGGGCGACGGTCGAGCGACCCGATATTCCCAACCGCCTGAACCGTCAGTTTACTGTCACCGCGCCCAATCAGGTGTGGTGTGGCGATATCACCTACGTGTGGGTACAGAACCGTTGGCACTATCTGGCCGTCGTGCTGGATCTGTATGCACGACGCGTCGTCGGATGGGCATTATCTAATCGCCCCGACGCGGCCCTGGTCATCAATGCGCTGGACAGGGCCTTCGAGCAGCGAGGCAGGCCGCCGGGGCTGCTGTTCCATTCAGATCAGGGCGGTCAATATGCGAGCCGAGTCTTCCGTCAGCGACTGTGGCGCTACCGGATACAACAGAGCATGAGCCGTCGTGGAAACTGCTGGGATAACGCACCGATGGAGCGGCTGTTCCGCAGCTACAAGAGCGAGTGGATGCCCGCGATCGGCTATCTGTCAGCACAAGAGGCTTTACGAGATATCAGCTTCTATCTGATGGAGCGCTACAACCGACAGCGACCCCATCAGTACAACGGCGGCATGTCGCCCGCACGAGCGGAAGCAACACTCAATTCACTGTCCGGAATTAGTTGACCACTACAGGAAGCGTCTACAGCTTGGGGGCATGGGGTGGGCAGTAGAGTAAGAAAAGTTGGATGACGATGGATGGAAATGACTGCTTGTTGCTGACGCTTGCTACCTATTTGCTACCTAAAGCAAGGCACAACGAAAAACCGCCACCCGGCATGATCCGTAAGTGGCGGTTTTTCTTAATCTTTCTGGTCGGAGCGACAGGATTCGAACCTGCGACCTCTGCAACCCCATTGCAGCGCGCTACCAAGCTGCGCCACGCTCCGGTTTCTGCCGGCCTGTCCGTGACAGTCCCTGCGAAACGCTGCGTATACTACCTTGCAGTTCGATAAATGAAAAGCGCTTCTTAAGGCTTTTTTTTCAATCGCTTGCGAAAGCCTACCGATGCCGCTGCCAAGCGGAACCCCAGACCGTCATCGAAGCGCGCTGGCGTGAGAGTGTTGTCCCGATGCCAGCGGGGCTGTCGATCCGACTGGGCTGTTATAGCCACAGCAGCTTGATCAATCCAAGGCAGATCAGCGTGACCAGGATCGTGCCGGTGAGGTTGAGGAAGAAGCCGGCGCGAATCATCGACTGGATATTCATGTGGCCCGTCGCGAAGACAATGGCGTTGGGCGGCGTGGCCACCGGCATCATGAAGGCGCAGCTGGCGGCAATCGCGGCCGGCACGGTAATCAGTAACGGGTCGACGCCGAGTGACATGGCCAGTGCACCGAGTAGCGGCAGGAATGCTGCTGCGGTCGCTGTGTTCGAGGTCAGCTCGGTGAGGAAGATGATGACCAGCACGATGGCGCCGATCAGCAGGATGAGCGGCAACGTGCCGAAGACATTGAGCTGATTGGCGATCCAGTCCGCCAGGCCGGAGCCGCTGATGGTGCTGGCCAGGGCCAGACCGCCGCCGAACAGCAGCAGGATGCCCCAGGGCAGGTCTTTAGCATCTTCCCACAGCAGCAGCGGACGATACCGCTCGTTGCCGCTGGGAATCAGAAAGAGCGCGACACCCGCGAGCAGCGCGATCGAAGTGTCGGACAGCCATTCGACTCCCCAGTCGTTCAGAAGAGGCCGCGTTACCCAGGCCAGGGCGGCGAGCAGGAAGACGATTCCGACTCGTGCTTCCGCCGGGCTCAGCTTGCCAAGCTTGGCAAGCTCATCGCCGATGACGTTGCCGCTACCGTCGTCGAGCCGGAGCTTGAAGCCGCCGCGCGTCAGCCACCACCAGGCCACGATCATCATGGCAATGCTCACCGGCAGGCCGACGACCATCCACTGCGCAAAGCCCAGCTCGATGTTCTGTTCGCTGGAGAGATAGCCCGCGAGAATGGCATTGGGAGGCGTACCGATGAGCGTGGCGATACCGCCGATACTGGCCGAGTAGGCGATGGCCAGCAGCAGTGCAGTGGCATAGCGCTTTACCTCGCCGGAATCGGCATTGGCGAAGAGGGAAACCACCGACATGCCGATGGGCAGCATCATGATGGCAGTGGCGGTGTTGGAGACCCACATGCTGATGAAGCCGGTTGCCAGCATGAAGCCGGCGATCTGTTGCTTGGGTTTCTGGCCGACGACGTTCAGAATGCGCAGCGCAATTCGCCGATGCAGGTTCCAGCGCTGCATGGCGATGCCCAGTAAAAAGCCGCCCAGGAACAGGAAGATCGTCGGGTTGGCATAACTGGCAGCGGTGCCCTTGAGGTCGGCAATGCCGAGGGCGGGCGCCAGCGGGATGGGGAGTAGCGAGGTAGCCGGGATCGGAATGGCCTCGGTGGCCCACCAAGTCGCCAGCAGCAGGGCGAGCCCGACACAGTGCCAGGCGGCGGGCTCCATGCCGGCGGGCGCTGGCATGACTTGCGTCACGATGACCCAGAGGGGGCCGAGAACGAGGCCGATTCGAGCGGCTAGCGAGGGCGCGTTTGGCGCTTGATTCGAGGTTTCCGTCACGTGACGTCCTTTTTCGAGAGGCTTGAACCCTTTCTATTCTACTTAAGACGTAGAGCGTCCTGAGAGGACCGCGACTTAGCCTTTGGTCTAATATGGGGCCATGGGCGGGATACTTGCCCTCTGAACGCGCTCATGCGCGACGGCTTGTTTATCGAATTCGCCATTGAATTTCCCAGTAAAGAGCAGGTCCATGACGACATCTCTGCATTCACTCATCGCGCCTCTCGTGTCGCTGTCCCGTGAAGCCGGGGCAGCGATCGAGGCGATCGGACGAGACGCCTTCGATACCCAGCGCAAGGCGGATGACAGCCCGGTAACGGCTGCTGACCTGGCGGCTCATCAGGTCATCGTTCAGGGTTTGCCATCGATCGGCTGTCGCGATTGGCCAATTCTGTCCGAGGAGTCGGCCTCGATTCCCTGGTCGGAGCGCCGGAACTGGTCCACTTACTGGTTGGTCGATCCGCTGGACGGCACCAAAGAATTCATTCGGGGTTCCGATCAATACACCGTCAATGTGGCATTGATCGACCGGAACCAACCCGTGCTGGGCGTCGTCGAGAAGCCCCGTACTGGCGAGGTCTGGATCGGTGAGCCGGCTCGGGGAGCCTGGTATCAGGCTGGTGTCGATGAGCCCTGGCAAACCTTGCAGGTTCGCGATTCCCTGCCGTTGCGTCTGGTGGTCAGCCGTTTTCATCGCGGCGCGAGCACCCGTCGCCTGATCGAGTCACTGCCCGATGTCGAAGTCGAGGAGTTGGGAAGTTCGCTCAAGTGTTGTCGCGTGGCCGAAGGGCTTGCGGATCTCTACCCCCGGTTCGGCCCTACCAGCGAGTGGGATACCGCCGCGGCCCAAGCCGTCGTCGAAGGGGCCGGCGGTCATCTCGTGGACTGCGAAGCGTGGGAACCGCTGCGCTACAACACTCAGGACAGCTTGCTGAACCCGGCCTTCGTGGCATGCGCTTCCCTGGACGGAGCCTGGCGACCTTTCTGGGCATGCTGAGCCCGCGCCAGCCCGAGGTCGAGAAACACGCCAGTCGAGATCGAGAAAGTAGGTGTGCCCCGTGGATGCTGTTACCCTGCGGGTTGCGCCGAAATGGCAACAGCTCCTGGCTATCTATACATCCTCTACATCACCAGAAGGCGGCTTCTCTTTCATGTCGTTGTCTCTTGCGGCGGGGCTTTCCGTCCTCGCCATCCTGATTATTGTTTCTCTCGCTGCTTATGCCTGGCGCCTGTGGCGTGAGGTCGAGCGGCGAAAGGCGTTTCGGGCCGCTGAAATTGCTCGCGCCAATCAAAATTGTATCGATAGCTTGAGTGCTCTGTCGCAGGCCATGGTCGAGCGCCAGGTGGATATGGTGGAAGGGGCGTTACGTTGCAAGGTGCTGCTCGATATCATCGATAACCGCCTGGTGGAGCGGGATGCGTGGCGAGTGCTTGGCGAGGTGCAGTCCGAGGCGGAATCGCTGCATACGCACCAGGCGCGTCGTGAGCTGTCGCCGCGCGAACGCCACCGCGAGGATCTCGTTCGTGAGGAGATCGCTCAGCGACACGACGGCAGGCTCCACCTCGCAGCGATCGAGCTTCAGGCCTTTTGCCTGGATTGGGCCCAGACCACCAGTGCCAGCTCCAGCGCCCATGTCAGCTCCAGGAAGTAACACGAGCATCCTTTCATTGAAGAAGAGAGAAGGGGCTGAGAGGTTCTGGTGTCGTTCGCCGGGTGGAAGAAAGGGCAAGGCTTGTCTGGCTAAAGGATAGGGTCAGGAACGCGAAGTTTTTGCTAATCCCCTTTGCCAATCTTGGAAATGGTGCTAAAAAAGAACAGTGTGTCCCGACACGGGTTTGCATCTCGGGCTGGAATCGATAATGCTGTTATGGAGCTGCAAAGAAAAGGGACAATGGGAACATTGACCACTGCTCAAGTCGACGCGCATGACGGTCGCCGAGAGATTTCTTTGTCGTTGGAGAAGGAACGTCTTTCTCTTGACGAATTCGGCTTCTATACTCGAAGCCGCTGGGTAACGCCCGTTACGACTAGCGCTGTGTTAAGAAGGAGTCTTACATGAAAAAATCAACGACTGGCTTGCTACTGGGTTCCGCTCTGGTAGTCGGTCTTTCTGGCTGTGCCAGTTCCGGTATGGAATCCACTGGCAGCTCGTCCGATCAGGCTTGGTATCAGTCTCCGTTCGTCTGCGGCATTGCCGGCGGTCTGATCGGTGGTGGTGTCGGTTACGCTACTAGCGGCGATTCCGATGAAGACACTGGTGCCGCGATTGGTGGTGTTGCTGGCGCGACTGCCGGCGCGCTGCTGTGTGCCGACTACTCTTCGGACGTCATGGACAGCGATGGCGACGGCGTGCCCGACGATCGCGACCAGTGCCCGAACACGCCGGCTGGCGTAGCGGTTGATGCCGTTGGCTGCCCGCTCGACACCGACGGTGACGGCGTGCCGGACTACATGGACCAGTGCCCGGGAACGCCGGCCGGTGTTGAAGTCAACGCCCAGGGCTGCCCGCTGGATTCCGACGGTGACGGCGTGCCGGACTATCAGGACCAGTGCCCGGATACCCCGGCTGGTGCCGAAGTCAACTCCTTGGGCTGCGTGGAAGATCTCGTCCTGCGTGACGTCAACTTTGAGTTCGACTCCGCTCAGCTGACGGCCAACGCCGAAGCTATCCTAGATGGCGTATCCGAGAAGCTGATGACCAACGACCAGCTGCGCATCCGTCTTGAAGGCCACACCGACTCCGTCGGTCCTGCTGCCTACAATAAGGAACTGTCCCAGCGTCGTGCCGATTCCGTGAAATCCTACCTGGTCAACAAGGGTTTCTCCGCGGATAACATCACCACTATCGGTTACGGTGAAGAGCAGCCGGTTGCCAGCAACGATACCGCTGAAGGCCGTGCTCAGAACCGTCGCGTCGAACTGGGTGAGTGGGAATAAGCTTTATCCCGACACGCTGTTCACGTGATCATGAGGGCGCCTTCGGGCGCCCTCATTGTTTGTGGCCTTGGAACGTCTTTTAGACTTGCTTGCCATCGGCCACGAGTCGCTGCCCATGGATGGCAAAGTGCCTTTCTCGCTGCTAGTCTACTTCCCCCACGATCACCGATAGAGATCGTAAGGTCGTATCTCATGCGCATCCGCTGGCCTGCCCGTATGCAGACCTGCCGCGAAGGAGATGTTCCTGCCTATTAATCGAGTTCATGTGATCCTTGGTGTGGACCACCACTGAACGTAAGGATGTTTTCATGCCCATTGTGACGCTGCCTGATGGCAGTCAGAGAAGCTTTGAAGAGCCTATTACCGTCATGCAACTGGCCGAGTCCATCGGACCCGGGCTCGCCAAGGCGTGTGTTGCCGGCAAGATAGACGGCATTGAAGTCGACGCAGCCGACATCATCGATCATGACGCCGAAGTGGCTATCTTGACCGCCCGCGATGAGGAAGGGGTGGCCATCATTCGCCATTCCTGTGCTCATTTGCTGGGACACGCGATCAAGCAGTTGTACCCGAACGCCAAGATGGCGATCGGCCCGGTCATCGATGATGGCTTCTACTACGACGTCGACTTCGGAGAATCCATTTCTTCGGAAGATCTGGAAGCCATCGAAGCGCGAATGAAATCGTTGATCGACCAGGAGTACGACGTCGTTCGCGAGTACGTCGATCAGGCAAAGGCGCTCTCGACATTTGCGTCGAGGGAAGAGCCATACAAGCGCGAGATCGTCGAAGGTATTCCTGAAGGAGAGGCGATTCGTCTCTACCATCACCAGGAATACATCGATATGTGCCGCGGGCCTCACGTACCCAATACACGGCACCTCAAGGCATTCAAGCTGACCAAGCTGGCTGGAGCCTACTGGCGTGGTGATGCGTCGAAGCCCATGTTGACGCGAATCTACGGCACGGCGTGGGCTGACAAGAAGTCCCTCAAGGCATATCTGCTGCGCCTCGAGGAAGCCGAGAAGCGTGATCACCGTAAATTAGCACGGCGATTCGACTTCTTCCACATGCAGGAAGAAGCGCCCGGCATGGTGTTCTGGCATCCCCGTGGCTGGACGCTATGGCAGATTGTCGAGCAGTACATGCGTGACGTGTACAAGCGCAGCGGGTATCAGGAAATCAAGTGCCCGCAGATCATGGATGTGTCGCTCTGGAAAAAATCCGGGCATTGGGACAATTACGCGGAGAACATGTTCTTCACCGAGTCGGAAAAGCGTGAATATGCGCTGAAACCGATGAATTGCCCGGGCCACGTCCAGGTCTTCAATTCCGGGTTGCGCAGCTACCGTGAGTTGCCGATTCGCTATGGGGAGTTCGGTGGCTGTCATCGCAACGAGCCTTCGGGCGCGTTACACGGTATCATGCGCGTCCGGGCGTTCACGCAGGATGACGGTCACGTCTTCTGTACCGAAGGGCAGATAGAGCCCGAGGTGACGGCGTTCCACCGGCAGGCGCTACAGGTTTACGGTGATTTCGGTTTCGAGGACATCGCCGTGAAGATCGCGCTGCGGCCTGAAAAGCGTCTCGGCAGCGACGAAACGTGGGATCGCGCTGAAGGTGCTCTAAGAGCTGCACTGGGTAACTGCGATGTTCAGTGGCAGGAGCTGCCGGGTGAAGGGGCGTTCTACGGTCCCAAGATCGAGTACCACATGAAGGACTGCCTGGGCCGGGAGTGGCAGGTCGGTACCATGCAGGTCGATTTCATGATGCCCAGTCGTCTGGGAGCGCAGTACGTGGCCGAGGACGGATCCCGCCAGACGCCCGTGATGTTGCATCGGGCGATCGTGGGGTCGATGGAGCGTTTCATCGGCATCCTGATCGAACATTATGCCGGGGCCTTGCCTTTATGGCTCTCTCCGGTCCAAGCTGTGGTACTCAATATCACGGATGCTCAGCGTGATTATGCCGAAAATCTCACAAAAAGCTTGTGTGAAGCGGGTTTCCGGGTCGAGTCGGACTTGAGGAATGAGAAAATCGGCTTTAAAATTCGCGAGCATACGCTGCAGAAGATTCCTTATCTGCTGGTTGTCGGCGATAAGGAAGTCGAATCGGGTGCCGTTGCAGTGCGTACTCGATCCGGCGAGGATCTGGGTTCCCTGTCCGTCGATGATCTGAAAGGGCATCTTCAACAGGCCGACCAACCGGGTCAGCACTGAGCAGCAACGTTAATCGCCAGATGGAGATCTAACGATCAAGCGTAATAATCAGCGCGGGCGCCCTCAGGAAAAGCGCGCGCCCATAAACGACCGTATTCGTGCAGACGAAGTTCGCCTTATCGATGCCGAGGGTGAACAGGTGGGAGTCGTTCCCATGCAGGAGGCGCTCGAACGCGCCGAGGAAGCCGGTATGGATCTCGTCCAGATTTCCAACGCCGATCCTATCGTCTGTAAAATCATGGACTACGGCAAGTTCCTCTTCGAGCAGAAAAAGCAGAAGTCTGCTCAGAAGAAGAAAACCAAACAGATCCAGGTCAAGGAAGTGAAATTCCGTCCTGGCACGGACGAGGGCGACTATCAGGTGAAGTTGAAAAACCTGATTCGTTTCCTCGAAGGTGGCGACAAGGGTAAGGTCACCCTGCGCTTCCGTGGTCGTGAAATGGCACACCAGGACATCGGTCGCCGACTGATGGAACGGATTGCCGCCGATCTGGAAGAGCTGGCTGCTGTCGAGTCCTTTCCCAAGATGGAAGGCCGTCAGATGATCATGATTCTTGCGCCCAAGAAGAAGTGATCCGCGGGCAAGTCGAACGGGAAACGACGAGCGTCATCGCTCGTCGTTTTCGGCCTCGGGTTTTCTAAAAAAGAGCGGAGTGGAGTTTTCCCATGCCGAAAATCAAGAGTAACAGTGGCGCTGCCAAGCGCTTCAAGAAGACTGGTAACGGCTTCAAGCACAAGCAGTCTTTTCGTAGTCACATCCTGACCAAAAAGTCTACCAAGCGTAAGCGTCAGTTGCGCGGGATGAAGCAGGTACACGCTGCCGACAAGCAGCTCGTTACCCGCATGCTGCCCAACCTGTAACACTTGGTCGTCAGTTTTTAACGTCAGGAGAGTACTATGTCTCGCGTCAAGCGTGGTGTCGTCGCACGTCGTCGTCACAAGAAGATCATGAAGCAGGCCAAGGGTTACTATGGTGCGCGTTCGCGTGTTTTCCGCGTAGCCAAGCAGGCCGTCATCAAAGCCGGTCAGTATGCCTATCGTGACCGCCGCCAGCGTAAGCGCCAGTTCCGCGCTCTGTGGATCACGCGTATCAACGCGGCAGCTCGTGTCAATGGCATGTCCTACAGCCGTTTCGTGGCAGGTCTGAAAAAGGCCGGTATTGAAATCGACCGTAAGGTGCTGGCTGATCTGGCCGTTCACGAGAAAGCGACGTTCGCGGCAATCGTCGAGAAAGCCAAAGCTGCATAACAGGTCATTTTGCCCTGCGAGGGCGATGAGTCATGTGACCTATCCAGGGGAAGAGCAGCTGCTCTTCCCCTGTTTTTTTATACTGCATCGCCGCGTCGTTCGTGACCGACGGCGCTGCGTAACGAACGATAAGCGGAGCTCGACGGATGGATCATCTTCCTGCCCTGGTCAACGAGGCGAAAGCGGCCATTGCCGCGGCCGAAGACGCCCAGGCTCTCGACCAGGTGCGTGTGCGTTTTCTGGGCAAGAAAGGCGAGATTACAGCGTTGCTCAAGGGGCTGGGGCAATTATCACCCGAAGAGCGACCGGCTGCCGGTGAACGCATCAACGAAGCCAAGCAGGCATTGCAGCAGGAGCTCGAGCATCGCAAGCAGGTGATCGAACAAGCCGCCATGCAGGCTCGGCTCGAGGCGGAGCGCATCGATGTCACCCTGCCGGGACGGGGCGAAGCCAATGGTGGCCTGCACCCCGTGACCAAGACGCTGGAGCGTATCGAATCCCTGTTTCAACACATTGGCTTCGAGGTCGCCGTCGGTCCGGAAATCGAGGACGATTTTCATAATTTCGAAGCGCTGAACATTCCCGCGCATCATCCTGCGCGCGGCATGGCAGATACTTTCTATTTCGACGCCACCCGTCTTTTGCGGACGCACACCTCGCCGGTGCAGGTGCGTACCATGCAGTCGCAGGAGCCCCCTATTCGCATCGTCTGCCCGGGGCGGGTCTATCGCAGTGATTCCGACCTGACCCACACGCCGATGTTCCATCAGGTCGAGGGTCTGCTGGTCGACGAAGGCGTCAGTTTTGCCGACCTGAAGGGGACGATCGCCGACTTCCTGCAGGCGTTCTTCGAGCGAGACGATCTGGAGGTGCGCTTCCGGCCATCCTATTTTCCGTTCACCGAGCCCTCGGCCGAGGTCGATATTCAGTGCGTGATGTGCCAAGGCGATGGCTGTCGTGTCTGCTCACATAGCGGATGGCTCGAGGTGATGGGATGCGGGATGGTTCATCCGGCGGTATTTCGCCATTCGGGCGTCGATGCCGAGCGTTATACCGGTTTTGCCTTCGGCATGGGGGCGGAGCGGCTGGCCATGCTGCGCTACGGGGTGAATGACCTGCGGCTGTTTTTTGACAACGATCTGCGTTTCCTGAGTCAGTTCAACTGAATCCGTCGCCCAGTCAAGGAGTATCAAGATGAAGTTTTCCGAAGCGTGGCTGCGCGAATGGGTTTCACCGGCGCTCGATACGCAGGCCCTGGCAGACGCCATTACCATGGCGGGCCTGGAAGTCGATGCCGTCGAGCCGGTTGGTGCGGTTTTTCAGGGCGTGGTCGTAGCCGAGGTCGTCGCCAAATCCCAGCATCCCGATGCGGACAAGCTCAATGTCTGCCAGGTCGAAGATGGTTCCGGGGAACCGGTTCAGGTCGTCTGCGGTGCGCCTAACGTCGATATTGGCCAGAAGGTGCCTTTCGCGCGCGTCGGTGCAGTGCTCCCCGAGAATTTCAAGATCAAGAAAGCCAAGCTGCGTGGCGTCGAATCTCGCGGGATGATCTGTTCTGCTTCCGAACTCGGCCTGGAAGAAGGGCGCTCGGAGGGAATTTATGTCTTGCCGCAAGACGCACCTGTCGGTGAGGATTTCCGGGCCTGGTTGCAGCTGGATGACTACACCATCGAGGTGGATCTGACCCCCAATCGCGGCGACTGCCTCAGCCTGCGGGGCATGGCGCGGGAAGTCGGTTGCGCGACCGGAACAGAGGTCGTCGAACCGAGCATCGCCCCGGTCGAGGCGGGCCATGATGCGCAGTTCCCGGTCGCCGTGAGTGACGAAGAGCGGTGCCCGCGCTACCTGGGCCGCATCATCCGTGATGTCGACGTCACGGTAAGTACGCCACTGTGGATGCAGGAGCGCCTGCGTCGTAGCGGGATTCGCAGCATCGATCCGGCGGTCGATGTGACCAACTACGTCATGCTCGAGCTGGGGCAGCCCATGCATGCCTTCGATCTCGATGCCCTGAAGGGCGGAATTGAGGTACGCCGGGCAAATGCCGACGAGCGTCTCACGCTGCTGGATGGTCAGGAAGTGGTGCTGAACGAGGATACGCTCGTCATCGCCGACCAGGATCGTGCGTTGGCCATCGCGGGTGTGATGGGAGGCGAGGCGACCGGGGTGACCGGCGAGACGCGTAATCTGTTTTTGGAAGCCGCTTACTTTTCACCGCTCGCGGTGGCGGGCAAGGCGCGCAATTTCGGGTTGCATACGGATGCCTCGCACCGTTTCGAGCGCGGCGTGGATCCCGAGATCACTCGTTCGGCCATGGAGCGGGCCACCGAGCTGCTGATCGCCATCGTTGGAGGTTCCCCGGGACCCATTACCGAGGTAACACAGCCGGCGCATCTGCCTCGGCGTCCGGATGTCGAGCTTCGCCGTGAGCGGCTGTCCGCTTGCCTGGGCGTTCGTCTGTCCGACGAGGAGATCCATCGCATCTTTCAGTCGCTGGGAATGGCCAGCACGGCGGCGGATCAGAGCTTGCATGTGCAGATCCCGAGCTGGCGTTTCGATGTCTCCATCGAAGAGGACTTGATCGAAGAAGTCGCTCGCATTCACGGTTACAACCGGCTGCCGGTACGTCGCCCGCAGGCGCGTCTCGGCCTGACGACAGACGACGAAGCGTCTCTGCCGTTGCGACATCTGCGCCGCCACATGGTGTCTCGCGGCTATCAGGAGGCCGTCACCTACAGCTTCGTATCGCCGGATCTCCAGGCGTTGATTACGCCGGACGCAGTCTCGCCGGCGCTGGCCAACCCGATCTCCAGCGACATGTCGGTGATGCGGTATAGTCTGTTTCCGGGGTTACTCAAGGCGCTAATGCATAACCTCAACCGTCAGCAGCACCGCGTGCGGCTGTTCGAGGCTGGACTGGTATTCCAGGGCGAGCTGGACGAACTGGTCCAGACGCCGATGTTCGGTGGCCTGATTTGCGGTTCCCGAGACGTGGAAGGCTGGTCTGCCCATCGTGACACGGTCGATTTCTACGATCTGAAGGGCGATCTGGAAAGCTTGATCGCGTTGGGTGGACAAGCCGATGAGTGGACTTTCGTCGCCGCAACGCATCCTGCATTACATCCGGGGCGTTCCGCACAGCTCTGTCGTGATGGCAAGGTCGTCGGCTGGTTGGGGGCCTTGCACCCCGGCATCCGTGGCCAGCTCGATATCAAGCCCGAGGTTTACGTCTTCGAAGTGGAGCAGGCAGCGCTGGTCCAGGGATCGATACCGAAATTCAAGCCGCTGTCCCGGTATCCGGAGGTGCGTCGGGATCTGGCATTCGTGGTCAGGGAAGAGGTCGAGATTGCGCCGCTGGTCGATGCCATTCGGAGTCGGGCCGGTGACTGGTTGACGCAATGGCAGCTATTCGATGTGTACCGCGGCAAAGGGGTGGACGATGGTGACAAGAGCGTCGCCCTGGGCTTGACCTGGCAGCATCCTTCGCGCACTCTCAATGATGAAGAAATCAATCAGTTAATCGCAGACGTGGTGGAAGTCGCGCAAGTGCGCTTCGGTGCCAAGCTGCGGAGTTGATCTGTCATCCTGCGCGAAGGGAGCGATCATGGGAGCGCTGACGAAAGCTGAGCTTGCGGAGCATCTTCACGCCGAACTGGGTTTCTCCAAGCGGGAGGCCAAGTACATGGTGGAAACGTTCTTCGAGGAAATTCGCGGTTGTCTGCGCGAGAATGAGCAGGTGAAGCTGTCCGGATTCGGCAACTTCGATTTGCGGGACAAGCGGGAGCGGCCCGGACGTAATCCCAAGACGGGAGAGGAGATTCCGATCTCCGCTCGGCGAGTCGTTACTTTCCGCCCTGGCCAGAAGCTCAAGGCCAAAGTGGAAAGCTTTGACGGCGAGCTGCAAGAGGACTGAGCCGCGCCCGTGCCCCATCGACCGCCTGCCAGTGAAAACTGGCGGGCGGTTGTGTTTGGGGCCTTGCCGCGTGAGACCCAAGGGCGAGCTGTGCTAAGCTCCCGCGCAAATCTATCGCTGACCGAGTGTTATGCCCAAGCTGAAAATTTTCGTCGGCACCGTTTATGGTGGTGCACTGGATGTCGCGGAACAGGTTTCGCCGTTATTCGAGCAGGCGGGTTACGACGTGTCCGTCATCGAACAGCCGAGTTTGAATGACCTGACCGAAGACATGCCGGATCTGGTGTTGTTCTGTGTCTCTACCACGGGGAGCGGCGACTTTCCTGGCGACTTCGTCCCTTTCGTGCGTGAATTGAAGTCGCAGCCGCCGAGTCTCGCTGCTCTGCGTTACGGTCTGATCGCCTTGGGGGACAGCTCCTATGGCGACACTTTCTGCGGTTCCGGTAGGGCGCTGGACGAGCTGCTTGCCGACCTGGGTGGGCGACGTCTGGGCGAACGTCTCGAAATCGATGCAATGGAAACTTTCATGGCAGATGATGCTGCCGTTCCCTGGGTGGAAGCATGGATAGAATCCGAAGGCCTCGCGACGTGACGGAGCCGCAGTCATCGGCTGCGGCGAGAACGTTGACAGCCACGCGCTGGAGTACGCTGTTGGGCCTGTGGCTGGTCATGCTGGTATCGCTGCCCCGTTACTGGTTGCAGCACGATACGACGCGTCTGGCCCTGCTCGCGATTCTGATGGTCGCGATCGTCGTGGCATTGGTTGCGTTCTGGCGATTGATGGCTTCAGCACAGCGGGAGCGTTGTCCCGCCGCGATCAAGCATCTGGGTGGATGTCTGTTGATCGGTTGCCTGTTGATTGGCGCCTGGCACTGGGCGGACGTGGCGGCCGATCATTGGGCGGTCATCCTGTCGCAAGGCGCGGCACTGGGTCTGCTGCTCCATGTGGTCGTTCGAATCTGGCGGCGTCGTCACTGAGAACCGGATTGATCGAGCCAGGTTTGATTGATGCTAGACCCGTCTGCCTGATACATGCGTGAAGTTCAACAGGCGTTCTTGCTCTAGACTTCTCGATCAACGAAGACGGCGGGCCAATTGGCCCGCCGTCTTCGTCTCCAAGATCCACCGTTTCCGACTTCCAAACGCCGCGCTTTGCGTCAGCGGCCCAGCGAATCGTTGCGCTTAGCCAAGGGTGTAGCAGGGCACGTATTCTTTGCCGGGCAGCTTCATGCGGCCCTGGGCGACGAATGACGTCAACAGTGCATCCAGGCGGGACATCAGTTCAGGCTCTGCATGCAGCCGAAAGGGGCCACGGGCTGCGATGGCGCGGATGCCGGGTTCCTTGACGTTGCCGGCAACGATTCCCGAGAACGCGCGACGCAGATTGGCTGCCAGCAGGTGGTTGGGCTGGTCATGGTGAAGCGCCAGTGCTGCCATGGCCTCGTGAGTCGGCTCGAAGGGCTCCTGGAATCCGCGCTCGATATTCAGCCGCCAGTTGAAGTAGAACGCATCGTTCTGTTGGCGACGGAATTCGGCGACTTCCTGGATGCCGTCACGCATCAGGCGAGACACCGTGACCGGATCGTCTACCACGATACGATAATATCGGCCCACGTCTTCGCCCAAGGTGTAGCGCAGGAATTCGTCGATACGCTGGAAATAGGCCTGTGCGCTTTCCGGGCCGGTAAAGATGACCGGGAAAGGGATGTCGCGGTTCTTCGGGTGCATCAGAATGCCGAGCAGATAGAGGATCTCTTCCGCCGTGCCCACACCGCCCGGGAATACCACGATGCCATGGCCGATGCGCACGAAAGCTTCGAGACGTTTCTCGATGTCCGGCATGATGACCAGTTCATTGACGATCGGGTTGGGCGATTCGGCGGCAATGATGCCGGGTTCGGATATGCCCAGGTAGCGGCTGTCCTTGCGACGCTGCTTGGCGTGGGCGAGGTTGGCGCCTTTCATCGGGCCTTTCATGGCCCCCGGGCCGCAGCCGGTGCAGATATCCAGCCCGCGCAGGCCCATGTGATAACCCACGGCCTTGGTGTAGTCATACTCTTCGCGGGTAATCGAGTGCCCGCCCCAGCACACCACCATGCTCGGTTCCTGCGCCGTGCGCAGGGTGCTGGCGTTGCGGAGGATGTGAAAGACCGCGTTGGTCGACCCTTCGTTGGTTTCCAGGTCGAACTTGGGATTGTTCTGGATCTCGTTGTAGACGTAGACGATGTCTCTCAGCACTGCGGAGAGCTGTTCCCGCACGCCGCGAATCATGCGTCCGTCGACGAACGCGCAGGCTGGGGCATTGGAGAGCTTGAGTCGGATGCCGCGATCCTGCTGCAGAACCTCGATGTCGAAATCCTGATAGGCTTCCATCACCGCCAGGCCATCGTCGGTGGGGGTGTCGCAATTGAGAATCGCCAGTGCACAGCGTCTGACCAGATCGTGAAGGCCGCTCGTCGACGTGTCTCGCAGTCGATTGACCTCGGATTGAGACAGCACCTCGAGACTACCCTCGGGGGAAACGATGGTTGATAGCGTCTCAGGCATGGACGGCATCCTCATGGAAGTAGATATCGGTCATTCAAAGAGCGGCGCGTTCGGCGGCGGTCTGCCAGAGAGAGGCGATCTGCTCTTGGTCGGCATCGCTCATGTTGTCCTGGGCGAACGTGCTCTCCAGCCACTGCCAGTAGGTCGCATCGAAATCTTCGGCCTCGACTTCGGCCGGATCGTATTCGGCCATTTCCTGTACCAGGCCGATTTGCGGAATCATGTAGCCTAGGGCGAAAAGCTCGCTGTCATCGGCATTTTCTTCCATCACAAGTAGCGTTTGCTGCACGGCCTTGGCGCGCTGCGCAAAGGGATCAGACATAGGGTTCTTCAATCCTGAGTGAGAGCTTGCCAATGCTAACATGAGCGGCTGGTCGTCGCAGTGGGGCTGGATATGTTGGAAGCGGCTGCCAAGCCATGCTACGCGCCGATGGCCTTGATCGGGCCATGTCTGAGGGTGCTAACAGGTGCGGTTTTTCCTATAAATTGTTATGATTGTAACGTTCGTATCTGACAACGAGGCGTTATCGAAATGCGGTCTGCGGCGCATTCCGGGTCGAAGCGCTTTCAACTGCCGTACAGCTTGAGTGGTTCGAATTCCCATGTTCAACGCCCAGTATTTCCGTACTTACATGATGCTCGTCGAGACGGGTAGCTTTACCCAGACCGCGCGCAAACTCGATATGACCCAGCCAGGCGTCAGCCAGCACGTGCGCAAGCTCGAGGAGTATCTCGGCCGCTCCCTGCTCAATCGTCACGGCCGTCGTTTCTCGTTGACCGATCCCGGCCGTCGGGCCTATGACTATGCGGTCAAGCTATTTGCCGAGCACGAACATTTCCGTCATTCGCTGGATGACGACTCTCCGGACAGCGGCGAGTGTCGCATCGCCTCACCGGGTAGTGTCGGGTTGATGTTCTATCCGTTCCTGTTGGGTTATCAGCAGATGCATCCTGGGCTGACGGTCAACTACAGTTTTGCGTTCAACCATGAAATTGCGCATGACGTGGTGGCGGGGCGCTACGACGTTGGCATCGTCACCGAAATCAGCAAGCAGCCCGATCTGACCTTCGAGGCATGGCATCAGGAACCCCTGTGTCTGGTGGTGCCGGCGGATTTCACGGGAACCACCCTCAGCGAGCTACTGGCGCTGGGGTTCGTCAATTACAACGACGGCAATACCAATGCCAGTCTCCTGCTGCGGAGCAACTTCGGCAGCGAATTTCGCAGCATGAGCCATTTCCCGCGCCAGGGTTTCACCAACGAGGTGGGCCAGGTGCTGGATGCGGTGGCCCGCGGGCTGGGATTCACTGTGGTTTCCCGGCCTGTACTGGAAACCTCGCCATGGCAGCGTCAGGTCAAGGAGATGACATTGGCGCAGCCGGTCTACGAGACACTGCACCTGGTATCGCGGACGGACGTCGAGCTGCCCAAACGCTATCGCCAGTTGCTGGAGTCGTTTCGCCAGCAGCGTCTCAACGCTCTCTACGGCTACAGCGAGCTTCCCACGCTGGAAACGACGGAAAGCGAGGAAATCCGATAGCCCGCGACGCGCTTACTCGGTGCGTCGTCTACCAGATAATCGTTGGAATCGAGAACGGCCGCTCATCGAGCGGCCATTCTGGTTTTTTCTAATGCAGCACCAACCTATGACGCATCGCGGTAGGCATCGATCGGCGGACAGCTGCAGATCAGGTTGCGGTCGCCGAAGACGTTGTCGACACGATTGACGGCCGGCCAGTACTTGGCATCGCGCACGGCTTCCGAGGGGAAGACCGCCTGCTCGCGGGAGTAGGGGCGCTCCCAGCTTTCCTCGGTGATATCCGCCATGGTATGCGGCGCCATCACCAGCGGGTTCGAATCCTTCGGCCATTCGCCGGATTCGATTCGCGCGATCTCCTCACGGATGGCGATCATCGCATCGCAGAAGCGATCGAGTTCGTAGCGGGATTCGGACTCGGTCGGCTCGACCATCAGCGTCCCGGCGACCGGGAAGGACATCGTCGGAGCGTGGAAGCCGTAGTCCATCAGGCGCTTGGCGATATCCTCCTCGCTGACACCCGAAGTCGCCTTGAGCGGACGCATGTCTAGGATGCACTCGTGAGCGACCGTGCCGTTGGCGGCCTGGTAGAGCACCGGATAGTGCGGCGCCAGCCGCTTGGCGATGTAGTTGGCATTGAGGATAGCCAGCTCGGTCGCTTCGCGCAGACCACGAGCGCCCATCATCTTGATGTAGGCCCAGGAGATCGGCAGGATCGAAGCGCTACCGAAGGCGGTAGCCGAGACGGCGCCCGAGTTCTTCTCGATGCCTTCCTGCGGGGTCACGACATGGTTGGGCAAGTAGGGGGCCAGATGCGCCTTGACGCCGATCGGGCCCATGCCCGGGCCGCCGCCGCCATGCGGAATGCAGAACGTCTTGTGCAGGTTGAGGTGCGAGACGTCGCCACCGTAGTCCCCGGGACGACACAGACCGACCTGGGCGTTCATGTTGGCACCGTCGATATAGACCTGGCCGCCATTGTCGTGGATGAGCTGACAGGCCTGGCGGACATTCTCCTCGAAGACGCCATGGGTCGACGGATAGGTCAGCATGATCGCGGAAAGATTGTCGCGGTGCTTGGCAGCCTTGGCCTCGAGATCGGCCATGTCGATATTGCCGTCCCGGTCGCATTCGACGACGACGACTTTCATCTGCGCCATGGCGGCGGAGGCGGGGTTGGTACCATGCGCCGAGCTGGGAATCAGACAGATATCGCGATGACCTTCGCCGACAGCGGCCTGGTAGCGACGAATGGCGACCAGCCCAGCATACTCGCCCTGGGCGCCGGAGTTTGGCTGCATCGAGATGTTGTCGTAGCCGGTGATCTCGGTCAGGAAATCGCTGAGCTCGGTGATCATCTGACGATAGCCGGACGTCTGTTCGCTGGGGGCGAACGGATGAATGTTGGCGAATTCGGGCCAGGTGATCGGAATCATTTCGCTGGTGGCGTTCAGCTTCATGGTGCATGAGCCCAGCGGGATCATCGCGTGCGTGAGCGACAGGTCGCGATTTTCCAGCCGCTTGAGATAACGCAGCATTTCGGTCTCGCTGCGGAAGCGCTGGAAATTGGGATGCTGGAGAAAATCGCTGTCGCGACGGTAGGCGGTCGGAATTCCGCTGGTGCCACGCTCGATGGCTTCCCGATCGAGCTCGCTCACCGACAAGCCATGTTCTTCGCCGATCAGCACGTCGAACAGCGCCGCCAGGTCGGCGGCGGTGGTGGTTTCGTTGAGACTCACGCCGACCTCGCCGTCGGCGGGGTAACGAAGATTGATCTCGTGGGTCAGGGCGCGCCCCTGAATGCGATGGCTGTCCACTCCGGTCAATGTCAGGGTATCGAACCAGCTGTCGTGCTTGAGGGCGATGCCATGGCGTTCGAGGCCCGACGCCAGCAGCGTCGTCAGGCGATGGATGCGGCCGGCGATGGTGCGGAGACCCTCGGCACCGTGGTAGACGGCGTAGAAGCCCGCAATGTTCGCCAGCAGCGCCTGCGCGGTACAGATGTTGGACGTGGCCTTTTCGCGGCGGATATGCTGCTCGCGTGTCTGCATCGCCATGCGCAGCGCCGGGCGTCCACGGCTATCCTTGGAGACACCGATGACGCGGCCCGGCAGCGAACGCTTGAGCGCCTCGCTGGTTGCGAAGAAGGCTGCATGTGGGCCGCCATAGCCCATGGGGACGCCGAAGCGCTGGGAGTTGCCCAGTACGATATCGACGCCCATGGCGCCTGGCTCCTTGAGCATGACCAGGCTCATCAGATCCGCCGCTACGCAAGTCATGATCTGACGCGAGCGCGCCTCGGCAACGATGCCTTCGATGTCACCGATATCGCCGTCGACGCCCGGATATTGCAGCAGGGCGCCGAACACGTCTTCTTCGGCGAGTTGGGCTGCCGGCGCCACGACCAGCTCGAAGCCAAGATAGGCCGCTCGCGTACGCAGGACGTCCAGGGTCTGCGGAAGCACGTTGTCCGCCACGAAAAAGCGCTGGCTCTTGTGCTTCTTGTTCGCGCGCCGACACAGCGCCATCGCCTCGGCAGCTGCCGTCGCTTCATCAAGCAGCGAGGCGTTGGCGATGGCCATGCCGGTCAGGTCCATCACCATCTGCTGGAAATTGAGAAGCCCCTCGAGACGCCCCTGGGCAATTTCCGGCTGGTACGGGGTATAGGCGGTATACCAGCCCGGGTTCTCCAGCACGTTGCGCTGAATCACCGCCGGCAGGTGCGTCGGATAGTAGCCTTGGCCGATATAGCTCTTGAACACCTTGTTCTGCCGTGCCAGCCCCCGCAGGTAGTCCAGCGCCTCCGCCTCTCCGCGCGGGCCATCCAGAGCCAGATCGCCTTCGAGACGAATTCCCTTGGGAATAGCGCGGTCGATCAGCGTCTTCAGCGATGGCATATCGAGCGTCTTGAGCATCTCGCTGATATCGCCGGGCGCAGGGCCATTGTGGCGCTGAAGGAAGTCGGCGTGATTGGTCAGGTCGGTTAACGGTCGAGTCTCGGTGGGCATGATCTATCCGGGGAGGTTGGCAGGGAGAGGGAGTCGACCGTTCGATGGTGCACCACCGAACGGTCATGGCTTGAGGACGCGGGGGGAACCGATCAGCCGTCTTGATCTTCCTCGGCGGCGACCAGTTCAGAGTAGGCCTCGGCCGACATCAGCGATTCCAGATCGCCCTGATCCGCCAATTGCAGCTTGAGTATCCACCCTTCACCGTAAGGGGAGTCGTTGACGGTCTCGGGGCTGTCCTCCAGCGCCTCGTTGACCTCGACGATTTCACCCGCCAGCGGCGAGTAGAGGTCGGAGGCGGCCTTGACCGACTCGATGACGCCGAATTCGTCGCCCGCATCCAGTTCGCGGCCAGCTTCCGGCAATTCGACGAAGACCACGTCACCCAGTGCCTCCTGAGCGTGATCGGTAATGCCGACGGTCACCGTGCCGTCGCCGTTGTCCAGCACCCATTCGTGGCTGTCGGTATAGAGCAGGTTGTTGGGGATTTCGCTCATGAGAGTTTCCTATACGAAACAAATTTCGAGTCGGGTGATTTTGGTGGGCATTATGCATCAATGTGACGTCGATTGGCATAGTCCCACCTGCTTCCCGCTCAATTGAACAGGAATCGCGTTACTAGATTGAGCCCAGATCCGGGAAACGTCCAGTCCTGGAATGGTGTTTCCCGCCTCTTGCGGCGTGGTGGCGACCTCGTGACGAGGGCGCTTGGCCGGGCGCCGGTGACAGCAAGGGCATCGAGGGATGGCATCTGCATTTTTGGCGACTTGGCGCTTCCCGTCGAGATCGGGGTAACGTGTTTCTTATTGGAAACAGAAAGGGCTTTTCGCTAAGGTAGCCAAGGACACGCTGAGGCCCATGGCAAAGAGGAATGAAGGCTTTGGGATCATTGTGGATGCGTAGTGGAATCCTCTATCGTTGCCACGTTTTGGCCATCAATGAGCGTTCATGGCTATCCCGGCACGCTCTGGCCTGTTTGACAGCGACAACAACCCAATAAATGGAGTTCGACGTGGATCAACTCACTACGATATTCAGCGCCATCAACGGCGTGGTCTGGGGCCCGTTGATGCTGATCCTGCTGTTCGGGGTCGGTATCTACTTGCAACTGGGGCTCAAGTTGATGCCCATTCGCAAGCTTGGGCTCGGTTTCAGCTTGCTGTGGGGTGGCCGCCGCAGCGATGCCGACAGTCGTGACGATGGCGAGATATCACCGTTCAACGCGCTGATGACGGCTCTTTCAGCCACGATAGGAACGGGAAACATCGCCGGTGTGGCCACGGCCATTGCGCTCGGTGGCCCCGGGGCGGTGTTCTGGATGTGGCTGACCGCGCTGGTCGGGATGGCAACGAAGTTTGCCGAAGCCGTGCTGGCGGTGCGGTATCGGCAGACCGACTCCCGGGGCGATCATGTCGGTGGGCCGATGTATTACATTCGTAACGGGCTGGGCAAGCGCTGGGCGTGGCTGGGCGGAATGTTCGCCTTCTTCGGCGCCGTGGCGGCTTTCGGTATCGGCAATACCGTGCAGGCCAACTCCGTGGCGGACGCGTTGACGACGTCCTTCGGCGTGCCTGCCTGGTTGACCGGGGTCATCATCATGGCGCTTGCCGGCGCGGTCATTCTGGGCGGCATCAAACGTATATCCAGCGTTGCCGGCAAGCTGGTGCCATTGATGGCCGTGGCTTACTTCGCAGCCGGTGTCGTCGTGCTGATCATCAATGCCGATCAGATCGGTAGCGCCCTGGGCACGATCTTCGCGCACGCATTTCAGCCCATCGCCGCCAGCGGCGGTTTCGCCGGTGCTGCGGTCGCTGCCGCCATTCGCTTCGGTGTGGCGCGAGGGATCTTCTCCAACGAGGCAGGCCTGGGCAGTGCGCCGATCGCGCATGCGGCCGCGCAGACGCGCAATCCGGTCCGTCAGGGGTTGATCGCCATGCTGGGGACGTTCATCGATACGCTGGTCGTGTGCACCATGACCGCGCTGGTCATTCTGACTTCGGCCCACTGGCTGGATGGCGAAAGCGGCGCGGCATTGACCTCGCTGTCGTTCGATAGCGCGCTGCCGGGTATCGGTCAGCATATCGTCGCCATCGCGCTGTCGATATTCGCCTTCACCACGATTCTGGGCTGGTCGTTCTACGGCGAGAAGTGCTTTCAATACCTGTTCGGCGATCGGGCGATTCTGCTCTATCGGATTCTGTTCGTGCTGGCAGTGCCGGTCGGCGCCATGGCAAAGCTGGATTTCATCTGGCTGGTGGCGGACACCTTCAATGCGATGATGGCGATTCCGAACCTGATCGCCCTGGCGCTATTGTCCCCGGTCGTATTCAAGCTGACACGCGATTACTTTGCCGGCAAGACCGTCCTGCCGGGAGAGGCGCTGGAAGACCGTGATCGATAAGCAAGAACTTTCTCTCTGCGCTTAACTGGAGACTTCGATGTCTACTATGAAACAGACCCCGCTGTTCGCCCTGCATCAGGAGCTCGGTGGCAAGATGGTGCCGTTCGCCGGCTACAGCATGCCCGTACAGTACCCACTGGGCGTCAAGAAAGAGCACGAGCACACGCGTCGGGCCTGTGGTCTGTTCGACGTCTCTCACATGGGCCAGGTAAAAGTGACCGGGCCTTCACCCGCCGCGGCGATGGAAACCCTGGTGACTGCCGATGTCGTGGGGCTGGCCGAAGGCGGGCAGCGCTACGCCCTGTTCACCAACAGCGAAGGCGGCATTCTGGACGACCTGATGATCGTCAATCATGGCGATTCGCTGTACGTGGTCGTCAACGCGGCGTGCAAGGATCAGGACATAGCGCTGATGCGTACCGGTCTCGGTACCGGCCATGATGTGGAGGTTCTGGATCGGGGCTTGCTGGCCGTGCAAGGCCCGCAGGCTCGAGACGTCATGCAGCGTCTCTGTCCGGCTGCCTGTGATCTGGTGTTCATGCAGCATGGCCGTTTCGAGGTGATGGGCCATGAGCTATGGATCAGTCGCAGCGGGTACACTGGTGAGGATGGGTTCGAGATTTCGGTGCCTGCGGAGGCCACCGAAGCGCTGGCGCGCTGGTTCCTCGAACAGTCGGAAGTCGAGCCCATCGGGCTGGGGGCGCGGGATTCGTTGCGTCTCGAGGCTGGCCTCTGCCTCTACGGTCACGATATCGACACCACGACCACGCCCGTCGAGGCGAGCCTCTCCTGGGCTGTGGGCAAGCCGCGCCGGGTTGGTGGCGAGCGGGAGGCCGGTTTCCCCGGGGCCGACATGGTGCTGCATCAACTGCAGGCCAAGGATCACCGTCGCCGTCGCGTCGGATTGATCGGCGAGGGCCGGGCCCCAGTACGAGAGGGCGCCAAGCTGTTCGACGCGGATGACCACGAGGTCGGGCAGGTCACGTCGGGAAGCTTCGGGCCCAGCATCGGGGCGCCGGTCGCCATGGCGTACGTGGCGATCGAGGCGGCCGAGAAAGGCATGACACTCTATGCCGATGTCCGTGGCAAGCGGTTGCCGATGACCATCAGCGCGATGCCGTTCGTGCCGGCCAACTACTATCGCGGATGACTAGGGAACCATTGCATAAATGCCTGCACGAGCGAATCGCTACGTTGCGCGGTACTCGAAGACTCGCCTAACCCCATGTTATGTCTCGTCTTCTGCGTGCCGTGCGCCTTGCGCCTCATCTCGTTCGCCTATTTATTCAGCGCTTCCCTAGAGCAGTCGAAGCCGTCGAGTTCTGGTTATACCGTTATCTTTCTTCGCCTCCCGAACAGGGAGGCGTTTTCGTTTTTAGGTGGGGCGCTGAAGCTGGAAAGCGCGGAGACGCTAAAAAATCCGTCGGAAAGTGAGATTGATACGAACGCCCTCGATCGCTCGTGGGGCCAATGCGTGCTGCCATCTGGCCTGTGCGCCGGGGCCCATTAGTAACAGGCTGCCGTGGGGCAACCAGACGTTGAAGGCGCGGCGAGGTGTGGCCGTCTTCTCCCGAAAGCGAATAGGACGCTCGCTACCCAGCGATACCGAAGCCACGATCGGATCCTCGCCGAGTTCCGGCTCATCGTCGCTATGCCAGCCCATGCGCTGCTCGCCGTTGGCGTAGCGATTTAGCAGCACGCTATTGAAACCGGCCGACGGCATCCCGTGGGCCTGCAGTAGCTGCTGAACCCGATCCTTGAGCTTTTCGACCTGCGGATGCCACGGTTGTGGCTGAAAGGCACGCCCGGAATAGCGATAGTGAGCCTCCTGGTCGCCCATCCAGCACTGGGAGCGCGGAATGACGTGCCGACGCCCGTAGAGCTGAAGGGTTGGAGAGGTCCATTCGATTTGATGATCGAGCGCGAGACAGAGCCGGGAAGCTTCTTCGTCGTCGAGAAAGTTCGGTAGCAGAGCCAGCATCGGCGACTCTTCGATGCGTTGCCAATCGTTGCTATCCGGCTCGGACACGGCAGCGCTACCCGCCCCAGACGAACAGGGCGGCCAGTCCGCTGCCCCAGGCCAGAACGAATCCCAGCAGCGCCCCCACGATGACGTCGCTGACATAGTGCAGGCCCAGCACCACGCGCGAGATCGCGATCAAAACGGCAAGCGGGATCACGATCGGCAGCAGTTTCGGACTGCTCGCGGCGGTCAGGCAGCTGAACATTACCGCGTGCAGGGTATGGCCGCTGGGGAAGCTGTAACGGTCGACCGGAGGCATCGTGCAGCGGATGGTGTCGAAGGTGATATAGGGGCGTTCCCGGCATAGCCGGGTCTTGAGCAGGCGATACACGAGAGCGGCTATGCTAGCCGTCAGCCCCCAGTGTGCCGCGATCAGCCATCCCTGCTGACCCTGCAGGAGAGGTTGCAGCAAGGCGACTGCGACCCAGGCCGGCCAGTCGCCGAGACGGCTGACCAGACGGAATAGCCAGAGGGTCGGCGCGTGGCGCGAGAATTCCGCCAGCCAGTGGCTGAGCCGGCTCTCGGCGCGATCCAGCTGTTCAAACCTGAGACGTAGAGTGCGTGGCGGCATGCTGAGTTCCCTGGACCTGAATGAGATGGGCAAGAAAGCGGTCGCCGATATGGGCCCAACTCAGCCCTGAAGCGCGCTGGCGCGCCTGACGGCCCAGGCGGGCGTAGAGAGCCGGTTGCTGGCAAAGCTCGCTCGCCGCATGGATGAAGCCGTCGCCATCTTCCGGCGAGACCAGCCGTCCATCGACGTCATCGGTGATCAGTTCCTTCGCTGCGGCATGATCGAATGCCACCACGGCGAGTCCGCTTGCCATCGCTTCCGGCACCACGTTGCCGAAGGTTTCCGAGAGCGAAGGAAAGATGAACATGTCCGCGCTGGCGTAATGGCGCGCCAGGGCTTCTCCCTTCTGGAAGCCCGTGAACACGGCGTCGGGCAGTCGCTGGGCAATGTTCTTCCGCGCTGGGCCATCGCCCACCAGCACCTGTACCAGCGACGGGTTGGCCCGCTGCATGGCCGCCATGGTGGTGGCCAGCAGCTCGATATTCTTCTCGCTGGCGAGCCGGCCGACATAAAGCGCCACCGGATCGTGAGGGCTGGCGCCCCATTGGCGTCTCAGTTCCGCATCCCGACGTAAGGGGTGATAGCGTTCGGCGTCCACCCCCCGCGCCAGTACCGAGACGCGCCGGTAGCCTCTGTCTTCCAGGGCCTGACGTTGTGCCACCGTGGGCACCAGCGTCGCATCGCAGCGATTGTGGAAATAGCGCAGACCGCGGCGGGCAATCGGAATGCTCCAGCCGAGGTGATAATTACTGGCGTACTGATCGAAGTTGGTGTGGAATCCGCTGACGACCGGTATCTGCAAGTGTCTCGCCGCATTCAAGGCTGACCAGCCGAGGGGACCTTCGGTGGCGATATAGATAGCGTCGGGGCGCTCCTGGCGCCAGAGCCGCACTAGCCGACGCCGGCACGGCCAGCCGACATGGACGTCGGCATAGATCGGTAGCGACACGCCGCGGACGTGGACATCCCGCTCCGCCAGCGTGTCCCGCTCGCCGCCCGCCGGATCGGGTCGGATCAGTTGCAGCGTGACGCCTTTGGAGACCAGATGGCTGGCAAGTTGGCTCAGGGTGTGAGCGACGCCGTTGACCTCCGGCGCCCAGGTTTCACTGACCAGGGCTATGCGCATTTTGATGACTCCTTCCACGCCAGCGAAGCTGTCTGGATTCCCGACTCGCCGTCAACCGTAATCGAACGTAATCGACCTGGTCTCCGATCCTGCGGGGTACCGATGACGCCAATGTGTCAAGGTGATGACGAATGCATGACACGCCGATTAGCGTAGCACGCGCGCGGGATCCACGGGTTTTCCGCCATGACGAAGATCGAACAGCAGGTGATAGCGGCTGCTGCCGCTTTCCTGGCCGATGTCGCATAGCGGTGCCCCGCTGGAGACGGAGTCTCCTTCGGAGACCATCAGCTTGTCGCAGAAGGCGTATACGCTCTGCATGTTGTCGGCATGGTGGAGGATGACCACCTGACCCAGTTGGCGCATGCCGCTGGCAAACCGCACCTTGCCCGGCGCGGTGGCCTTGGCGACCGCCGGGGAGGGTGACGTCAGCATCATGGGCTGCAGGGTGCCGTGGGCGTCACGGCCAAAACGACGCTCGACGGCGTAGTTCGCCAATGGCCATTGCCATTGGCGCGCCGAAGAGGGAAGCGGGCCGGGATCCGGAAGCGAGCGCGAGGCTGCCGGCGCTGACGCGGCACGACTGCCACCGCTGCCGCTCGAATCGCCGCCGAGCGGTACCTGGATCAACTGTCCGACGGCCAGCCGAGAGGGATCGATACCGGTGTTGGCGGCCTGGACGCGCTGCGGGTCGGCACCGAAATAGCGGGCAATCGAATAGAGGGAATCACCGCGCCTCACCTGATAACGGTAAGGGCCACCGCCCGGCGCGCGTTCCTGCCGTGAGGGCAGCATCAGGCGTTGACCGATGGCCAGCCGGCGGGAATCTACGCCAGGATTGAAGCGCTGCAGGCGAAGTAGCGGGATGCCGGCCTGATCGGCGATCTTGCCCAGGGTGTCTCCGCGCTGCACCGTCACCCAGCCGCCTCCGTCGGAGATGCTGACTCCGCCGCCGCTCGCACAGCCGCCGAGCAGAAGAATCAGTCCCAGCAGTAGGAGGAGAGCGCCGTGTCTTTTTCCTGCCACCTTGCGTTCAGCCATGTGTAGAAACGTTCCTTGTAATGGGCATCGTCATAGCTCCCTTCCCGCATCCAGTCCGGTCTGTCGAGAAATTTCGCGACCATCGCGATGTCCTGCTCGCGGCCGCAGAGGAAATCCCAGAAATTGGGCGTGCCACGACGGTAATGCAGCGTCACGTCTATGATGCCGTCCAGGCGCGATCCCAACAGCCCAATGACCTGGGCTACCCCGCCGGCCTTGGGCCGCAGCAGATGCCGATAGGGGCTCTGCTGCTGGCGTTGCTTCTCCGGCGTGAATCGAGTCCCCTCGACGAAGTTGTAGATTGTCATCGGCATTTCCCGGGCATGTTCGCACATTCGTTGCGTCGCTCGACGGTCCCGCTCGGCCAGCCCGGGATGGCGCGCGAGCTTTTCACGGCTGTATCGACGCATGAATGGAAATTCGAGGGCCCACCAGGCCAGGCCGACGATAGGAACCAGGATCAACTCTCGTTTGAGGAAGAACTTCGGCATGGCCAGTCGGCCGGTCAATACGTAGAGCATGACGATGATGTCGGTCCAGCTCTGATGGTTGGCCATGACCAGCCACCACTGATTCGGCGAGAGGGACTCGGGAATGTCGGCTCGAATCCGCGGGTGAATCCAGTAACGGATCCAGACGTTGTTGGTTCTCACCCAGGCGAGAGCGACCCAGTGCAGTCCGCCGAGTACCCGTAGGCGCCAGCGCCGAATCGGTGTTGCCAGTTTTACTGCCGTCAGCACGATCAGGGGCATGCCCCAGAAAAGCGTATTGATAAGCAGCAACAGGACGCTGATGCACCCTTTCAGGGTCGACATGCCATTCTCCATCAATGACTTGGCTCAATGTTACTGGAATGTCCTCAGACTGCACAGCGCGCCGACCTTCGGTTCATGGTCGGGGAAAGATGCGGGTGGGCGATGACGTGTCTCGAGGCAAAGACTGGGTTTTGCCATTGTCGAAAAACTGACCAATTTAAGGTCAGCATGGATAGGGAGGACGACCGTTGCTATCCGTCACCGGAAATGCACAGCGTTATCCACAGAAGATGTGAATAATTCATGTCAGTATCTGATGGTCACGGATATCGCTGAATCTCGGCAAGATCGCCTCTAAATTGATAAACTGCCGCCGTTTTCGCCTCCGTTCACTGTGAGGTGTCGTTCATCGACCCGGATCGGCGCCATTCGTCGAACGGATTCCTCAACCGCTGCTGTCTGGAGAACTCTGTTGCGTTCACTCCCCGCGACTCTACCGATTCTGTTTCTTTGCGAAATCAGCTTCCTTCTCGGGCACGGGTTGATCATGACGCTGCTGGGCGTGCGCATGTCGCTGGAGGCGTTCCCGTCGCAGATGGCGGGTCTGCTCATGTCCTGCTTTTCGCTCGGTTTTGTCGCCGGCAGCTACTGGCTGGAAAAGCGCATACGTAGCGTGGGCCACATTCGTGTGTTCGCCGCCTGTGCAGCGTTGCTGGCGGCCACGGCCATCCTGCACGGGCTATGGGTCGATCCATGGGCTTGGCTGGTCTGGCGATTGTTCGGCGGTGCGGCGACAGCGGGGCTGCTGATGGTGATGGAGTCCTGGGTATCCGGCGAGTCGACCAACGAAAATCGGGGGCGGGTGCTGGGATGGTATCTGGTGATCTCGACACTGTCGCTGGCGGGTGGCCAGTGGATGCTCAACATGGCCGACCCCGGCACGTTCGTGCTGTTTTCGGTGGCCGGTATCCTGTTCGCGTTGTCACTGGTGCCGCTGTCGATTCACCGTATCCAAGGTCCGTTACGCAGTAGTCACGACGTATCGGCGAAGATCTCGATGCGGACGTTAATGGCGCGCGCACCGGTCGGTCTGGTCGGCGCTTTTGTGGCGGGGTTGATGGTGCAGGCCTTCTTCGCCATGACGCCGTACTACGGCCAGGAGATCGGGCTGACCACCGCGCAGACGGCAAAGTTCATGTCGATCACGACCCTGGTGGCTCTCATTGCCCAATGGACGCTTGGGCGTATTTCGGACCGCTTCGATCGTCGTAAGGTCATTTTGTGCATGGCGCTGGTGATGACCATCTCGGGCATTCTGATCGTGTTTGCCGCACGCTCGAGCTATTGGCTGCTGGTTTTCGTGGCCAGCTTCCACACCGCGATGCTGCATACCCTCTACTCGCTGAGCTTGGCGCACACCCACGACTGGCTGGAGCCCGAGGAGACGATCCAGGCCAATGCCAAAATCCTGATGTGCTACGGGGTAGGCTCGATCGTCGGTCCGTTCAGCGCGTCCCTGTTGATGCAAGGGATGGGGCCGGACGGCCTCTGGCTGTTCCTGGGCGCAGCGGCATTGGGCCTGGCTCTGTTCATCGTCTATCGGTTGTGGCGCCGCGAACCGGTCATGGCGCCCGAGGAGCAGGAGCCTTACACCCCGTTGGTGCCAATGGTGGAATCGACGCACTACATCAACGAACTGGACCCCCGGCACGGACCTTATCAGTATGAGCTGGATCTGGAAGGCGAGCCGGACCTGTCGCTCGACGAGTCATCGTCTCAGCCGACGTGACGAGGGCGACGGAAGAGAAGGCGCGGGTTCGGCTGCGGTCATGTCGACCCGACGACAACCGGTAAACGTAACGGAAAAACATCCCACGAACGACAAAAAGCCGGCTCGCGCCGGCTTTTTTGGATCTTCGCTTTCGCCTGTCTCGATCAGGCGTTTTCCGGCATCAATGCCTTGTCCTGCACGTACTGGTCGAATTCGGTGAAGCCGCCAATATGCGTTTGATCGACAAAGATCTGTGGCACGGTTTCCACCGGCTTGCCGATCGTCTTTTCCATGTCGGCCTTGGTGATGCCTTCAGCGTGGATGTCGATATAACGGTAATCGAAGTCTTCGCGAGCTTCCTTCAGCTTTTCGGCCAGATCTTTGGCGCGAACGCAAAACGGGCAACCGGGACGGCCGAAAATGACGGTCAGCATCGGTGATTCTCCTGTATCGGATAATGAAAAGGCCTGAAAACGAGATGGGGCTTATTCTTTCGTATTAAACCCCATCGGCCCAATAGAGTCTCTCTACGTACATCATTGCGCGCCACTATAAGCTTCATGGTGCCCGCCACCATGAAGATCGTCAGGGTAGATGATATCTTCAACAATGCCGGCACGGAGTCATGGCTGAGCAGCGGGATCAGGGTGCGAGAGGGCGCCCCGCATCGGCATCACGCAGCAGGTCCCCTAGCGCGCCGTGAATATCGGGAGCGCTGACCAGCAGGTTCTCGCCGTAGAGCTCGACGGGGAGTCCATCCGGACATTCGTAGAGGTGGCTCGTGCTGGCGCCGGCCTCCCGCGCGATGAGCAGCCCGGCGGCGAAGTCCCACGGAGAGACGCTTTCATAGTAGGCATCCAGCTGGCCGCAGCCGACATGGCAGAGGTCGAGGGCTGCGGAGCCGTTACGCCGCACGTCGCGGCAGGCATGGACGACGTGGTTGAGACGCCTGATCAGCGGGCCACGCTTGTCGCGGGCGTACGGAAAACCCGTCGCGACCAGACTTCGCTCCAGTGTGGTCGGTCGACTGCAGTGCATCGATTCCTCGTTGAGCTGCGCCCCCTGGCCGCGCGTGGCGGTGAAGGTTTCGCCGAGGAACGGTGCGTGAACCACACCGAGCTGAACTTCCCCATCCACTGCCCAGGCGATCGATACGGCAACGTGAGCGTGCCCATAGGCAAAGTTGACGGTGCCATCGATGGGATCGACGACCCAGAGCGGGCCGCGCTGCTCGAGCTGACTGCGATCCGGCGCCAGCTCTTCGGTCAGCCTGGCTTCGCCGGGGAAGAGGGCTTCGAGTTCGTCGGCGATCATCTGATCGACGGCCACATCCACCTCGGTCACCAGTTCGTCTCCCCCTTTGTAATCGTGGGAAAAGTTCTGCTTCTGACGCGCCTGGACGATCATGTCGCCAGCCCGGCGGGCGATGCGGATCATCTGCTCGAGGCGTTGGGGGTGATTCACGTTGGGCTCCTGTCGTGAAGGGAAGGTGAGTCGTCAGTGTCTTACCGGACGTTTCTGCAGTTTACGTTGCAGGGTGCGGCGGTGCATGCCCAGCGCTCGGGCCGTGGCCGAGATATTGCCGTCGTGCTCATGCAGGACCTTCTGGATATGCTCCCAGGTCACGCGGTTGACCGATGGAGGGTTGTCGGCGATTTCCACATCGACATCGCCGCTTTCGCGCTCCAGCGACAGCAGGATCTCGTCCGCGTCGGCGGGCTTGCAAAGATAGTTGACTGCGCCCAGTTTCATCGCTTCCACGGCAGTAGCGATGCTCGAGTAACCGGTCAGCACGACGATGCGACACGCCGGAGCCACCTCCAGTAGCGCGGGCAGCAGTTTCAGGCCGGAGTCGGACTCCAGCTTGAGGTCCAGCGTCGCCAGCGCGGGCGGTGCTTCCCGCGCTGCCGCGAGAGCTTGGTCGTGGGTATGAGCGACGACCACGTCGTAGCCACGGCGGCGCATGGCGCGCTCCATGACGAAACAGAGCTGTTCGTCGTCGTCGACGATCAGCAGACGTTCCTGCTGATTCGTCCGTTCCTGTTCACTCATCGCTGACTCCTCATCGGTGGATGGCGGACCGAAGTGGCATCACAGGCTATCGCCAGCCTTGACGCGGGGAAGCTTGACCTCGGTCAACGTACCGCCTTCTTCATGGTTGTAGAGACTGACGCCGCCGCCGAATCGGTTGACGGTGGCGTGAGTCAGAAACAGGCCGATGCCCATGCCCTTGCTCTTGGTCGAGATGAAGGTGTCGCCCAGCTGATCCGCGATCGACATCGGCACGCCCGGGCCGTGATCGCGGATATCGATGACCACCTCTTCGGCATCCCAGTCGAGACTGGTCACGATGGCATCAGGGCTGGCATCGGCCGCGTTATTGAGCAAGTTGATCAATGCCTGCTCCAGTGTCGCGTCCACGGCAATGCTGGGTTGCCCCCGCTTGCCGAGCACCTCCAGCCGGTGATGGACGTCCGGTCGCAGTACCAGCCAGCGCTGGATCAGATTCTCGAGCCAGGGGGTCGCCCGGCGTATCTCGGGCTTTTCCAGGCGGCGGCGGTCGGCATTGGCGACGAGAGTCTGCAGGCGCTGCTTGCAGGTATCGACCTGCTTGCGCAGCATGTCGATATCCTCGATCAATGCCGGCTGCTCACTGGCTTCGTGGCGCATCTCATTGAGCAGCACCGCCATCGTCGAGAGCGGCGAACCAAGCTCGTGGGCGGTACCTGCGGCCTGGGTGGCCACCGCCAGGATCTGCTCGTTGCGCAATGCCGCTTCACGGGTGCGAGACAGCGTCATGTCGCGGCGGCGCAGCGTATGCGCCATCTTGAAAATGAAGAACGTCAGCAGGCTGCCGGACAGAATGAAGTTCAGCCACATGCCCAGGGTGTGCAGTTGCACACCAAAGACGATGGTGCTGTTGGTCAACTGCGGGACCGGCTGGTAGACCAGCATCATCGTGGTGTAGCTGGCGGTGGCTGCCATGGCAATGATCCAGGCATAGAGCCAGGGAAGCGTGGCGGCGGCGATGCCCAGTGGAACCAGCAGATAGGTGATGAAAGGATTGGTCGAGCCGCCAGTGTAGTAAAACAGCAGACTCAGTCCGGCAATGTCGACCAGCCAGTGCAGCAGATATTCGGTATCGGTAACCGCCCGGGGTCTGCCAAGGCGCCACCATGTCGCGACGTTGAACAATCCCATGGCGACGATGACGCTGATGACCGGCAGCACATGCAGCTGGAATCCCAGTACTTCGATACCGAAAATGATCGCGGCGAGAAAGCCGGTCCAGGTGATACCGCGGACGATCGTCAAGCGAACCAGGTTGCGGTTCGGCGTTGAGAGCGGAAGCGGCTGCAGCATGGTCTCTCCGGAGTCGAGTCGGCGATCGATTGACGGGGCGGGGCGGCTGACTCGATATCGCTGCCCAAGCCTGCCTTATGGTAACGCATGCCGAGGGGCGGCGTGAGTGTGTTCAGGCCGTCGAGAGGGAGAAAGAGGGGCGCCCGTTTGTCGCAGGCAGGTCTAGCCGGCGAGGAGGTGCCGGCTGGTCAGGATTCGTCGACCAGCAACGGCTGAGAGGATGGTTTACCGCTGTCAATGAGAGGAAGTGGTGGCATCCGTCTGGCGGCAATGAACGTCATAGACCAAGCTGCCGTCGGTCATGCGCAAGCTCTGTACCGCATCGTCGGGGTTGTTGTGTGGCGCCAGACCGGCAACGATGCCTATCGACGGCGCGTCCGGAGAAGCCTGAGGGGAATCCATCGTTACGGTATCGCCCTCGCGGAGCGGTTTGTCGTCGGCGTCATGCCCTAGGATTGGCTTCATCTCGGAGTCTCTGCGCAGGAAGTCTTGGGAATGTCTCGGCGTGGATGCCGGGGCTTTTCACAATCAGGCTAACACGCCGCCATGCTTCTAACCTGTCGAGAAAAGGCGGCTTAATAGCGCTTTTTTAGTGCTGTAAGATGAGATTAAGCGCTTTTTGAACTCAGGAAGTCTGGCATCGAGGCGGCTACAACTCTTGCGGCTCAACGCGTACAATCGCCGCCATCTTCGAGTCCCCGCGAACTCTGCACCATCGGTCGATGCCGTGCGAGTCGCCTTCAGTCAGTGAAATCACTCATGTCAGATGCTCAGCTTGCGCAGGAAGCAGCCCTTCGCCGCACTTTTGCCATCATCAGTCACCCGGACGCGGGCAAGACCACGATTACCGAAAAAATGCTGCTGTTCGGGAACGCCATTCAGCTCGCCGGTTCGGTCAAGAGCAAGCGGGCCGAGCGCCACGCGACCTCCGACTGGATGAAAATGGAGCAGGAGCGGGGCATCTCGGTCACTACCTCGGTGATGCAGTTTCCCTACAACGGGCGCATCGTCAACCTGCTCGACACGCCTGGCCACGAGGATTTCTCCGAAGATACCTATCGCACCCTCACCGCCGTGGACTCTGCCTTGATGGTCATCGATGCCGCCAAGGGCGTCGAGGACCGTACCATCAAGCTGATGGAGGTCTGCCGGCTGCGAACCACGCCGATCCTGACCTTCATCAACAAGATGGATCGGGAGACGCGCGATCCGATCGAGGTAATGGACGAGATCGAGACGGTCCTCAACATGCAGTGTGCCCCGATGACCTGGCCGATCGGCATGGGCCGACAGTTCAAGGGCGTCTATCACCTCTATGACGATGTGATCCATCTCTACACCCAGGGGCAGGGCAATCGGATTCCGGAAGACAAGCGCATCGAAGGGCTGGACAGCGAAGAGGTCGACCGGGTACTCGGCGAGAGTGCAGCTGAAGAACTGCGCATGGAGGTCGAGCTGGTCCGTGGCGCATCCCACCCCTTCGACCTGGAAGCCTATCGTCGCGGGGAGCTGTCTCCGGTCTATTTCGGTACCGCGATGGGCAACTTCGGCGTGCGCGAAATGCTCAACGGCTTCGTCGAATTCGCGCCGACGCCCCAGGCGCGGGAGACCGATACCCGTGAAGTGGTGGCCGACGATGGGCGTTTTTCCGGCTTCGTTTTCAAGATCCAGGCCAACATGGATCCCAAGCACCGGGACCGGGTGGCGTTTCTGCGCATCTGCTCCGGCAAGTACGAACGCAACATGAAGATGCGCCACGTGCGTATCGGCAAGGACGTCAAGATCGCGGACGCGTTGACGTTCATGGCGTCCGATCGGTCTCACGTCGAAGAGGCCTGGCCCGGCGATATCATCGGTCTGCACAATCACGGCACGATCCAGATCGGGGATACCTTCACGGCCGGCGAGGACATGCGCTTCCTCGGGATCCCGCACTTTGCCCCGGAACTGTTCCGCCGCGTCCGGCTCCGTGACCCGCTCAAGATGAAGGCGCTGCAGAAAGGGCTCCAGCAGCTCTCCGAGGAGGGCGCGACGCAGGTCTTCCTGCCGCTGGACAATAACGACCTGATCGTCGGTGCGGTTGGCACGTTGCAGTTCGATGTGGTCGCGCACCGGCTCAAGGAAGAGTACAAGGTCGACTGCATTTATGAGCCCGTCAATGTCAATACGGCGCGCTGGATCTACAGCAAGGATGCCAAGAAGCTCGACGAGTTCAAGCGAAAGGCCAGCACTAACCTGGCCCTGGATGGCGGGGACTACCTGACCTATCTGGCGCCGACCCGAGTCAACCTGCAGATGACCCAGGAACGCTGGCCGGAAATCGAGTTCAGGGCCACCCGCGAGCACTGAACCCGCTGTCGTCCGACAGGAGCGGTCGCGTCGATCTTGCCGCTCCGTAGTGCTTGCGCCATGCTGACGAAGTTCACTCCATGCGTCAGAAGGCGCCGTTGGTTTGTGCTCGGCTATTCGGTCGACCAGAAAAAGGAGAATGACGATGGCTTCCAAATTCTTGAAAGAGTTTCGAGAGTTTGCCGTCAAGGGTAACGTCGTCGATATGGCGGTGGGCATCATCATCGGTGGTGCGTTCACGTTGATTGTGCAGAGCCTGGTGAAGAATATCTTCAATCCGGTGCTCGGGTTGCTCATCGGTGGCGTCGACTTCGCGAATTTCTTCGTCGTGCTCAAGGAAGGCGGCATACCGGGACCATATGCGACGTTGTCGGCTGCGCAGGAGGCCGGCGCCGTCACGCTGGACTACGGGCTGTTCCTGAATGCGGTGATCAGTTTCGTCATCGTTGCCTTCGTCGTCTTCCTGCTGGTACGCACCATCAATCGCTTGAAGCGCGAGGAGGCGGTCGCTCCCCAGGCGCCGTCGGACAAGGCGTGCCCGCACTGTTTCATGACGATACCCATCAAAGCGACCAAGTGCGGCCACTGCACGGCCGATCTTCCACCGGAAAATGGCATTGCGAGCTGATCGATGCTGTTCGACGCTCACTGTCATCTGGATTTCGACCGTTTCGACGCCGACCGCGAGGCCGCTTTTGACCGCGCCCATGCGGCCGGCGTTTCGCGTTTCATGGTGCCGGGAACGACGCGCCAGCGCTGGAACCACGTGCTCGAGCTGAGCCGACGCGATGACGTCGTCGCGTCGCTGGGGCTGCATCCCTATTTCACCGACGAGCATGCCGACAGCGATCTGGAAGCGCTGGCGGATGAAATCGGGCGTCACGAATCTCTGGTCGGTATCGGTGAATGCGGCATCGATGCCAGATTCGAGGATACGCTGGAGCAGCAGTGGTCGCTGTTCGAGGCGCAGCTTCAACTGGCCAAACGGCATCGGCTACCCATCATCATTCACTGCGTCCATGCCGACGACCAGGTGGCCAAGCGGCTCAGGCAGCTCGATCTGCCGGCACGGGGATTGATTCATGCTTTCGGAGGTAGCCCGCAGCAGGCCGGGAGATTTCTGGATCTCGGCTATAGTCTCGGGTTGGGAGGCGCGGTGACTTACGATCGGGCTAAACGACTGCATCGGGCGGTGCAGTCGATCCCCGACGACGGCTTCGTGCTGGAAAGCGACAGCCCGGACATGCCGCTATCCGGGCGTCAGGGGCAGCGTAACGAACCTGCTCACCTGATGGAGACAGCCGAGACGGTTGCCCGTCTGCGAGGCCAGACACGGGAATCCGTGATCGCCAACGCCTGGGTCAACACGCATCGACTGTTCGGTCTCGATGCTGACGGGTGAACGTCGGTTCGTGTTTCAGTCGCCCACGATCCGCTCAGGGTCGAGACGCTCCAGCGGATAAGGCAAGTCACGCAGGGTCAGCTTGCGATCCCCCACGAACAGCGCCGATTCGCCATCCACACTGGTATTGATGACAGCGAGGATGTCGCAGTGTTTGGTGTCGTCACCGGCCGTGGCCTGGAAGATTTCGCCCACGCGCTTGTCTTCCGCGCTACGGATCTCGTCGCCGATGGCCGGTACCGAAGCGCCTTCCAGGGTGGCGATCTGCAAGCGTCGTTTGACCTGCCCGCGAAAATGCGCCCGCGCCACGACCTCCTGCCCGGTGTAACAGCCCTTGCGGAAACTGATGCCGCCCAACGCTTCCCAGTTGATCATCTGCGGCAGGAACGCATCGCTGTGTTCGGCGGTTAGCCAGGCGACGCCGGCACCGATGTCCGCGCGCCGCCACAGGGCCGTATCGGCGGGCTTGGCATGCCGACTCAACGTGTCCCACCGCGCAGCGGCCCGAGACGCGGGCAGAATCAACACGAAGCGTGATCGGCTGGCAGGGTGGCGCAAGGCAAGAACGTCGTCCTGCTGCGTCATATGCCAGTCGAGGCGGGGTAGATCGGGAAGATCGGCGTCGGCCCATGATTCGGGCTCGCCAATCATGCCGATGATTGCCAAATCCTCGCGATGACGCAGCGTCATCTTGTAGAAAGGGGCGTATTTTCCCAGCTGTGTGGCCAGCGGTCCCGCCAGGGAGGCATCCAGCAGCAGCCAGTAGCGTTCGGCAGAGACCTTGAGTATCTCGGCATTGGCGATCATTCTGCCCTTGGGCGTGCAGAAGGCCGTCAGCGGGGCAAAAGCGCCATCGGCGTGATCGATGTTGGCACTGGTCTGGCCCTGCAGAAAGCGGGCGGCATCGGGACCTTCGCATTCCAGAATGCGGAAATGCGTCAGCGGTATCAGGCCATTGCCCTCGGCAAGCCGATGACCGCCTTCCGGGAAATGCCAGTCGTGATCGTTCAACTGGCGCCCGCCTGCGGCCTTGAGATGTGCCAGCCAATCGTCCATCCAAACTCTCCTGTAACAATATTGATGATGTACCGGGATATCCGATGCCTGGATATCGGTACAAGTCTGGCGTCAAGATGGCGTCGATTCCCCTCCATTGCAACGTCAGCCCTGAAAACGACGTGCTACGCTATGCTGCTGGCCTGAACGTTGTCTGAACCTTGTCGCAGAAAGGCCGTCGTAAAAAGACCGTAGTGGAGAAACCTGCATGTCCCGGATCAATCTGACGCTGAAAGGGGTATCCACTCCTGAAGATCTCAACCGCGTTACCACGGCCCTGATGATGGTGGACGGTGTCGAAAGCGTCGATATCGGAAGAGAATGGGCCGAAGTCGAGGGGCGTGTCACCCGCGACGCGCTGATCAAGGCCGTTGCCTCGTTGAAGGCGGGTTTCACCGCACAATGATTGATTCAACGGCGCAGTGAGACGTTAGTCCGCAACGCGACAATGGTCGAATGAACCGGCTTGCCCTTGAACGTAGATACTTTGACCCCTAATTAGTGATCATGAACAAACCCTTCAAGATTCAATCCAAGTATCGTCCGGCCGGGGACCAGCCGGCCGCCATCGAAGGGCTGGTTCGCGGCCTCGGTGCCGGCTTGTCGCACCAGACACTGCTCGGCGTCACCGGCTCCGGCAAGACCTTCACGATGGCTAACGTCGTCGAGACGCTGCAGCGGCCGACGATCGTGCTCGCGCCCAACAAGACGCTGGCGGCCCAGCTCTACGGCGAATTCAAGAGCTTCTTCCCGGACAACGCGGTCGAGTATTTCGTCTCCTACTACGACTACTACCAGCCGGAAGCGTACGTGCCTTCTTCCGACACCTTCATCGAGAAGGACGCCTCGATCAACGATCACATCGAGCAGATGCGGTTGTCGGCGACCAAGGCGTTGCTGGAACGTCGAGACGCCTTGATCGTGGTATCGGTCTCCGCGATCTACGGTCTCGGCGATCCCGAGCAGTACATGAAGATGCGCCTGCATTTCAATCGGGGCGAGCAGATCGACCAGCGCAGCTTTCTGCGCCGGCTGGCTGAGCTGCAATATACGCGTAACGATTCGGACTTCCGGCGCGGGACGTATCGTGTGCGCGGCGATGTCATCGATGTCTTCCCGGCGGATGCCGAGGACGAAGGCGTGCGCATCGAGCTGTTCGACGACGAAATCGACTCGATTCGACTGTTCGATCCGCTGACGGGAGAAGTGCGCGGGCAGGTACCGCGCATGACGATCTACCCTAAGAGCCACTACGTGACGCCCCGCGACACGATCCTCGGCGCGATCGAGTCGATCAAGCAGGAGCTGGCGGACCGGCTCGAATATCTCAGAAAGCACGAACGTCTGGTCGAGGCGCAGCGTCTCGAGCAGCGCACGCTCTACGACATCGAGATGATGCTCGAGCTGGGCTACTGCAACGGTATCGAGAATTACTCGCGCTATCTGTCGGGGCGAGCGCCGGGGCAGGCGCCGCCGACATTCTTCGACTACCTGCCGGATGACGCGCTGCTGTTCATCGACGAATCGCACGTCAGCGTGCCCCAGGTCGGCGGTATGTATCGGGGCGACCGTTCGCGCAAGGAAACCCTGGTAGAATATGGCTTCCGCCTGCCCTCGGCGCTGGACAACCGCCCCATGACCTTCGAAGAGTGGGAGGGCATCGTCCCGCAGACGGTATTCGTCTCGGCGACGCCCGGACCGTATGAGGCAGAGCACGCCGGCCAGGTGGTCGAGCAGGTGGTGCGTCCGACGGGGCTGGTCGACCCCGACATCGAGGTGCGCCCGGCGAGCACGCAAGTCGACGATCTGCTCTCGGAGATTCGGTTGCGCGTCGACGTCGGAGAGCGCGTGCTGGTGACGACCTTGACCAAGCGGATGGCGGAAGACCTGACCGAGTATTTCGACGAGCACGATATTCGCGTCCGCTACCTCCATTCGGATATCGATACCGTCGAACGGGTCGAGATCATCCGTGACCTTCGGCTGGGCAAGTTCGACGTGCTGGTCGGCATCAACCTGCTGCGCGAGGGGCTCGATATTCCGGAAGTCTCGTTGGTCGCGATTCTGGATGCCGACAAGGAAGGCTTCCTGCGTGCCGAACGTTCTCTGATCCAGACGATCGGCCGCGCCGCCCGTAACGCCCACGGCAAGGCGATTCTCTATGGCGATCGCATTACCGACTCGATGCGACGAGCCATGGACGAAACCGAACGCCGCCGCAACAAGCAGATCGAGCACAACGAGCGGCACGGAATCACGCCGATGACGGTGACCAAGTCCGTCGCCGATATCATGGAAGGCGCGCAAGCGCCGGGCAGCCGCAAGGGCGGCCGCAAGCGTACCGAGCAGCTGGTGGCGGAAGCCCCGGGCGACTATACCCGCGAAGCTCTGAGCGCGATGAACGCGCCGCAGTTGACCAAGGAAATCGGCAAGCTCGAGGATCGTATGCACGAGGCTGCACAGAACCTGGAGTTCGAGCAGGCCGCGAAGCTGCGTGATCAATTGCATACCTTGAAGGCGCGTCTGCTGGAACTGGGATAAATCGACGTCGGGATAGACGAATCTGCATCGAGGTAGCGTTGTTTTATGCCGGAAGGCCCAGAAATCCGTCGCGTCGCGGATCGATTAGGCAAGGTATTGGTTGGTGTGCCGCTGACGCAGGTCTGGTTTGCCTTCCCTGAGCTTGAAGCGATGGCAGGGCGCTTGCGGCAGACTCACGTGACCGCGGTCGATTGCTGGGGCAAGGCGCTGCTTGTGATATTTGCCGACGGTCACGTGCTCTATTCCCATAACCAGCTCTATGGCGTCTGGCGTCTCCATCGGAGCGACCAGCCGCCTCGGACAAATCGCATCCTGCGCGCCCGGTTGTCGACCTCTCGGCATACGGCGAGCCTCTACAGCGCTTCCGATATCTCGTTGTGGACCACAGAAACCCTGGAGCGGCAGCCATTTCTGGCGCGACTAGGCCCGGACCTGCTGACGCATGATGTCTCGACAGGGGATATCGTCGCGAGACTGGGCGAGCGTCGGTTCGCGAGCCGAGGCCTGGGCAGCTTGTTGCTCGATCAAGGGTTCTACGCAGGCATCGGCAATTACCTGCGCTCGGAGATCCTGTTCTATGCCGGGCTCAGGCCCATGAAGCGGCCCAAGGATCTGTCTGATACCCAGCGGGAAAAACTCGCGAACAGCATCCTGACGACGATTCACCAGGCGTATCGCGAAGCGGGCGTGACCAATCGGCCGGTCTGGCGAAAGCGAATGCAGCAAGCCGGTGAGCGTCGCGCCCAGTGGCGATTCGCCGTTTTCGATCGTGATGGAAAGCCTTGCCACGCCTGCGGCGCCACTATCCAGCGTGAGTCTGTCGCGTCTCGCCGGTTCTATTATTGTGCTGTTTGCCAGCAGGGCTGAAGAAATCGCATGGGGTCGTATTAGAGAATCAGATGAAGTAAAAGATTATACCGTTATCTTTTATACTGACACCTTGTAACAAACTGCCAATTTCCAGTTGCTCAGGTATAATTCCCGCGCTTGAAATTACCGACTCACGGGCGATGAACCCGTCGGGCAGTTACCGTGACCAGCCAGGAGTACCTTGATGACCATGATCCGCCAGGAGGATCTCATCCAAAGCGTGGCCGATGCGCTGCAGTACATCTCCTATTACCATCCCAAGGATTTCATCGATGCCATGCACGCGGCGTACCAGCGGGAAGAGAATCCCGCCGCGCGCGATGCCATCGCACAAATCCTGATCAACTCGAGGATGTGTGCCACCGGCCACCGTCCGATCTGCCAGGACACGGGCATCGTCACGGTCTTCGTTCACGTCGGCATGAATGTTCGCTGGGAAGCGGACATGAGCCTCGACGACATGGTCAACGAAGGCGTTCGCCGCGCCTATACGCTGCCGGATAACGTCCTTCGCGCATCAGTCCTGGCCGATCCCGATGGCAAACGCCAGAACACCGGCGACAACACGCCGGCGATCATCCATCACAAGCTGGTGCCGGGCGATACGGTGGAAATTCATGTCGCCGCCAAGGGCGGCGGCAGTGAAGCGAAATCCAAGTTCGCCATGCTCAATCCGTCGGATAGCGTCGTCGACTGGGTCATGGAACAGCTGCCCAAGATGGGGGCAGGCTGGTGTCCGCCGGGCATGCTGGGTATCGGCATTGGCGGAACCGCGGAAAAGGCGATGGAACTGGCGAAGGAAGCGCTGCTCGATCCCATCGATATCCAGGCGTTGCAGGCTCGTGGCGCCAACAACCGGGCCGAGGAGCTGCGTCTCGAGCTGTTCGAGAAGGTCAACCAGAGCGGCATCGGTGCTCAGGGGCTGGGCGGTCTGACGACGGTGCTCGACATCAAGGTCAAGGATTACCCGACCCACGCCGCCAACAAGCCGGTCGCCATCATTCCCAACTGCGCGGCGACGCGCCACGTCCATTTCACTCTCGATGGCAGCGGTGCTGCCGAACTGCCGGCGCCGAAGCTCGACGACTGGCCGGAAATCACCTGGGAGGTGGGCGAGGGCGTGCGCCGCGTCAACCTCGACGAGATCACTCCCGAAGCCGTGCGCGAGTGGCAGCCTGGCGATACCGTGCTGCTGTCGGGCAAATTGCTGACCGGGCGTGACGCTGCCCACAAGCGAATGGTCGATATGCTGGCCAAGGGGGAGAGCCTGCCGGTCGATCTGAAAAACCGGTTCATCTACTACGTCGGGCCGGTCGATCCGGTGGGTGATGAAGTGGTAGGGCCGGCAGGGCCGACCACCGCCACCCGCATGGACAAGTTCACGCGTACCATGCTCGAACAGACCGGCCTGCTCGGCATGGTCGGCAAGGCGGAGCGCGGGGCAGTGGCGATCGAAGCCATTCGCGACAACCAGGCGGTGTACCTGATGGCTGTCGGTGGCGCGGCGTACCTGGTGGCACAGGCCATCAAGAAAGCGGAAGTCATCGCTTTCGATGACCTGGGTATGGAAGCGATCTACGAGTTCGAGGTCGAGGACATGCCGGTTACGGTCGCCGTGGATCACCTGGGAACATCGGTCCACCAGACCGGACCTGCCAAGTGGAAAGAGATCATCGCCGAGCGAGTTTGACGGCTACGCACGGCATCATCGTGGTTGCGCGGGACCCTGGCCGAAGCGTCAATCGGAGAGGGAAACGCTGAAAGAAGAGAGCCCTGTGGGGCTCTCTTCTTTTTTCGGTATGATGCTGGTTGGCTTGACGATTTCGGCGGGAGCGATGACATGATGCGATATGGTGAACGATGGCGGACATGACCTGGCTGATCGGTATGCTGCTGTTCGTCTCCCATGTTGCGGGCATCGTTACGGCAGTGGTGGCGCTGATGTCGAGCCGCACTTCTCAAGGCGCCGTCGCATGGATCGTCACGTTGATCAGCTTCCCTTACATCGCCGTGCCCATTTTCTGGACTTTCGGTCGTCCGCGGTTCTACGGCTATGTCTCCGCTCGGGGCGAACGCGATACCGTGCTTCGCCAGGTGCTGCAGCGCTATCGTCCGCAGACCGAACCTTACATTTCCCGGCCGGAGACCGTCAGCGGGCGCATTCGCGCCGTCGAGGAGCTGGCACGGATGCCGATGACCCGGGGCAATCGGGCCGAGCTGCTGATCGACGGCGACGAGACTTTCGAAAGCCTGTTCAACGGTATCGATCGTGCCGAAACCTACATTCTGGTCCAGTTCTTCATCGTCCGCGCCGACGAGATCGGCATGGTCTTCAAGCGGAAGCTGATCCATCAGGCCGAGCGTGGCGTCAACGTCTACTTTCTCTATGACGAGATCGGTAGTCGAGGGCTATCCGGTGGCTATCTACGGGATCTCGAAGAGGCGGGCGTCCGCGTTTCGGCCTTCAATTCGTCTCGCGGTTGGCGGCATCGTTTCCAGATCAATTTCCGCAACCATCGCAAGATCGTGGTGATCGACGGTCACGAGGGGTGGACCGGCGGATTCAACGTGGCCGATGAATACCTGGGGCGCGTCGAGCGGTACGGCAAGTGGCGTGACACGCACCTCAAGCTGCAGGGGCCGAGCGTGCTGGCACTGCAGGAGGCCTTCTGGGAAGACTGGTACTGGGCAACGGGGGATATCCTGGCGCTGGGCTGGCAGCCCGAGGCCGTATCGGGAGCGTCTCAACACGTAGCCGTCGTGCCTTCCGGCCCGGCGGATGGGCGCGAAACGGCAAGCCTGCTGGTGCAGCATGCCATTCACGGGGCCCGGCATCGCCTTTGGGTGACCAGCCCGTATTTCGTTCCCGATCATGGCGTTCAGGACGCGCTGACGTTGGCAGCGCTGCGCGGTGTCGATGTTCGTGTTTTGATCCCTGAACGACCGGACCACCTCCTGGTGTTTCTCTCGGCCTTTGCCTTCTTGCCGGAGATGATTCGTAATGGTGTAAAAATATACCGTTATCAACCGGGTTTCCTACACCAGAAAGTCCTCCTCGTGGATGACCACACCTCAATGGTGGGAACGGTCAATCTCGACAACCGGTCCTTCAGGCTGAATTTCGAGGTCACCGCCTATATACCCGACAAGATCTTCGCGGCTGCCGTGTTCGATATGCTCGAGAAGGATTTCGCCAACAGCCGCCAAGTCAGCCAGCGTGAGCTTGCCGAGCGTCCGCTCTGGCGCAAGCTGCTCTCGCGGGCCACTTATCTACTGTCACCCGTACAATGATGACGCAGCCTTCACTACCGGCCCGGTGGCCGGGTAGCAGAAGGGATGCCGGAGGCTTCATTGAATCTTGAAACCAAATGGCTCGAAGACTTCATTGCCCTAGCCAATACGCGCAGTTTCTCGGGATCCGCGCGTCAACGCCATGTCACGCAACCGGCTTTCAGTCGCCGGATTCGTTCGCTGGAGCAGGCGATCGGCGCCACTCTGGTTGACCGCTCGACGACACCGGTAAGCCTGACACCAGAAGGCCAGCTCTTCCTGGTCACCGCACGCAATATCGTCGAACAGCTCAACGATAGCCTGGCCCATCTTCGTGGCCTGGCAATGGACAACGAGGCGCTGGATATCGTCGCCGCGCATTCGCTGGCACTGGCCTTCTATCCACCCTGGATTTCACGCTTGCAGAAGGGGGTAGGTGAACTGCCGACGCGTCTGGTGGCCATGAATGTGGGCGATGCCATCCATGTGCTGCGAGAGGGCAATTGCGACCTGATGCTGGCGTATCACGATCCCTATGCCACCATGCAGCTGGATGCGGAGATATTTCCCTCGTTCTCCATCGGCCAGGTCAAGATGCTGCCCGTGAGCGTGCCGGATGCCGCCGGCGGGCCGAAATTCTCCTTCGATGGGGAAGGCGCGATACCGTTTCTTTCCTACACTCAGGGCGCTTTTCTTGGCCGCAGCGTACGCATGCTGCTCAAGAACGAGCCAGGGCGCATGCGACTGAAAACGGTCTATGAAACTGCGATGGCGGAAGGGCTCAAGGGCATGGCTCTCCAGGGTGTCGGCCTCGCCTGGATCCCCGATTTCTGCATTCGCGACGAGTTGGCCAGCGGCAAGCTGGTCCGTGCGGCGGGGGAAAACTGGGATATCCCGCTGGAGATTCGTCTCTATCGTTGCTCACTGGTGCACAAGCCGGGCGTGGAGAAACTGTGGCGGCGGATGATGAAGCTTCCGAGCGACTTCCTGCGAGCATGAGCCGAGCCCGGCGCGTGAAATTGCCGAGTGCCGAATTTGCTCATGGGCTGGGTACGGCCGCGATCTCGTCTAGACTGTTGATGTATCGACAAAACAGCCCATGACCAGTGATTCCCGGAGTTCGTCTGCACCTCGCCGGGTGACAGCCAACAACAAGGAACCAACGTGACAGCCCTCCATTCCAACGCCATCTCCTTCTTCAAGTACTGGGTCGCCGTGGTCCGCGATTCCGTCAAGCTGTGGCTCGATCGTAATGCCTTCAGCTATGCCGGTTCGCTGGCGTTCTACACGCTGTTTTCCTTGGCACCGACGGTGATCATTGCGGTCAGCGTGGTCGGATTGTGGTTGGGTGAAGATGCTGCCCGCGGGGAAATCGTGGCCCGGTTGCAGAATACTCTGGGGCCTTCCGCAGCCAACGCGATCGAGGATGCCGTAGCGCAGTCCAGTATCGAGGCTTCAGGCATTCTGCCCACCATCATCGGCTTCGTGACGCTGCTGATTGGTGCGACCACGGTTTTCGGCCAGATGCAGTTCTCGCTCAATACCATCTGGGGCGTCGCGCCCAACCCGGACCGAAACAGCGTTCTACTGTTTGCCAAGAAGCGCCTGCTATCCATGGCGGTGGTACTGGCCATCGGCTTCGTGCTGATGGTGTCCCTGGTGTTGGGCGTGATCCTGCGGGTGACCTTCGACTACGCGGGTGACTGGGTGCCGGGCAGCGTATTCCTGCTGGACACGGCCCAGTTCGTCCTGTCCATCGTGGTCGTGACGCTGTTTTTTGCCGCGATTTTCAAGGTGTTGCCAGATGTCGTGCTTTCCTATCGCGATGTGCTGCTGGGTGCTCTGGTGACGGCGGTGCTGTTCATCATCGGGCGCAATGCCATCGCCGCCTATCTGGCACATACCGCAACGGCATCGACCTATGGGGCGGCCGGCTCGGTCGTGCTGGTTCTACTATGGGTGTATTACTCATCGCTGATTCTGCTGTTTGGCGCCGCGTTTACCCGGACGCATGTCCTTGCCAAGGGCGGTCATATCGTGCCTCGCAACACAGCGGTAGTGATACGCCATGAAGTGATTACAAAGGAGAATTCATCTCATGACCCATCGGACGATCAAGGCTCGGGTGAGCGGGCGAGTGCAAGGCGTGAGCTATCGTGAGCATGTGCGTCGCCATGCGGAACGCTGGGGCATCACCGGACATGCGATCAACCTCGAGGATGGCCGGGTCGAAGTGGTTGCCTGCGGTGAAGCTGTCGCCATCGCCGAATTGATCGATCAACTGTGGGAAGGTTCGCCAGCGGCCGACGTGACCGACGTCGCCGTGGAAGAAGCCACGCTCGCGGCGCCGGCGAGCTTCACTACGGGCTGAAGCCGAACGGCAACGAACTCGCCCGATCGCCACGAATAGCGACCGGGCGAGCGCGCATCAGGGAGATGGGTAGGTCGTGAGCGTTTCGACGATCCAGTCGATCACGCCCGGGCCGTTGGCGCTCAGGCAGACCTCAGCCGCCGTACCCTGCGACCAACGCGTGTCCACGAACTCGCGCTGCTCCGGCGCCATCACCGTCTGGCCTTCGGCCAGCCCATCGGTAACCACGCTCAAATGGCCTCGTTCGACGCTGAAGAGATCGGGTCGAAGTAGCCAGACCAGCGCGCAACTGTCGTGGGGGCAGCAGCCATCGATGCCCAGCGCCTGCTGGTAGAACTGGCGGTAGAAGGCATAGCTTTCATCCAGCACCTTTCCCAGCGCCCCTTGGGCTTCGACGATCCGCGCCATGCTCTGCGGGTCCAGCACGCAGCGATGCGTCGCGTCCAGCCCGACCAGCGTAAGCGGCCAGTCCGCCTGCAGGACCCTGGCGGCAGCGTGAGGATCGTTGAAGATGTTGGCTTCCGCGACCGGCGTCACGTTGCCGCCTTCGCGAATCGAGCCCCCCATCACCACCACTCGCTTGACCTTGTCGACCAGACCGGGGTCGAGCTGCAGCGCAGCAGCGAGATTCCCCAGCGGCCCGACGGCCACCAGAACGACTTCACCAGGGCGGGCATTGACCTGGTCGACGATGAACTGGGCGGCGCTCTGTTTCAGCGCCTGTGTCGTGATTTCGGGTAGCGCGATATTACCCAGGCCGTTGTCTCCATGGATGTGACCCGGCGGCGGATTCTTGCGCTTGACCATGGGGCCCGCCGCGCCCTGAGCGACCGGGATCGATTGACCGGCCAGCTCGGCGAGCAGCAGCGCATTGTGAGTCGCGACCTCTATCGTGACGTTGCCGAAAGTCGTCGTCAGCCCCAGCAGTTCGATCTCGGGGTGAGCCAACGCGATGGCGATGGCTTGCGCGTCGTCGACGCCGGGATCGGTGTCGAAAATGATGGGTATGGGCATGCTAGTTCCTGGGTTCGATCTTGTTGCAAGCCAGCCAAGGCGCTGGCCATGAAGGGTTGATGATCATCGATGACGGCCCTCGATCAGCCGCTCCGTTGCTCGAGGGTGAGGGCAGGCAGCGTCGTCAGCGCCTCTTCGACGGCGGCGACGATGGGGATGCTCGGCTCGGCGCCGGCCTGCTGGACGCACAGCGCCGATGCGGTCGTCGCCAGACGAAGAGCCTGCTCGATGCCGTCGCCCCGTTGCCTAGCCGCCATGAAATAGCCGATGAAGGTGTCGCCGGCAGCGGTCGTGTCGACGGCCTCCACGCGATGAGCGGCCAGCGTCACCCGCTCGCCACGGTACTGATGGCAAACGCCCTCGCTACCCAGCGTCAGCACGATCTCGACGTCCGGCAGCCGTGTCGTCAATGCTGCCAGCAGGGTGTCGGCATCGGCGTTTTCGTCCTGCGCCACCAGCGCTGCCGCCTCGCCACGGTTGAGAAACAGGATCCGGCAGAGCTCCAGCGGCAGGTCGACGACATCGGGGGAGAGCGGTGCGGGATTGAAGGCGACGGAAAGTCCGCGCTCTGCCGCGAGACGCAGCATACGCTCAGCGGCGTTGCACTCGTTCTGCATCAGGACCCAGTCGCCGGATTCGGCAGCATCGACCAGCGCGCTCAGACGACTCTCCTCGAAGCCGTGATTGGCGCCGGGGTAGAGGATGATCGCGTTTTCGGCAGCGTCATCGACCTGAATCAGCGCATGACCGCTGGCTCCGGCAACCAGTTCGACATCGCTCACCTCGACGCCCGCTTCGATCAGCGGGGCCAGCGCCCAGCGGTCGGCCTCGCCGAGGCGGCCCCAATGGACGACGCGCCCGCCGGCACGTGCCAGTGCCAACGACTGGTTGGCTCCCTTGCCCCCCAGGACCTGATGCAGGCTGGTGCTGGAAAGCGTCTCGCCGGGCCGAACCAGGTGGGGAACCCGATAGACGTGATCGATATTGATAGAGCCGTAGTTGTAGACCACCGGTGTTTCGTGTGCCATTTCGTTGCTCCTCAAGCCAGCCAGCCGCGCAGATTGTCTGCCGTCAACTCGACGACGCGCTGACGCGCTTCCGGCGTGATCCAGGCATTGTGAGGGGTCACGATGAGATTGAGCGGCTCGGCTAGCGCGTCGAGTAGCATATGGCCCTCGCGCGGCGGCTCGCTGGGCAGACTGTCGACGGCCAGGCCACCGAGACGTTGATCCCGCAAGGCGGCCAGAGCGGCGGCTTCATCGATGATACCGCCGCGCGCGCAGTTGATCAGCAGCGCATCGGGCTTCATGGCGGCCAGCGCAGCGCTGTCGACGAGGCCGCGCGTCTCGTCGGTCAGCGGGCAGTGCAGGCTGAGAACATCGGCGGTGTCGAGCAGCGAGGCAAGCGCCGGGCGGGAATCGTTGGCCTCGTTACCGGGGCGGGCACTGAACGTGACCCGCATGCCGAACGCTTCGCCCAGCCTGGCCACGGCGGTGCCGAGTACGCCACTGCCGACGATGACCAGATGCTTGCCGGCGAGCTGCAGCGTACGCTGATCCAGCAGGCAGAAAATGTCGCTACGCTGCCAGGCGCCAGCCTTGACCTCGTTCTGGTAAAGCGGGAGCCGGGCGGCCAGCGCCAGCATCAACATCAGAGTATGCTGCGCAACGCTCGCCGTACCATAGGCAGAGACATTGCGCACGACGATTCCCCGTCGCTCGGCGGCTGCCATGTCGATATTGTTGGTGCCGGTCGCAAGTACGCAGATCAGCTTAAGTTCCGGCAGCGCATCGATCAGTTCGGCATCGATGACGACCTTGTTGGTCAGGGCGATCGTGGCACCGGTCAGGCGCTTCCGCGTCTGCTCGGGCGAGGTGAGCTGATGGACATCGAGATTCTCGACGAGGGCGCGAATCGGGGTGAGATCGACATCGTCACCCAGTGAGGCGGCATCCAGAAGAACGGCTTTCATGCTTCTTTTTCCTTGTCTCTTTCCTGTCTCGAATCGCATGGCATGGCAATCGCTGGCGTGCGAACGACGACATTGGCGTTATCAGCCGGTAATATTGCCCGCGACCGGCTGCTGCGCGCTATACTATGCGGCTTTCGAACGCGGCTTGGAAAGCGCGACGCCAGGTGCCGCCTCGGTCGCCTTCGAGATCGACCGAAAGACGCGCTTGAAAAGGCGGAAGCAGCCCCGATTTTCAAGAACGGTTTGAAACGCGGCGCCCCCATCAGTCGTGGTGGCAGGGCGACGCGCAGAGGCCCCGGCGACGGGGCGCGTCGATAGCAGGGCAGTGCCGAAGCATGAAGCGGCGCTATCCCGTATAGAGTGATGAAACCATGCCCATCTACGAATATGAGTGCAAGGCCTGCGGCCATCGCCTGGAAAAACTCCAGAAGCTCAGCGCGGCGCCGCTGACCGACTGTCCGGCCTGCGAGCAGTCGGAGCTGTCCCGTCTGGTGTCGGCAGCTGGATTCCGGCTGGCCGGAGGTGGTTGGTACGAAACCGATTTCAAATCGGGCAGCAAGAAAAATCTCGTTGGCGATAGCGCCAGCCCCGCACCGGCAGGCGAAAGTGGCAGCAAGTCGAGCGGCGACAGCAAAGCCTCAGCCTGAGTTACAGTCTTTACCAATCTAGGATCCAGCATGCGCAGTCATTATTGCGGCCAATTGAACGAGTCATTGATCGATCACGAAGTCACGCTATGCGGGTGGGTGCATCGCCGCCGCGACCATGGCGGTGTCATTTTCCTCGATATGCGCGATCGAGACGGTGTCGCTCAGGTGGTAGTGGATCCCGATACCGCAGAAGCGTTCGCCAACGCCGACCGCGCGCGTAGCGAATACGTGCTGCGTATCGTCGGCCGTATTCGACTGCGCCCGGCAGGCACCCAGAACCCCAACATGCCAACTGGCATGATCGAGGTGCTGGCCAAGCAGGTCGATGTCCTGAATACCGCCGCCACGCCGCCTTTCCAGCTCGACGAGCATGGCAAGGTGGGCGAGGAAGTCCGGCTCAAGTATCGCTACATCGATCTGCGCCGTCCGGAGATGATCGAGAAGCTGCGCCTGCGTTCGCGGATCACCCACAGCGTGCGGGCGTATCTTGAGGAGCAGGGCTTTCTCGATATCGAGACGCCGATTCTGACCCGCGCCACGCCGGAAGGTGCGCGTGATTACCTGGTGCCGAGCCGGACTCACGACGGTCACTTCTTCGCGCTGCCGCAGTCTCCGCAGCTGTTCAAGCAGCTGCTGATGGTGTCCGGTTTCGATCGCTACTATCAGATCGCCAAGTGCTTCCGCGACGAAGATCTGCGTGCGGATCGTCAGCCCGAGTTCACCCAGATCGACATCGAAGCCTCGTTCATCGACGAGCAGGACATCATGGGCACCACCGAGCAGATGGTGCGCCAGCTGTTCCAGGAAGTGCTGGACGTCGCGTTGCCGACGTTCCCGCGCATGCCTTACAGCGAAGCGATGCAGCGCTATGGCTCCGACAAGCCGGATCTGCGCATCCCGCTTGAACTGGTGGATGTCGACGACCTGATGCAGTCGGTGGACTTCAAGGTCTTCTCCGGCCCGGCGAAAGCGGAAGACGGTCGTGTGGCCGCGCTCAAGGTCAGCGGCGGCGCCAAGCTGTCACGCAAGGAGATCGACGACTACACCAAGTTCGTCGGCATCTACGGCGCCAAGGGGCTAGCCTGGATCAAGGTCAACGAGCGCGCCAAGGGGCTCGAGGGTCTGCAGTCGCCGATCGTCAAGTTCATGGAAGATATCGTCGAGCAGCTGCTGGATCGCGTCGGGGCGGAAGATGGCGACATCATCTTCTTCGGCGCGGACAAGGCCCGCATCGTCAACGAGGCGATCGGCGCGCTGCGCGTGAAGCTGGGCGAAGATCTCGATCTCTATACTGCCGAGTGGGCGCCGTTGTGGGTCGTCGATTTCCCGATGTTCGAAGCGGACGATAACGGCCGGCTTTCGGCGTTGCACCATCCGTTCACCGCGCCGTCGTGTTCGCCGGAAGAACTGCAGGCCTCGCCGGCCACGGCGCTATCGCGCGCCTACGATATGGTACTGAACGGCACCGAACTGGGTGGCGGGTCGATTCGTATCCACGACCAGGCCATGCAGCGTGCCGTCTTTGAAGTGCTCGGCATCGGCAAGGAGGAAGCCGAGGAGAAATTCGGCTTCCTGCTCGACGCGCTGCAGTTTGGTGCGCCGCCTCACGGCGGCCTGGCCTTCGGTCTCGATCGTCTGGTGATGCTGATGACCGGCTCGCGTACCATCCGCGATGTCATCGCCTTCCCCAAGACGCAGAGCGCCGCCGACCTGATGACCGATGCCCCCGGCGAAGTCAGCAGCCAGCAGCTCCGGGAGCTGCATATCCGCCTGCGCCAGAAGGCGAAGCCGGACAGCGCCGGCGAATAACGAGTCTCGTGGTCAAAGATGCCGGCGCCCCCAGGGGCGCCGGCGTCGTTTCGAGGGGCATTGCTGGGTGCGCGTTCTATCCTGGCATGCTCGGCGATGTATTCCTTGGTGTCGATCGGAGCGGTTCATCGATATCGATCGGAGAGAAGCATGGCAATGACGATTTACGGCCGGAGGGTCGGGGAGTTCAACACGTGATTCTGCTGGGTATCGACCCCGGTTCACGGGTGACCGGCTATGGCGTGATCGATGTCGCCGCCAAGCCGCGCTATGTCGCCAGCGGCTGCATTCGCATCGAGGGCGCGGATCTCGCCCAGAAGCTGGCGCGGGTCTATGCCGGCGTCAGCGAGTTGATCGGCCTCTATCGGCCGGCGGAGTTCGCCATCGAGCGCGTATTCATGGCCAAGAACGCGGACTCCGCGCTCAAGCTGGGCCAGGCCCGCGGCAGTGCCATCGTTTGCGCCGCCAATCATGGCCTCCCGGTGCATGAATACGCCGCCCGTCAGGTCAAGCAGGCGGTCACGGGCAATGGCGGTGCCGAGAAAGCCCAGATCCAGCATATGGTGATGGCGATACTCTCCCTGGAAGCGCCACCGCCTGCCGACGCCGCCGATGCGCTGGCCATTGCGCTGACCCACGGATATGCCTGTCAGGGATTGTTGGCAGTGTCTCCCCAGCGTCGCGGAAAGACGTCGCGAGGCGGGCGGTGGCGAGACTTCAGGCCCGATGATTAGAGGCAATGAAGGTAGCTAGTCAGTTGAATCGGCGATGCGTATAGTGGACGCCGTCAGAGTAAGGATACGGATGGCATGATTGGACGTTTGCACGGCACGCTGCTGGAGAAACATCCCCCCTGGATCGTCATCGATGTGCATGGTGTCGGTTATGAGCTCGAAACCTCGATGACCACACTGGTCTCGATGCCCGGCGTGGGGGAAGAGGTGCGACTCTACACGCATCTCAGCGTGCGGGAAGACGCCCACCTGCTCTACGGCTTTGCCCGCGACGAAGAACGACAACTGTTCCGGGCGCTGATCAAGGTCAATGGTGTCGGGCCCAAGCTGGCACTGGCCATTCTGTCGGGGATGGATACCGACGCCTTCATACACTGCGTGATGGAAGGTGACAGCAAGGCGTTGACCAAGCTGCCCGGCGTCGGCAAGAAGACGGCGGACCGGCTGATCGTCGAAATGCGCGATCGTTTCCCCCACTGGCAGGAAGGCCAGGGGTCGCTGCTCGAGGGTGACTCCGCCATGACCAGGCGCGCGTCCGATCCGCAGGCGGATGCCGAGGCTGCGCTGGTCACGCTGGGCTACAAACCCACGGAAGCGTCACGCATGCTTTCCGGCCTGGACAAGACCCTACCGACCGAAGCGCTGATCAAAGCGGCGCTGTCACGCCAGCTGGCTGGATAACGCCCCCATGATTGAACCCGACCGTCTGATCGCGGCACCGCCGCAACAGGGCGAGAAGCAGGTCGACCATGCGATTCGGCCGCGCCGACTCGGTGACTACATCGGTCAGCCGCGAGTGCGCGAGCAGCTCGATATCTTCATTTCCGCCGCGCGCCAGCGGGGCGACAGTCTCGATCACACTCTGGTTTTCGGCCCGCCCGGGCTGGGCAAGACCACGCTCGCCAATATCATCGCCGCCGAAATGGAGGTCGACATCAAGTCGACCTCCGGTCCGGTACTGGAGCGGGCCGGCGACCTGGCCGCCATGCTCACCAACCTGCAGCCGGGAGATGTGCTGTTCATCGACGAGATTCATCGTCTCTCCGCGGCGGTGGAGGAAGTGCTCTATCCGGCGATGGAGGATTTCCAGCTCGACATCATGATCGGCGACGGTCCGGCCGCGCGATCGATCAAGCTGGATCTGCCGCGTTTCACGTTGGTCGGGGCGACCACTCGCGCCGGGCTGTTGACCTCGCCGCTGCGCGACCGATTCGGCATCGTCCAGCGTCTCGAGTTCTATGCCATCGACGAGCTGACCGAGATCGTCACCCGCTCGGCGCGACTGCTGGGCGTTCAGGCGGATGTCGCTGGGGCCCGAGAGATTGCACGCCGCGCGCGTGGCACGCCGCGGATCGCCAACCGCCTGCTGCGGCGGGTGCGCGATTTCGCGGAGGTCAAGGGCGACGGCAAGGTCAGCGCTCCCGTCGCCGACCAGGCGCTGAACATGCTCAATGTCGATAGTCACGGGCTCGATCACATGGATCGCCGGCTGCTGCTGGCGATGATCGAGAAATTCGATGGCGGACCGGTCGGGGTCGACAGTCTCGCGGCGGCCATCAGCGAGGAGCGCGACACGATCGAGGACGTCATCGAACCCTATCTGATCCAGCAAGGGTTCATGATGCGTACCGCCCGAGGCAGGATCGTGACTCGCTCCGCCTATACCCATTTCGGCATCGTCCCGCACGAGCACGTGCTGGGCGAGCCGGCAGCCCGAGCCGGCATGTCCCGCGACGACGGAGCCGGCAATGCGTGAGTTCACCCTGCCGGTGAAAGTCTACATCGAAGATACCGACGCCGGCGGTATCGTGTACTACGTTAACTATTTGAAATTCATGGAGCGTGCGCGTAGCGAATGGCTCAACGCGCTAGGTTTCGGTCAGCGAGGGTTGATCGAGCAGGGCGTGCAGTTGGTCGTCCATTCGTTGAACTGTCGCTATGCACGTCCGGCCAGACTCGACGATCGACTGGAGGTAACAGCCAGCGTCAGTCGTGTTGCTGCCTGTTCGTTACAATTCGAGCAGGCAGTTCGGTACGACGGGGATACATTATGCGAAGCAACGGTCGATATTGCCTGTGTCGACGCGCAACGCCTGAAACCGATACGTTGGCCCAGCGAACTACGCGCGGTCCTGACGTCCGACATTCCAAGCCAGTGATTCGAGGTTTTTCGTGAACGACTCCATGTCCATCCCCCATCTGATCATGAATGCCAGTCTGGTGGTCCAGCTGGTCATGCTCCTGCTGTTGGCGGCTTCCGTGGCCTCCTGGATCGTCATCTTCCAGCGCAGTTTCGCGCTGAGCCGAGCCAGAAAGGCGCAGAAAGCGTTCGACGAGCGATTCTGGTCGGGTGTCGATCTCAACGAGCTCTACCGTGATGTCCCGGAGAACTACGAGGCCCAGGGCTCCGAGCATGTGTTCCGTGCCGGTTTCCGCGAGTTCAATCGCCTGATGCCCAAGACGCGCAGCAGCGAAGCGGTGCTCGACGGCGTCCAGCGCTCGCAGCGCGTGGCTCTGTCACGCGAAGAAGATAGCCTCAACGCCAATCTGACACTGCTGGCGACCGTGGCATCGGCCAGCCCATACATCGGCCTGTTCGGCACCGTCTGGGGCATCATGGGTTCCTTCCAGAGTCTCTCGATGGCACAGCAGGCCACGCTCTCCACCGTGGCGCCGTGGATTGCCGAAGCGCTGGTTGCAACGGCCATGGGGCTGTTCGCGGCAATACCGGCGGTCATTTTCTACAACCGCCTGTCATCCATTGCCAGCCGCCTGCTCGGCGAGTACGAAGACTTCGCCGAGGAGTTCCATTCGATCCTGCACCGTAACCTGCAAGGTCGCGGCGGCAACCAGGCGGCCTGAGCCGGAGGTTCGACATGGGTGGACCCTATAGCCGCCATCATCGGCGCAAGCCGATGGGCGAAATCAACGTCGTCCCGTTCATCGACGTCATGCTGGTACTGCTGGTGATCTTCATGATCACCGCGCCAATGCTGACCCAAGGGGTGCAGGTCGATCTGCCTCAGGTCACGTCGGAGCCGATCGACACCGAGGAGCAGGAGCCGATCATCGTCTCCGTGGACAGCCAGGGTGAGTACTACATTTCTCTGGGCGAGCAGGACAAGCCAGTTACGTTGCAGACCGTCGGCGACCAGGTGGTGGCGATTCTCGAACGCAAGCCCAACACGCCGGTCATGGTCCGAGGCGACAAGAATGCCTCGTATGGCCAGGTCGTGACGCTGATGAGTACGCTGCAGATGGCAGGTGTGGCGAATGTCGGATTGATTTCCGAGCCGCCGCAAGGCGAGTCGTCTTCGAGTGGCAAAGGGTAAGGAGTCAGCATGGCGAAGCGAAACCGCCGTGTGGGTTACGGCTTGCCCGTCGTCCTGGCGATCGCCGTTCACGTGGTGGCGCTACTGATGACGATGCTGCGCCTGCCGGACAGCGAGCCCACGCCGAGCTCTTCGTCCGTGGTGCAGGCGACACTGGTCAGTGACGTGACGGCAACGGATCAGGCCCAGTACGCTCAGGAAGCGCGCGCGCGTACTGCACAGCGCCAGGCCGAAGAAGCCGCCCAGGCGGCGGCCGAACAGGAGGCGCAGGAAGCGGCCCGGCAGGCAGCCGAGCAGCAAGCGCAGGAAGAAGCTCAAGCCGAGGAGGCTGAACGGCAAGCGGCAGCGGCACAGGCCGAAGCGGCGGCCCAGCGTCGTCAGCAGGCAGCCGAGCAGGCGGCGGCCGAACGCGCCGCGGCGGAAAAGCAGCAACAGGCGGCCGAGGCGAAACGCCAGGCGGAAGCCAGGGCGAGAGCGGACGCAGAGAAGAAGCGTCAGGTTGAAGCGGCGGCAAAAGCCGAGGCGGAGAAGAAACGCCAGGCTGAGGAAAAGGCGAAGGCTGAAGCCGAAGCGAAAGCCGAGGCGAAAGCCGAGGCGAAAGCCGAGGCGGAAAAGAAACGTCAGGCCGAGGAAAAGGCGAAAGCTGAAGCCGAAGCCAAAGCCGAGGCGGAGAAGAAACGCCAGGCCGAGGAAAAGGCGAAAGCCGAAGCCAAGGCAAAAGCCGAGGCGGAGAAGAAACGCCAGGCCGAGGAAAAGGCGAAGGCCGAAGCCAAGGCAAAAGCCGAGGCAGAAAAGAAAAAGGCCGCGGAAGCGGCCGCGAAGAAGGCCGCCGCCGAAGCGCTGAACAACTCGATTGCCAACGAACAGGAGCGGATCGCCAATGCCCAGCAATCCGACCAGGCGTCGAACAGCTTCATCAACCTGGTCAAGCGTGCCGTCGAGGACCGATGGCACTTGCCGGCCAATGCGGACAATGGTTTGGTAGCCCAGGTACGTGTAAGACTGGGGCCTTCGGGTGAGTTGCTGGCAGCCAGCATCACTCGCAGCAGCGGCAATCCCGGCTTCGATCGCTCGGCGACGCAGGCCGTGGAAGCCGCGGCGCCATTCCGTGAGCTTCAGCAGCTTGACGCGGGGTTGCAGCGGCGGTTCCGTGACTTCAATCTCAAATTCACCCCCGGGGATATACAGTGATGAAACGATGGATGTCTCAAGGATGGAAAACCCTGGCCAGCGGTTGGCTGCTAGCGCTGACGGCAATGCTTTGCCTGACGACTACGGCCCAGGCACAGAATCTGACCATCGAAATCACTCGCGGTAGCGATCAGGCAACGCCAATCGCTGTCGTGCCGTTCGAGTTCGGTGGTCAAGGCGGGTTGCCACAGGATGTGGCGCAAATCGTCAGCGACGATCTGGAGCACAGCGGCCAGTTTTCGCCATTGAGCCGCAGCTCTCTCGTTTCCCTGCCCAGCAGCAGTGAAGACGTTTTCTACGACGATTGGAAACGTGTCGACGCCCGCTACCTCGTGGTTGGCAAGATCGAGCCGCAGGGCGGTCAATATCGCATTCAGTACGAGCTCATGGACGTTCTCGGCGGCAAGCGGATGCTGGGCGAGACGGTGACCTCGTCCAGCGGCAATCTGCGTGCCAGTGCGCATTACATCAGCGATCAGATCTTCGAAGCGATCACCGGTATTCGCGGCGCCTTCTCGACCCGGATCGTCTATGTCTCGGCCAGCGGGGCGGGCGAGAACGCTCGCTATGCGCTTTATGTGGCCGATGCCGATGGTTACAATGCGCAGCAGGTTCTTTCTTCCGATGATCCGATACTCTCGCCGGCCTGGTCGCCCGACGGCCAGAAGATCGCCTATGTCTCCTTCGAATCCGGCAACTCGGCTATCTACGTCCAGAATGCTTCCACTGGCGAGCGCGTGCGGCTGACATCGTTCCCCGGCATCAATGGCGCGCCGGCCTGGTCGCCGGACGGCCGCAAGCTGGCGATGTCGCTCTCCAAGGATGGTCAGCCCGAGATCTACGTGATGAATCTGGCAACGCGCCAACTGACCCGCCTGACCAACAACTCCGCCATCGAAACGGAGCCGGACTGGACGCCGGATGGCCGATCCCTGATCTTTACTTCCGACCGCAGCGGTGCGCCGCAGCTATATCGCATGTCGGCCAGTGGCGGACAGGCGGAGCGGGTGACGTTCACCGGCGGCTACAACTCCGACGGGCGCTTTTCGCCCGATGGCAAAACTCTCTTCATGGTCACTCGTGACGACAGCGGTTATCACGTGGCGAAGCAGGACATGGACACCAGTCGTGTCACGGTTCTGACTGATTCACAGTGGGACGAATCGCCCAGTGTCGCACCGAATGGCACCATGATAATCTTCGCTACCCAGCAAGGGGCGCAAGGTGTGTTGGGGGCAGTTTCTTCGGACGGACGCGCGTCTTTCCGGCTGCCTTCGACGCAGGGTGACGTACGCGAACCCGCGTGGTCGCCGTTTTTGAACTAAACGACTACAGTCATTGTGTCATTCGACATCCGAGCAAGGAGATGACAATGCAAATCAAGACCTACGCCAAGACGTTAGCGGTCGCGCTTTCACTCGCCGTAGTGGCTGGCTGTTCTAGCAGTGGCGGCACCCAGGAAGGGGACATGGATGGCACCTCTGGCAGCATGTCTGGCCAGGGCATGACCTCCGGCCAAGGCACCTCGGGCTCCCAGATGGGTGCCGGCGAGCAGATGCCTAGCGTCGACACCATCTATTTCGCATTCGACAGCGAAGAAATTCGCCCCGAATTCGAATCCGTACTGAGCAGTCATGCCCAGTACATGATGGCCAACCCGAACACCAACGTGACTCTGCAGGGCTATGCCGACGAACGTGGTACTCGCGAATACAACCTGGGCCTCGGCGAGCGCCGCGCACAGGCTGTCGAGCGTTACCTGACCGTTCAGGGCGTATCTCCGTCCCAGATCCAGATCGTCAGCTACGGTGAAGAGCGTCCGGCAGTTCAGGGCCACACCGAAGAAGCTTACGCCAAGAACCGTCGCGTCGTGTTCTCGTACTAAGTACCGACGGAGAGAAGCATGAAACACGGTCTGAAAAGACTGTGCGGCGCGGGAGCCCTGGTGCTCCCGCTGTCCGTATGGGCTCAGCAACCAGTCGTCGATGACCTTACCGGTCAATCGAATGGCTTCTATAGTCAGACGGAGGCTCGCCAGAGCGGCGGGGGAACGCTGACGATTCTCAACCAGTTGCAGGACAATCAGCAGCAGATCCAGCAGCTTCGTGGTCAGGTAGAAGAGTTGCGTTATCAGCTGGACCAGCTCAAACGGCAGACCCAGCAACAGTACCTGGACCTCGACGACCGCATTTCCGGCGGTGGGATGGGGGCTGGTGACAACGACACCAGCAATGGTTCGGAAGGCGCCGATCTCGACAGCGGCAGTGTCGACAGCAGTAGCGCAAGCGATGTCGCGGACAGTCCGGTACCGGCCGACGATGGCGCAACTGGTGCAGCAGCGGATGACCGTTCGTCCAGCAAGCCGAATGCGAGCAGCGGTGGCGGAGATGGGCGCGAAGCCTACCAGGCGGCGTTTCAACTGGTGCAGTCACGCCAGTTCGATTCGGCCATCGATGCGTTCCAGGGGTTCATCAGTGACTATCCGCAATCCAGCCTGCTACCGAATGCGCACTACTGGTTGGGCGAGCTTTACTCCGCACAATCCCAGCTCGATCAGGCCGCCGATGCGTTCGACACTGTCATCAGCGATTATCCGCAAAGCAACAAGATGCCGGATGCGCTATACAAGTTGGGCTTGCTGAAAGCGCGACAGGGTGACACCGACGGCAGTCGTCAGTTGCTCGAGCGCGTCCGCGGTGACTACCCGGACAGCAATGCCGCGCAGATGGCAGGAGACTTTCTCAATCAGATGGGTGGCTGATCGAATCCGGCCACCTGGTTTCCGGCTCCGCGGATCAGGACATCCTTATGACGTGTCATATCGATTACCAGGCACCTGACGGGTTGCTCGACGGAAAGATCGTGTTGATCTCTGGTGCCAGTGCCGGTATCGGTCGGGCTGCAGCGATGAGCTACGCGCGCCATGGGGCTACGGTCATACTGCTCGGCCGTAGCGTCAGTCGTCTCGAAGTGGTTTACGACGCCATCGAGGCAATGGGTGCACCACAACCGGCAATATTTCCGCTCAACCTGGAGAGCGCGACCTCGCAGGATTATCGAGCGGTCGTCGCGAAGCTTGAGAAGGAGTTCGGCCGTCTCGATGGTCTGCTCCACAACGCGAGCATTCTCGGGGAGAGGGTGGCGGTCGACGCCTACGACCCGGAACTCTGGGCGAAGGTGATGCAGGTCAACTTCACCGCCACGCTAGGCTTGACGCAAGTTCTGCTGCCGCTGCTGGGACAGTCCGCCAGCGCGTCCGTCATATTCACCTCTTCCAGTGTGGGGCGGCGCGGGCGCGCCAACTGGGGCGCCTATTCGACCTCGAAATTCGCCACCGAAGGATTGATGCAGATTCTCGCCGACGAGCATCAGGGCTCGGCCATCCGCTTCAATTCGCTCAATCCCGGCGCGACACGCACGGTCATGCGCCAATCGGCCTATCCGGATGAGGACCCTCGGGTGCTTCGTACGCCGGAAGAGATCATGCCGACCTACCTTTGGCTGATGGGGCCGGACAGCGAGTCAGTCAGCGGTCAGGCTTTCGACGCCCAACCGCCGAAGACGTGAGGCGGGCGACTAGACCCGCCGCCTTGCCTGGATTCGCTCAGCGTTCCGCGAGTGAAGCCAGGAGAGTCTCAGCAAGCGACTCGGAGGTATCGAACCAACGCGCCGCCGGCCAGTCATCGATATTCTCGTCGTCCGGGATATAGCCATAACGGACCGCCACCGCGGTCATGCCTGCGCGGTCGGCCGCTTCCATGTCGCGCCGGTGATCTCCCACATACCAGCACTTTCCTGCATCGACGCCGAGCTGCCTGGCAGCGAACAGCAGGGGTTCGGGATCGGGCTTTCTGACCGGCAGGTCGTCGGCGCACACGAGCACGCCCGGTCGCAATCCGAGCGCCTCGACCAGCGGCTCCGCGTACAGCCTGGGCTTGTTGGTCACGATGCCCCAGCCGCGCTTCCCGGCTTCCCAGCGCTCGATGACGGCTTCCAGCCCCGGGTAGACGCGGCTATTGTCGGCGACGACTTCCGCGTAACGCTCGAGCAGATATCGGCGGGCCACGGCATGCTCCGGGTGATCACTGGCGAGTTCGAGGGCAAGTGTCACCAGCGCGCTACCGCCGTTGGAAACCTGGGCGCGAATCACCTCGTAGGGCAACCGCGCCAGGCCATGATGTTCGCGGAGGCGATTGGTGGCTTCGGCCAGGTCGGGTGCCGTATCGATCAAGGTGCCGTCGAGATCGAACAGCAAGGCTTGAGGCAAGACACTCGACCTCATTGCCCGCCGCCGCCGGTCCGCTCTTCTCCGGTCCATTCGGGGCGCACATGCACCATGTAGTTGACCGAGACATCATGGGCGGTCAGGCGGTATCGCCGTGACACGGGATTGTAGGTCAGACCGGTCTGGTTCTGGAGCCGCAAGCCATGTTGACGGCACCAGCTCGACAGCTCCGATGGACGGATGAACTTGCGATATTCGTGCGTACCGCGCGGCAGCAGGCCCAGCACATATTCGGCGCCGAGGATCGCAAAGGTGTATGCCTTCGGGTTGCGGTTGATCGTCGAGAAGAACAGATGACCGCCGGGCTTGACCAGCCTGGCGCAGGCTTCGATGACCGAACCGGGATCGGGCACGTGTTCGAGCATTTCGAGGCAGGTCACGACATCGAATTCTCCGGCATGCTCAGCCGCCATCGCCTCCACGCTGATGTGACGGTAGTCGACTTCCACACCGCTCTCCATCTGGTGCAGCCTGGCAACCGACAGCGGCGCTTCCCCCAGATCGATCCCCGTGACCCGAGCGCCACGCATGGCCATGGCTTCGCTGAGAATGCCGCCACCGCAGCCCACGTCGAGAACCCGCTTGCCGGCCAGTGAAACGTGCGATTCGATGAAGCCAAGACGCAACGGGTTGATATCGTGCAATGGCTTGAACTCGCCCTCACGATCCCACCAGCGACTGGCCAGCGCATCGAACTTGGCGATCTCGGCCTGGTCCACGTTGCCATGGAGGGCGACGTTGTCGTGAAGCGCGGCGTTATCAGATGATGGTGTCATGAATAGGTCTTCCTTCCCTGGGATGTCGGCGCACCGTCGGATGGGTCGATCGACCGCTGCCGCGACTCGAAGCCGGTTCAGCGGTGCGTGGCTTTGCGATATTCTACTATGGACGGTAGCTTGGCTGGATGCCAAGTTAGCAAAAACAGCTGGTAAAAGGGCGGCACGATTTTGTCACCATTCTGCGACTGTGCTTTCGGCTTCTTGCCCGCTAAGCTAGCAGTAAGGATCCGATATCGGGACGCCAACAAACCGCTGATTTCATACCCAGGAAGGGAAGGACCTCAAAAATGATTCGCAAGGCCGTACTGCCCGTCGCCGGATTCGGCACACGTTGTCTGCCCGCCTCCAAGGCGATTCCCAAGGAGATGATCACGATCGTCGACAAGCCGGTGATCCAGTATGTCGTCTCCGAGGCGGTAAAGGCAGGCATCAAGGAGATCGTGCTGGTGACGCACTCTTCGAAGAGCGCCATCGAAAACCATTTCGATAAGCATTTCGAGCTCGAGACGCAGCTGGAAGCCAAGGGCAAGGACGAACTCCTCGAAGAGCTTCGCAACATCATCCCGGACGACGTCAATATCATTAGCGTGCGTCAACCCGAAGCGCTCGGCCTGGGTCACGCCATCCTCTGTGCGCGCCCGGTCATTGGCAACGACCCGTTCGCGGTGCTGTTGCCGGACGTCGTCATCGACGATGATGGCATGGCCAGCAACGATCTCACCGGCATGATCAAAGCCTTCGACGAAACCGGCAAGGCCCAGATCATGGTCGAGACCGTACCGAAGGAATTGACCTACAAGTACGGTATCGTGGCGCTGGAAGGCGACGAGCCGGCTGCCGGCGAGAGCGCACCGTTGACGGGCATGGTCGAGAAGCCGAAGGTCGAAGAGGCACCGTCGACGCTGGCCGTGATCGGTCGTTATCTGTTGCCGGGCGAGATCTTCCCGATTCTGGCCGAAACGCCGCCCGGTGCGGGCAATGAAATCCAGTTGACCGACGCCATCGAGACGCTGCGCAAGAAAAGCGGCGCGGCCGCCTATCGCATGCAGGGCCAGACCTATGATTGCGGCAGCCAGCTCGGTTATCTCGAGGCGACACTGGCGCTGGGACGTAAGCACCCGACGCTGGGTGAAGGCTTCCGTCAATTGATCAAACAATACGCGGCCGAGGACTGAATCGATGCGGGTGGTCGTACATGGTAGCGAACTGGCCGCGGCGACTGCCGCAGCCGCATTATGCTCGGTCGGGCATCAGGTTACCTGGATGCCGCATGCCGATTTCCCCTGGGAAAGTCTGGCCAATGCCGATTGGGTGATCAGCGAGCCGGGACTCAAGGATCAGATCCTTGCCGGCCAGAACTCCGGCCAGCTGGTGATCGTCGAAGAGGTGCCGGCCGATACCGATGCGGACGTCCACTGGCTGGCCCTGTCGCCGGATCAGCGCGAAGCCGCCGAGAGTTACGTCAGGCAGGTGCCGGGGCGCCAGAGCACGCCCCTGGTCGTCGTCAACAATTCCACCTTCCCCGTAGGGCAGACGGAGAAGCTCGAGGCACTGCTGGGGCACTCCGGGCAGGTCGCCGTCGCGCTGCCGGACCGTATCGAGGAAGGGCGCGCGTGGGAGACGTTCACGCGCCCGGCGCACTGGTTGCTGGGTAGCGAAGAAGAGTGGGGCACCCAGCAGATTCGCGAACTGCTGCGCGCCTTCAATCGGCGTCACGAAGTGTTCCAGTTGATGCCTCGTCGTGCCGCGGAACTGACCAAGCTCGCCATCAACGGCATGCTGGCCACGCGTATCAGCTTCATGAACGAGCTGGCCGGTCTGGCCGACTCGCTCGAAGTGGATGTCGAATACGTGCGCCAGGGGATGGGGGCCGATACGCGTATCGGTTTCGAATATCTCTACCCCGGCTGCGGCTTTGGTGGCCCCAACTTCTCTCGCGATCTGATGCGTCTGGCCGATGTCCAGCACTCGACGGGGCGTGAGTCCCACTTGCTCGAACATGTCCTCGACATCAACGAGAGCAAGAAAGAGACGCTGTTCCGCAAGCTCTGGAACCATTTCAAGGGCGAACTCGAAGGTCGTACCGTCACTATCTGGGGGGCGGCGTTCAAGCCGGGCACCGCTCGGATCGATCATGCTCCCGTGCTGACGCTGCTGGAAGCGCTGTGGGCGCAGGGTGTCACGGTCAAGGTGCACGACCCGGCAGCGTTGCATGCGCTGGGTCAGCTCTACCCCGATCACCCGCAGTTGGAGTTGTGCGAAGGCGACTTCTACAGCGCCTGCGAAGGCGCCGATGCCCTGATGCTGGTGACCGAGTGGAAGTGTTACTGGAACCCGGACTGGCGACGCCTGCTGCAGGCGCTCAACACGCCGCTGATCCTGGATGGTCGCAATATCTACGATCCGGCCTATGTCGCCTCGCGGGGATTCGTTTACCGCGGTATCGGGCGGCGGGCCTAGGTTCCCGTCAGCAGCATCCTTCAAACCCGCGCTGGCCAGTCCGGCCAGCGCTCATTCAGCCACTTCGCTGTTGAGTTGCGCGTACTCCCAGTTCAAATGCGGCCATAGCGCATCGAAATACTCTCCTCGCAGACCTCGATGGTCGATTCGGTAGGCATCTTCGGCCAGCGTGATCGCCAATAACGGGATCGTTCCGACGGGAAAACGCCCCGGCGCCGATGTCGTCAGTTGCAACGTGTTTTCGGCATCGATCACCAGCCACGACCACCCGGCCTCGCTCGCGTCGATCCGGGCTCGCCACTGATATTGCAGTGCCCCCACGCCGCCGAAAGCGGTATCGATCCGACGGGCCAGTGCCCCGGGTACTTCCACGCCACGCGCGCTCAGTCCGTGCCAGAAGAACACCAGGTTCCAGGCTTCCTGGGCATGATGGCGCACGGTTTCGTCCCCCGTGTTCGCCAGCGCGGCCAGGGAGAGATTGTCATCTGGCGACTGTCGCGCATTGAGGGCGTCGATGTGACGGCGATGGTGATGGCTATAGAGCAGGTCGACCTGGGCTCTGGACACTTCGGGCTCCAGCGAATGGCGCTCGAACGGAAGTGCAGGTAATTCGAATCGGGACGCGAGGTGGGACATCGTACTCATCGACAGGGTTGGAAGACGGTTAGCGGCAGATACGGGCCGAAACGGGCGAGGCAGATCGCGGGCATGCTACCGCGAACCCAGCCGAGATCCCAATTCGATGCCTATATCTCCACCGCGGCTGTTATCATGCGAACCCTGCGTTGCCAAGCCTAGGCTTCGCAACGGCTTTCACGTAACGTAATCCTTCGGCCGTTCGAGGCCGGCTTCCGACGCTGATTCCCCTGGCGCGATGACGCCGAAAGTAGGTGGCCGGCGAGACGATTTCCGGTGTCCGCACCAGCGAACGCCAAACACATCGCCCGTTTCCATCAGCGACAGCATCACTATTGGCAAGGTATACGACGTCAATGCCATCACAATCCGACGAGCATCGCGCACCCCCGACCATCGTTCCCGATCGCAGCGACATGACGACACCCCGAACGGGCGCGCGCCATTACCAGGGATCTCCCGGGCGGCGCGCGCCCAAGGTGTGGCCGTTGTGGTTTCTCATCCTGCTGTTGATCGCCGGGGCGGGGGCAGGAGGCTGGCAACTCTGGCAGAGGTTGCAGGCGCAGGATGCCCAGATCGCCAAGCTCAATCAGCGCCTGGATGCGACCGGTTCGACATTGGACGCTTCCGGGGAAAGTCTGCGCGCCGAGTTCGATCGGCTGCGCGATCAGTTCGAGGCGACCCGAGCGGCGGTGGGTAGTCTGGAAACCAGAGTCGCGAATTCTGGCGAAAATGACCAGACCGCGCAGCAACTCGAATCGCTCCAGCACACCGACCAGGACCTGCGTGATTTGATCGCGACGCTGCAATCCTCGTTCACGGCACTGGAAAGTACTGGCGAGGACGAACGCGGCGCGCTATCGGCAAGGCTGACCACGCTCGAAGGCGGTCAACAGCAGCAGGACGAGCGCATCACCGCCGTGAACGACGCTCTGGATCGGCTGGAGCAGGCCAGCCAGACGCAATCGGACCAGCTCGTCGCCTCGCTCGATACGCTGCGTCAGGATCAGCAAGCGCTCTCGAAGCAGCTCGAAGAGATCGAAGGCTCGAATACTCAAGCCGCGCTGACGGACCTGCAGTCCACGCTGGCGACGTTGGAAAGCCGGGTCGATACGCTCTCGCAGCAGGAGACACCGTCCACGGACGAGCTCGAACAGATTCGCAGCTCGCTGACGGAACTTCGGCAGGGGCAAACCGCTCTCAATGCCAGTCTCGAATCCTTGCAGTCACGCGTCGACAATCTACCCGCCGGGGTCAGCGCTTCTCAGATTCGCGAACTCAAAGAAAGACTGGGATCCCTCGAGGCCAGTCGCGCCCAACTGACGCGACGCGTCGCCTCGCTGATCACCAACGTCTCTGATCTACAGCGCGGCGGAGGTTGAGTCGATGTTTCAAGTCAAGGTCCCGTCTCATATCAATGTCTTGAGGATGGGACTGATCTGCCTGGGGCTGCCTGCCGCGGGGCAAGTCTGGGCGCTGGATGTCACCGTGCAGGGATTGAGCGGGGCGCCTGCGGACAATGTCGTCAATATGCTTTCCGAGCTCGAAGCCGACAGCCAATCTACTCGCGAACGCCTCGACGGCGTAGTGAGAAACCGGGCGGAGCAGGCCCTTCAGGCATTCGGTTACTACAACGCCGAACTCGCCACTCGCTATCCCGACGAGGATAACGAGCGTGTCGTCATCGATATCGATCCAGGCAAGCGTACCGAAATCACGCAGGTCGACGTCTCCCTCGACGGTGATGCCAGGGAGGACGAGGCGTTCGAGAACGCGATGCAGTCGAACCCGCTCAAGGTCGGCGACCCGTTGTTGCATTCCCGCTATGACGGCTTCAAGGGCAGACTGTCGACGCTGGCCCTGGAGCGAGGCTATTTCAATTCACGCTTTCGTCAGCAGCGTATCGAAGTGCGCCCCTGGGAAAGCAGCGCCCGCATCCTTCTCGACTTCGACAGCGGCCAACGCTACCGATTTGGGCATGTCCACTTTCGAGGCAGTCAGATCCAGCAGCACCGCTTGAAGAACATGGTCCCGTTCGAGCCGGGAGAGCCCTATCTCGCCGGCGATCTGGCCACGCTCAATCAGAATCTGGGGAAGACCAACTGGTTCAGTGGCGTGGCAGTGCGACCGCGCGTCAACGAAGAGTTGTCTCCCGCGGCCCCCAGCCAGTGGTGGCGCGAGGCGACCGGCCGTGACACGACCGCCGATCCCGATTCGGTGCTGGGCGGGCCGGGCTTGAACGTCGCCAGGGAAATAACCGATAGCCGACCCATGGTCGGCCGACCCATGGTCGTGCCTGTCGATGTGGAGCTGACCCCGGCAGATCGCCATCAGTTCGAGGTCGGCGTGGGTTATGCTACCGACGTGGGGCCGCGCACGCAGTTTTCCTGGACCATGCCCTGGCTCAATCGCTATGGCCACAGTCTGACCAACTCGCTGTATCTGTCCGCGCCCGAACAGCGCTTCTCGGGAGAATATACGATTCCGCTCGAGAACCCGCTGAGAGACAGTTATCGCGTTCGCTACGGCCTCAAGAACATCGATAACGAGGACACCAAGAGCTTCGAGAGTTCGGTCCAGATGGCGAGACACTGGGAATTCTCCAATGGTTGGGCGCAGGATCTCTACTGGCAGACCACCTACGAGGACTTTACCCAGGCCGACCAGGACGATGCCGTACTGCTGCTCTATCCCGGCATCAGCTGGTCGCGCACCCGCAAGCGCAACCAGACCTTCCCGAGCTGGGGCGACAGGCAGCAGTTGACACTGGAATGGTCGGACCCGGCCTGGGGATCGGATGCTCGTTTCGTGCGGACCACCTTCGATTCCCAGTGGGTGAGAATGCTCGGCAGCGAGAACCGTTTCGTCGGCCGTATCGGTGGTGGCGCCATGGCCACCAATACCTTCGACAAGATCCCGCCATCGCTGCGCTTCTTCGCCGGGGGCGACCAGAGTATCCGCGGATACTCCTACGAGAGTCTTTCGCCCGAAAACGAGGACGGCGAGCTTCTCGGTGGTCAGCACATGCTGACCAGCAGCATCGAGTATCAACGCCACCTGACCGGCAACTTCTGGAGCGCCACGTTCGTCGATACGGGCAACGCGTTCGACGAATGGTGGCCGGACGAACTCAAGACCGGCGCTGGCGTCGGCGTACGCTGGATATCACCCGTCGGGCCGATCCGTTTCGATATCGCCCATCCGTTTGACGACGAGGAGGACTCTTGGCGTCTCCATTTCTCCATCGGACCGGAATTCTGATTCGGCTGCTGCTGTTCCTGGTCCTGTGGCTGCTGGGCCTGATCCTGACGCTCGCCGGGTTGAGCCTGTCGCCCTGGGGTAGCCAATGGCTGTTCGAGCAGGCCCAGTCGCGCGGCTGGGTCGAGGCGCAACGTTTCGAGGGTGCACCGCTCGATGAGCTGACCATCGAGGGGCTACGCCTGTCGGCCGGGACGTTGGATATCGCCGTGGACAGTTTTCATCTTGCCTGGGCCGACGACTGCCTGCTCAAGGGCCGCGTGTGTCTCGACGATCTGAGCGTCACCGGTGCCCATGTTCGGCTGGGCAAGAGCGATTCCCAGTCTCCACCGGCGCCCGTAGCGGAAGAGAGCGGCGGCATGCCGTCGATTGCCGTTCCGCTGCCTATCGAGATTCGCCAGGTTCGTCTGGATGACGTCGGCATTCGGCTGGTCGATGGCACCAATATCCATTGGCAGCACTTCCAGACGGGCGCCGAAATGTCCGGCAACCATCTGAAACTGTTACCGACGTCGCTCGAACAGACGCGTATTCGACTGCCCGAGAGTCCGGGCCAGACGCTCGCCATGCCCGATCTCGGCACCGGCGTTCTGAGTCCGGATGCCATCGACGCCTCGGTCGCCATCAATGCTGTCGGCGACACCGCGACGATGTCATCGACCTCGATCACCGACGCGCCACCGGCCTCGATCACCGACACGCCGCCGGCAGCGCTTCCCGACACGCTTCCCGACAACCCCGTGACGATGGCATTGACGCCGCTGACGCTGGCCGCTGCCGCCAACGTTGCCGAGGCAGACCCCGACCGGACCGACGCCCGCGTCGAACGGATCGAGCAGAGTCTCGCAGCGCTTCGCGAGCAGTTGCCCGGTCTCCAGTTGCCGCTGGAGATCGAAGCACCGAGCGTGACGATCAGCGACGTCAGCCTCGAAGGCCCGAGTCCGCAACGGTTGAACCGACTGGCGCTCTCTTTCTCCGCCGTCGATCGCAGGATCGAGATCCAGCGGCTGATGCTGGATGCACCGGATGGCCATGCCGAGCTTACCGCCAGTGCCGAGCTCGAGGGGGATATTCCGCTTGTCCTGTCGTTACAGGGACGGGTGACCCGCGCGCCGGTCTACGGCCAGACGATGACACTCGATGCCAAGGGCACGCTCGACGATCTGGATATCCAGCTGCGCACGGCCGGTAATGCCGAGGCAGCGCTAGATGCCCGGATTCAAGCCTTCGAACCGGGGCTGCCGTTCTCCGTGAACCTCAATGCGGATCGGCTGCGTTGGCCGCTGGCATCGCGCCCATTCGCGCCTTTCACCGACCTGGACGATGGCCTCGATGAGGCCGCCATCCTCGCGGCCCGCGAACTGCAAGACGTGCAGGCCATCGAGCAGACGGCGCCGCAATATCAGCTCGACCACCTGGCGCTGAACGTCGATGGCACGCTGGCGAACTATCGCGCCGATCTCGACCTCGCCGGACAGGGCGCCGGGTTGCCGCCCGCCACGCTGAAACTCGCTGGCAAAGGCGATCTCGACCATTTCGCCTGGCAGCCGATGCAGGTGGCAAGCCAGGGAGGCAAGCTCGAAAGCCAGGGTACGGTGCGCTGGGCGCCGGCACTGTCCGCCAGCGTGCATCTGGATTTCCAGCAGCTGCCGCTGGGCGCTTTTTCACAGACCATAACCGGGCAACTGAATGGCCAGACTCAGGCGGCTTTCGCGATGCGCGACGACGGCGGCTGGCAGCTCGCGCTACCTCGGCTGGCGATCGACGGTCGGCTTCAGCAGCGGGCTCTCAGTTTGCATGCGCAGGTCGATGGCAACAGCGAGATGCAGTGGAATATCCGCGAGCTCGATTTGCGCCAGGGCGATAATCGGATCACCGCCAGCGGGCGAGTCGACCGGAATCTCGACATCGAGGGGCATATCGATGCGCCCGCGCTGGGCACGATCCTGCCGGATCTCTCTGGCGCACTGAGCGGCCAGTTCCAGGGCCGCGGGACGCTGGACCGCCCGCAGATCGCGGTCGATCTTCGGGGTCGCGATGTCGGCTATGCCGAGAACCGGCTCGACCAACTGGCACTGAAAGCTGACTCCACGGGAACGCAGGATCCGCAGTTCGACGTGGATCTGACAGCGAGCGGCATTCAGACGGCGGGACAGCAGATTCGATCCGTCGAGCTCGATCTCGCCGGGCGACTGTCCCGGCATCAGCTGTCGCTCGATGTAAGCGGTGGCGAGGGCCTTCCGGTTTCGCAGGCGTCCATCCGCCTTCAAGGCGGCCTCGATAGCGCTTTCCAGCATTATCAGGGCGCGTTCTCGAGATTGTCCGCCTCGACCGACTATGGTGATATCGCACTTCGCGATTCCCTGGACTTTACGGCCAATCTCGCTGATTCCAGTGCGACGATTTCCCCGTTCTGCCTCGACCGGCAGCAGGGCGGCGCGCTCTGTCTGACCGAGCGCATGAATGCCTCGGCAGCTCAAGGGCGAGCCGCGCTGTCGATTGACGATCTTCCCATGGCGCTGCTCAACGATTTCATGCCCGAAGAGTGGCAGGTCGAGGGCCAGACCAACGGTGATATCGTCGCCAGCTGGTCGCGAGGTGGTCAGGCCTGGGCCGCCGACGCCGATATCGACAGTGACGTGACGGTCAGCGGCGTCGATGCACGAGGCGCGCCGTGGCAGGTGCCGGCGGCGACGATATCGCTGTCGCTGGATGCCGATCAGCAGCGGGCCCGGACCCAGCTCGATCTGCAACTGGAAGACGCGGGCCGGATTCGGCTGCAGGCTCGGATCGACGATCCCGCGGGCGACGGCACGCTGGAAGGGCGTCTGCAGATGAGCGATCTCCGTTTCAGCCCCTACCGACCACTGGTGGCGGGAATCGACCAGTTGGAAGGCGCCATCAATGGTGATGTCGCGCTAGGCGGCACGCTTGCCATGCCGGCGCTGAATGGCGATATCACCATCGATGGCATCCAGGTCAAGGGCGGCGTATCGCCGGTCGCGATCACCGACGCCCAGCTGTCACTGGCCCTGCAAGGCCAGTCGTCGACGCTGCAGGGCTTCGTGCAGAGCGACGAGGGCCGGCTCGATCTCTCGGGGAATGCCAACTGGCAGGATCCGGCCAACTGGCAAGCCAACGTCGACATCGACGGCACCGAAGCACCGCTGATGGTAGCGATGCCGGCCTACGGCCGCCTGAGGGTTGCCCCGGATCTGCAGATTCAGGCGATGCCGCAGCGGCTTCAGGTTCGCGGCGATGTCAGCGTCCCCTGGGCGCGTCTGGAGATTGGCCAGATTCCTTCGTCGGCGCAGGCGCCCAGCAGCGATGCGGTCATCATTACCGAGGAGGAGGATCGCCAGCAGCAGGCCGCAGCTGCGGCCCGGCAAAACGAAGAGGGCGCCGGTACGGCTCAGGCCCTGGCCGATGCGGGGATGCAGCTCGATGTCCGCGTCAACCTGCATCTCGGGCCGGACATGCAGTTGGAGGCCTACGGTCTCGAAGCCGGGCTCACCGGCGAGCTGCAGGTGCGTCAGGGCACCGGTCCGGTCCAGCTTTATGGCGACGTCAATCTGGTCGACGGCACCTACACCTCGTTCGGGCAGGATCTGATCATTCGCCAGGGGCAGGTATTGTTCAGCGGGCCGGCGTCCCAGCCGAGTCTGCAGTTCGAGGCCATCCGCAATCCGGATACCACCGAAGACGACGTAATCGCCGGCTTGCGGGTAACCGGCTCGGCTTCGTCACCGCGTCTGACGATCTTCTCCGAACCCGCCATGACGGAGAGCCGCGCCCTGTCCTATATTCTTCGGGGCCGAGCGCCCGAGGATTCCGGCAGCGGCGACGACGCCTTGACCGCGGCGTTGATCGGGCTCTCGCTGTCGCAGACCGGCAGTGCCGTAGGACAGGTCGGCCAGGCGTTCGGCGTGCAGGATCTGAGTCTCGATGCGTCGGGGTCGGGCGACGACAGTCAGGTGGTGGTCAGCGGTTATGTCTTCGACGACTTGAAGGTGAGCTACGGCGTCGGCATATTCTCTCCCATCGCCGAGCTGACCCTGCGTTATCGCCTGATTCAGAATCTCTATCTGCAGGCCGTTTCCGGCGCCGCGCAGGCCGTCGATCTGATCTACACCTTCAGCCTGGGCCGCGCCAGCGATACCTGAGACGCTCATCCAAGGGGCTCGCCCGACATTATCGGCGTCCGGCAATGCCGGGCGCCTCTTCGATCATCCGGAGGTAAGCCATGTTTCAACGACGTTCCGAATCGCTACCGACTGCGGAGACAGCACTCCCGGGCCGCGATACGCCCATTCAGATCAGCGGTGAACACCTGATCAATGGCGCTGCGATGCAACCGCCTTTCCCGGCCGGCACCGAGCAGATCGTATTGGGGCTGGGGTGCTTCTGGGGGGCGGAGCGGCTGTTCTGGGAACTGGATGGCGTCGTCGTCACTGCCGTGGGCTATGCCGGCGGCATCACGCCGAATCCGACCTATGAAGAGACCTGTACCGGCAGGACGGGCCATGCCGAAGTCGTGCTGGTCGTCTACGATCCGGGCCGTGTCACGCTCGAGTCGCTGCTGGGCGCCTTCTGGGAAGCTCATGATCCGACCCAGGGAATGCGGCAGGGCAACGACCTGGGCACGCAATATCGTTCGACGATCTATACCACCAACGAGAAGCAGCAAGCGGTGGCCGAGCGGAGCCGGGACGAGTATCAGACGGCGCTGCAAGCCCAAGGCCTGGGGGAGATCACCACCGAGATCCGTCCGCTGGATACGTTCTACTACGCCGAAGAGTATCACCAGCAGTATCTCGCCAAGAATCCCAATGGCTACTGTGGTTTGAAGGGGACAGGCGTCACCTGTCCGCTACCGGCCTGATCGCCGATCAGGCATCGCTTGAGTCTGCGGCTCTCTTCGCTGCCTGGCTTACGATCGGTTCAGTGATCGAGCAGAGGGGAGGGAGCCGTCTGGCTTAGCTTGCGCGGCGCCCACTGCTGCAGCTGCGCTTCGATGCGTCGGGTCAGCCAGGACCCCAGCCGCCCGCCGCGTCTTTCCACGTACCCGACGTGGCCGCCGTGGCGGGCAATTTCCACCCGCACCGACGGCGAGGGTGCCGGCAGGCGGGCGAACAGATCCGGCGGCATGAACGGGTCGTCGTCCGCATGCAGAATCAGCGTCGGCAACTCGATTTCCCCCAGTAACGGCCCCGCCGAGGCTCGTCGATAGTAATCGCTGGCAGAGTGAAAGCCGTGCAGCGGGGCGGTGACCTCGTTGTCGTAGGCCCAGAAGCTGTCCAACTGTCGAATCTGCTGCGCGCTGATCGTCAACGGCAACGGGGTCGTCCGCAGTCGGGTCAGAACCTTGCGCTTGAGTTGGCGCAGCAGATAGCGCTGATAGAGCCGTGAGAACCCTTGATTGAGCGCATCGGCACTCGCGGCGAGATCCAGCGGGGCGTTGATCGCGATGGCGCCCTCCAGCGGCAGACCGTCGCCACCCTGTTCGGCCACCAGTTTCAGCAGCATGTTCGCACCCAGAGACACTCCCGCTGCCACCATGAGTGCCTCGGGATAGCGCTGTGCCAGCTGACCGATGACCCAGTAGGCATCGGCGGTATCCCCCGAATGATAGGCTCGCGGCAACCGGTTCGGCGTTTGTCCGCAGCCGCGAAAATGCATCAGCACGGCGCGCCATCCCATTCGCGCCGCGGCATGGAGCAGCTCGCGGGCGTAGGGCGAATCGAAGGAGCCCTCCAGACCATGGAATAGCAGGAAGATCGGCGCGTCGTCGCGAGGCGGGGCCGGGCGGGCCCAGGCCAGTTCGACGAAATCGCCATCCGGCAGTTTCACGATCTCGGTATCTTTCGCCAGGAAACCGCCGGGCAGCAGCCGCGGCAGCAGTGTCTGGACGTGCGCGTTGCGCAGCCCCGGCGGCGCGCGAAAATCAGCCGATACGATCGTGCTTGCCATGAATGGATTCAATCCTCGGCGATCGGTCTGCCCTGGGTCAGATTGTCGTGACCCTCTGCCGTGACGATCACGTTATCCTCGATCCGGATGCCACCGTGATCCTGAAGCCGGTCGACGGCGGCCCAGTCCACTGCTTCACGCTGCGCGCCCTGGCGAAACGGCTCGAGCAACATGGGAATCACGTACAAACCCGGTTCTATGGTAACCACCATGCCGACGTCAAGCGTGCGTGTCAGGCGCAGAGCAGGATCCTCGGCCGGCGGCGGCAACGGCGTTCCCTGTCCGTCGCGCTGCCGGCCGCCCACGTCATGAACCTGAATGCCCAGGCTATGGCCGAGCCCGTGAGGACAGAAGGCGCGTGTCAGACCGCTCTCCACGGCCGCTTCGGCGCTGATCGAGATCAGTCGAGTTTCGACCAGCAGCTCGGCCAGATGGCGGTGCATTTCCCGGTGCAGTTCGACGAAATCCAGTCCCGGAGCCAGCCGCGAAATCAGACGCTGCTGGTAGTCGGTGACACCCTGGATGAGTCGCTCGAACAGCGGGTCGGCGTGAACGGAAGCCCAGGTGCGGGTGATATCCGCCGCGTAGCCAGCGTGGGAATGGCCGGCGTCGACCAGCAGCGACTTCGGCGTGCCGGGTGCCTCCACGTCATAGTGTTGATAGTGCAGGGTGCCCGCGTGGTGATCGATGCCGATGATGTTCTGGTAAGGCACCTGAGATTCCCGCTGGCGCGTCGCCGCGAGATAGGCGAGCTGGATATCCAGTTCGCTGGCGCCCGCGGCAAAGGCATTGCGGGCTGCATCGTGGCCCTTCAGGGCCCACTGGTTGGCAACGAACAGGCAATGGCGCTCGTAGTCGTCCTTGCACATGCGCAATTCGTCCAGCGCCGCCAACAGCGCCGGCGGATTGAGCTCGGCCCCGGCCGGCAGCGACGATGCTTCCAGATTACCGATCACGGCCAGGCGGCGGGCAGTCATATCGCTTTCCGGCGGCCAGCCGGTATCGCGCAGCGGCTGTAGCGTCATGACTTCTGCCAATACGCCCGTCGGCGCCGGTGTGGCCAGGTGCCAGAAATCCGCCGGCGCGTAGTAGTACCAGCGAGGCGAACTGCCCGGCTGAATCAGCAGCCAGTCGTGCTGATGATGGCTGGCCCCGGTCCAGTGGACGAAATGGCCGTAGCTCTTGAAAGAGGCTTCCTGATCATCGGCAAAGTGGACGCCGGCATGGCCGCTGTAGATCAGAACGGCATCGAACCGTTGGGCAGCGAGAATATCGGCGTAGGCCATCTGGAGGCGTTCCAGATGGGCGCGTTGAAGCATTTCGACGGTGTCGTTGCTAGGAGTCATGGGCGTTTCCTGTCGTTGGATTTATCATCGAGCGGCAGCGAGTCGGGTCAGCAGGCCCGGTAGCGTGGGATGTCGACTGTCCTGCCGAAAATAGAGGCGTAACGATAGTGGCACGTCCCAGCGTCGATCGCCTGCACGTGTCAGTTCGCCAGTTTCGAGAAGATGGCGAACCGTGCGCCAGGGTAGCCAGCCAAGCCCGTAACCCTGCTGCACCAGTTCGCGAATGTTGGATGTCTGGACGTTCTCGTTGAGCGTGGTCAGATGCACTTCCTGGCGTGAGCGTCCCCAGTGGGCCTGCAGCGCCGCGGCGATCAATCCGCTGGGATGATAGGCGATATGCGGTACCGGCTCCCGCTTGTGGCCGGGCAGGGCGAAACGCGGCTGGCCATCGACATCGGCCAGGCAGACGGGGACCATCCGCTCCTCGCCGATCTCGAGGTAGCGCACGCCGCTGAGGTCGATATCGAGTGCCGTACGACCTTCCGGCCAGTAACACAGCGCCAGATCCACCTCGCCACGTTCCAGCGCCTGGAAATACTCCCCGACCAGCCAGCTCGTGGCACGCAGATAGGGCTCGACCTGCGACTGGATGGCATTCGTTTCCAGCCATGAAGGGACGAAATGCGTCACCAGGCTCTGGGGCGCCGCCAGCTTGACGCGACGCGAGTCCTCCCGGGCGAGGTTCTGCAATCGCTCTCGCGTGACCCGCACCCGCTCGGTAATCTGCTTGCACAGAATCAGGAACTCTTCGCCGGCCGGGGTCAGACTGAGTGGCAGCGTCTGACGATTGATCAGCGTGGCGCTCATCGACTCCTCGAGCAGTTTGATGCGCCGCGAAAAGGTCGGTTGGGTGACGTTCTGTTGAGCGGCGGCACGAGAAAAATGACGCGTTTCGGCCAGGACGATGAAGTCCTCCAGCCAACGTAGTTCCATGGTGTTCTCTATCGTAAATCACGCGGTTGCGATGCGCCGGACGGTGGGTTGGCAAATCACTTCATCGACATAGAACTGTCTCGAAAAAACTGTCTCGAAAAAGAACCGACTCGAAAGAACCGACTCGAACCAGCCTACCCGATACGCCGTTGAGCGACTATTGAAGGCGATCATGGAATGCGTCCTTCCTGGACGGCGTGGCACGCGACCCGCTGGCCGTCCCGGATAACGAGCGCCGTCGGCGTCTCCCGCTGGCAGCGAGCGTTGACGTGAGGACAGCGCTCCCGGAACACGCACCCGCGCGGCGTCCCGATCGGGGGTGGCGCGTCGTCACTCAGACGCAATGGCTCGGCATCGCTATCTTCCAGACGAGGGCTCGCGGCCAAGAGCGCCCGGGTATATGGGTGCCGGGGGTGCGCGAAGAGCGTGTCGGCATCCGCCAGTTCGCAGATCGTCCCCCGATACATGACCGCGACTTGCGTGGCGAAGTGCTCGACGACCGCCAGATCATGGGTGATGAACAGGTAGGTCAAACGACGTTCCGCCTGAGCGTCCATCAGCAGATTCATGATCTGGGCCTGAACCGAGACGTCCAGGGCGGAAACGGGCTCGTCGGCCACGATGAATTCGGGATCCACGCTGAGCGCCCTGGCGATGGCGATACGTTGCCGCTGCCCGCCGGAGAGCTCATGGGCGAAGCGCTCGCCCCAGCCGATATCGATACCCACGTCGGCCATCAGCGCATCGGCCCGATGGCGAACCTTCGAACGCAGCCAGTCGGGATGATGGAAACGAATGGGCTCCTCGAGGGTCTGGCGCATCGTCAGACGCGGATTCAACGACGAATGAGGGTTCTGGAAGATCATCTGCATGCGTCGACGAAAAGGGCGCCACTGCTTCGCGTCGAGACGGTCGACTCGCTGGCCGTCGTAACACACTTCCCCGTCGTTGGCCTTCAGCAAGCCCATGATCAAGCGTGCCAGGGTCGATTTGCCACATCCCGATTCCCCCACCACACAGAGCGCATCGCCGCGCTGAATATCCAGGTCGACGCCGTTGACCGCATGAATCTGTTGGCGGTGCCAGCCGCGTCGACGCTTGTCAAACCGCCACGGCAGCAGGCGGCCGGGATGCAGCGCGAAGCGCTTGTGCAAGCCACGAACCCTGACCAGCGGGGCGGACACATCGGCCGCGCGCCCCAGGGTCTGCAGGGAATCGGCGAGGTTCATGTCGCTTCTTCCTCGATCGGCACGGTCATTATCAGCTCCTGAACCCAGTGGCAGGCAACCTGGCTGCCGCCGGAGGAGACGGCCTCGGGCACCCGTTCCACGCATGCCTGCCGCAGTCGCCCGCGGGACGTAAAACGATAACGGCATCGCGGGTGAAAGGCGCAGCCATCCGGCACCCGGGCAAGGCTCGGCATGTTGCCGGGGATCTGCGCCAGGCGCTGTCTGGGCAGCGTCATCTGGGGCAGGGCATTGATCAATCCCTGCGTATAGGGATGCTGGGCATCATTGATGATCTCCCGGGTCGGCCCCTGCTCGACGATACGGCCGGCATACATGACCAGCAGGCGCTGTGTCAGTTGGCCGATGACGCCGAGATCATGGGAGATCACGATCAGGCCGACGTTGTGCTTGTCGCATAGCTGCGAGAGCAGGGCGATGATCTCGGCCTGGAGGGTGACATCGAGAGCGGTGGTGGGCTCGTCGGCAATGATGATGTCTGGGTCCAGCAACAGCGCGATGGCAATGACCACGCGCTGACAGAGCCCACCGGAGAGCTGGTGCGGATACTGCTCGAAACGCTGCTCGGGGGAGGACACCTGCACCTGGCGCAGCTTGTGCAGCGCGATGGCCCGTGCGCGGCGCCCGGAGATCCGGCGGTGGGCCTTGAGACTCTCGATCATCTGCCGACCGATGGTCAGGGCCGGATTGAGCGTCGTCAGCGGATCCTGAAAGATCATCGCCACACGGTTGCCCCGGATCCTGCGCAGCTGACGATCCGAAAGCGTCGTCAGTTCACGTCCTTCGAACCGAACGCGGCCGCCGGCGATGTATCCCGGTCGCGAAAGCAGTTTCAGCAGGCTGAAGGCGAGCACCGACTTGCCGGCGCCGGACTCGCCCACGATACCCAGCCGCTCGCCACGTTCGAGTGCGAAACTCACGTCACGCACCGCGCGGATCTCGCCGTGCCGCAGCGGGAAACGGACATCGAGGCGATCGACCTCCAGCAGCGCCATGGCGTTATCCCTTGTGAAGACGAGGATTCATCGTATCGCGCAACCAATCCCCCAGCAGGTTGATGACCAGGACCAGCGTCACCAGAAACAACCCCGGCAACAGCGTGATCCACCAGGAACCGGACTGCAGGTAGTCGAATCCCGACTTGATCAGCGAGCCCAACGACGGTTCGGTCTCCGGCATTCCCAGACCCAGAAACGACAGCGCCGCTTCGGCCATGATGGCGTTGGCGACCTGGACGGTGGAGAGCACGAAAATCGGGGACAGGGTGTTGGGCAGAATGTGTCGCCACATGATGCGGCAACTCGGGAAGCCCAACACGCGAGCAGCGTCGACATAGTCTTTCTGTTTCTCCGCCAGTACGTTCGCCCTGACGGTACGAGCGTACTGGGGCCATTCGCTCAGGCCGATGATCAGTATCAGAATCACGACGCCGTAATCGCCATAGAACGCACCGCCGAATGCTGCCTTGACCACGGCACCGATGATAATCGCCATCATCAAGGTCGAGAACGACAGCTGGATATCGGCCAGCCGCATCAGTAACGCATCGACGAGGCCTCCCCGATAACCCGCGAGCAGCCCCAGCGCCGTGCCCAGCACGGATTGCAGCAGCACCGCGCCGAAACCGATCGCAACCGACACGCGTGCACCGTAAAGGATGCTCGAGAGCAGATCCCGGCCCTGCGCGTCGGTGCCCAGCAGATGGACAGGTTCACTGCCCGCGATCCAGAACGGTGGCAATTCGGAATCCAGCAGGCTGATTTGTGCGAGATCGTAAGGGTTGCTGGGCGCGATCCAGGGGGCTAGCAGTACGCTTGCCATGATCAGCACGAACAGTGCCAGGCAGACCTGAGCGCGACGGTTTCGCTGCAACCGGTAAAGGAAACGGGAGCCGCGGAAGCGACGCCAGACGGTTGCCGATGAGCGGGTTTCGAGACTCATGCGGTCCTCCCGCTCAACGTGATCCGCGGGTTCAGCAGCCGATACAGCAGATCGACGAGAGTATTGATCACCACGAAAAGCAGGCCGACCACCATCAGGTAGGCCACGATCAGTGGCATGTCGGCGCGCTCGATGGCATCGAGAAACATCAAGCCTGCTCCTGGCCACTGGAAGACGGTCTCCGTCAGCAGGGTATAGGCCACCAGCGTGCCGATCTGTACCCCGCCCAGCGTCACTACCGGCAGCAGCGTGTTCTTCAGCGCATGCAGAAAATAGATTCGCGATGGCCGCAGCCCTCTGGCTCTGGCGTATTTCACATAGTCCGACTCCAGCACCTCCAGCATCTGGGCATGAATCAGGCGGATGAACAGCGGCAGCATGACCAGCGCCAGCGAGAAGGCCGGGAGTAACAGATAGAGAATGCCCTGCAGCGAGGCGAAATTGGTGTACCAGACCCCCAGAACGTGGACGGGATTGCCACGCCCATAGGCAGGCATGCCGCCGTCGATGGAGAAAAGCTGGTTGAGCCAGTGGCCCCAGCCGGTGTCCGCGGGAAACAGCGTTACCTGGATGCCGATCGAGAAGACCTGGATCAGCACCATGGCGGTCAGAAAGACCGGCACGGAGATACCGATCACCGATAGCCCCATCAGGGTCTGCGACAACCAGCTGCGTGGCCGAATCGCGCAGAAAACGCCCATCGGCACGGATAGCAGGAGTGTCAGTACGGCACTGGCCGCCACCAGTTCGAGGGTCGCCGGCAAATAGCGAGCGATCACGCTGAGCGCGGGTTCGTGGAAGAAGTAGGAGTGGCCGAAATCCAGGTGCAAGGCATCATTCGCGAAAGCCAGGTATTGCACCCACAGCGGGTCGTCGAGGCCAAGCGAGTGGCGCAGTGTCGTGGCTTCTGCCTCGGTGGCCGCTGGCCCGAGCCTCTGCTGCACGGGGTCGCCCAGTCCGCCCTGAATAGCGAAGCCGATCACGCTGATGATGAACATCACCAGAATTGCCTGGCACAGCCGCCGAATCAGAAACAGGATCATCGAGATTGCACGACCACGTCGCCCAGATAAGGCATGTTCATGACGTTCAACACGGGCGCGATATCGATATGATCGGCCGCCGCCCAGGCGAGATTCTGCCAGTAAAGGGGAATGAACGGAGCATCGTCATGGATCGCCTGCTCGGCCTGCCTCAGCAACTGGGCGCGAGCGTCCGGCTGGGTTGTGAGGTTGGCCCGGTCGACCAGCGCGTCGATCTGCGGGTTGCAGTACTCGCTGGCGTTGTAACGCCCGGCGCCCGTATTCGGATCGGGACAGAAGGTCAGGTACTCGAAGAAATTGGCGGAATCGCCGGTATCGGAATACCAGCCCATCATCATCATGTCGGCGGCACGGTTATCGTATTCGACCCAATACTGATTCTTGGGTAGCGTCTCGAATTCGACGGTGACGTTGATCTTGGCCAGCATGGCGGCAATCGCCAGCGCTACCTGAGCGGTCTGGGCATCGTTTACGTAGCGGTTGTTGGGTGCCATCAGGGTGACCGAGAATCCTTCGCCATAGCCGGCCTCACGCATCAGTTCGCGGGCCCTGGCGAGGTCGTAGCGTGGCGTCAGCGCCGATACGTGCCCAGCGTAACCCTTGGGCGACATCTGCGCCGCGGGTGTCGCAAAGCCTTTCAGCAAGCGCTCGGCAATGGCCGTCTGATTGACCGCATAGGCAAAGGCGCGCCGCACGCGCGCATCGCGAAACGCCGGTACCCGCTGCTCGTTGAGCTGCAGCATGGTGATACGCGTACCGGGAACGGTGACCAGCTTGACGCCATCCGCGTGATGCAATCGCTGCACGGCATTGAAGGGCACGGGCGAGATGAAATCGACATCACCGGCGAGCAGGGCGGCGACGCGCGTGGCATCCTCCGCAATCGGCGTCATGACCAGACGATCGACATTGCCGGGTGAATCGCCGTCCCAGTAATCCGGATAGCGCTTGAACTCGATCCGGGCGCCCGGCCGGCACGACACGATCTCGAAAGGACCGGTGCCCGACAGGTGGTTCGAGGCAAACGAATTGCCGTTCTTGACGATCTCGCTCTTGTCCTGCCCCTTGGCCGAAGTGCCGGTATAGAACTGGCTGTCCATCGGAAAGATATAGGTTGCGAGGTTAAGCAGCAGCGGATAGGGCTGACGCGTCTGCAGGTCGACGGTAAAGTCGTCGACCGCTTGGGCTCGCTCGATGGGATCGAAAATGGCTCTGAAATCCGGGCTTCGCTTGAGGCGCTGCACCGTCCATACGACATCCCTGGCCGTGAAGGCGTTACCGCTGTGGAAGGTGACGCCGTGACGCAGGTGCAATCGCATGGTCGTGTCGTCGAGTCGTTCCCAATCCGTGGCCAGCCGAGGCTCGAACTGAAGATCCCGGTTCCAGCGGACCAGCGGGTCGAAGGCCAGGTGGGACAGCTGGAGCATGCCGATGGAAAGCTGCTCGTGAATGTCCAGCGACACCGGATCGGTGTCGTAGGCCACTTTGAGCAGGGTGCCCTTGTCGTCGGCCATGGCCGCGCCGGTCAACGGCAGCAGAGACAGGCTTCCCATCAGAAAGCCGAGCAGGATCGTCGTGAGACGCATTGCGGGTCCGATGTTGTTATAAAATCACGTCATGACGTCGGGAATATCGTCAGTGAGTGCCGTTATGAATGCGTGCTGCATGGATCATTGGCGACGGGCTAGATCGAAAATGCCCGGCAGATCCGTCGTGTCATCCACTTTACCTACGGATGACCGACGGACCCAATCGAAATCTCGAACCGCGCCATTCACTTAGTGAATCGCCCGACTCACGAAATACCTTGGCTCTGGATGACGCAGTCCTGCTGGCTGGCGTTCACTCCTGAGCTGAGAAGGTCGGCAGAATACGGATACCGCCCATCTGATCGGCGCGAGACACGGTGCAGCCCAGGTCATTGACACGACCATCCGTGAGGCCATAGACCCAACCATGTACCGACAGCGGCTGCTTCCGCTCCCAGGCACGCTGGATGATCTTGGTACGGCACAGGTTGGCGACCTGGAGGCGGACGTTGTGTTCGCACATGCGGTCGACCTGCTCGTCCAGCGGGAGCGACTCGAGTGTCGGCCGGTACTGCTGGTAGAGCTCGCTGATGCTGTTGAGCCAGTAGTCGACGATGCCGTGCTCACCGCCGGTGATCGCAGCCCGGACCCCGCCACAGCCGTAGTGTCCGACAACCATGATGTGCTTGACCTTAAGCACGTCGACGGCGAACTGAACCACCGACAATGCGTTCATGTCGTTGTGATAGATCAGATTGGCAACGTTACGGTGAACGAAAACCTCACCGGGTGGCAGGTCGACGATCTGGTTGGCAGGTACGCGACTATCCGAGCATCCGATCCAGAGGTAGTCGGGGTTCTGCTGCTGGGAAAGCTCCGCGAAGAAGTTCGGAGAGCGCTGCTGCACACCGTCGGCCCAGCGCCGATTCTGTTCGAGAAGAGTCTGGATATCGCTCATGACAGTAACCTGAGTACGTGGCTGGCGAACGTCTTGTGTCGCCGTCAAGAGAACGATTCTAGGCCATCCGGCGATATTTTCGAAGTCGCACCACCAGACAGCCCGATCGCCAACGTCACGCCTTGCAAAGCTTTTTTTATATCGTCTCGATAGTCACGGACTTTTCCGACACCGGATCGAGGCTGGTATCATCCCCGCATCATGTCTCAAGGAGTTTCACTGTGGCGAATTACGATTACGATCTTTTCGTGATAGGGGCCGGTTCCGGCGGCGTGCGTGCCGCACGGACGGCTGCAGCGACGGGCGTCAAAGTGGCCGTTGCCGAAGATCGCTATCTTGGCGGTACCTGTGTCAACGTCGGCTGCGTGCCGAAGAAGCTGTACTCCTACGCGGCACATTTTCACGATGCCTTCGAAGACAGCAGCGGTTTCGGCTGGACCATACCGCAGGCGCCAAGTTTCGATTGGGCCACGCTGCGCGATAACAAGATCGAGGAGATCAAGCGTCTCAACGGCATCTACAACCGCCTGCTGGACGGAGCCGGCGTCACGCTGATCAATGGCCGGGCCAAGGTCGTCGACGCCCACGCGGTCGAGGTCAATGGCGAGCGCATCACGGCGGAGAAGATCCTGGTCGCGGTCGGCGGCTGGCCGTGGATGCCACAGTTCGAGGGCAGCGAATATACCGTCAACTCCAACCAGGTATTCGACCTCGACGACTTCCCCAAGCGTTTCCTGGTCCTGGGCGGTGGCTATATCGCCGTCGAATTCGCCAGCATATTCAATGGCCTGGGCGCCGATACGCACTTGGTCTACCGTGGCGCGCTATTCCTGCGCGGATTCGATCATGAAGTTCGCGAGTTCACGCGGGACGAAATGGCCAAGAAGGGCGTCAACCTGCATTTCGAGGCGAATATCGAGCGTATCCGCAAGGTGGAAGGCGGACTCGAAGTCACGCTGACCAACGGTGAACAGCTCGAGGTGGACGCCGTGCTCGCCGCCACCGGGCGTCGTCCGCACCTGGAGGGGCTGGGCCTGGATTCGCTGGGCGTGGAGCTCAACACCGATGGCACGCTCAAGGTCAACGAGCGCTACGAATCCTCCGTGCCGTCGATTCTCGCTCTCGGCGACGTGACCGGCGGCCCCGAGCTGACGCCGGTCGCCCTGGCAGAAGCCATGCACCTGGTTCAGCATCACTACGGCGACAAGACGCCGGGGCCGCTCGACTACCAGAACATCGCGACGGCCGTGTTCTGCCATCCCAATATCGGCACCGTCGGTCTTTCCGAAGAAGAAGCGCGCGAACGATTCGGCGCAGTGCGCATCTACAGCGCGGATTTCCGTCCGATGAAGCACACGCTGTCCGGCAGCGACGAACGCTGCCTGATGAAGCTGGTGGTCGATGATGCCAGCGACCGCGTCGTCGGCGCCCACATGGTAGGCGACGAAGCGGGCGAAACCATACAAGGCATCGCGATCGCCGTGCGCGCCCAGTTGACCAAGACGGATTTCGACGCCACGGTGGGCATCCACCCGACGGCAGCGGAAGAGTTCGTCACCATGCGCAGTCTGACGCGCCGCTAATCACGGCTCCGCCGCTGCTGCATTCAATGGCCGCCCTCGAGGCGGCCGTTGTCGTTATGTCAGTGTGTCGTTATGCTCAGTGTCGGGCCTTCGTCACCAGCGCGATCCGAATTTGCCATGATGGGACAAGCTTTTCAGAACGACCCCGGGCACCGGGGCGCAATAACTTTCAATATTTCCTCCGATACTTCGCCAGCCTTCGTCTAGACTGGGATTGCCGGAATTCCCGGATGCTCATCCAGCATATAAATATTCATTATTGAACTGGCTAAGTAAAATAACCTGCGGTTTGAAGCTTGCCTCGCTCGCTGTTATCCTTGAACTTAAATTCGCCATAGCGACGATGACGATGACCAACCCCAATCCGGCATTTACGCCGTCGGCAGACTTGGCAAGGCCTACCGTGGCCGACGCCGTCGTTGGCAAGCCCGATATGCCACTGTTCATTCGCAAGCCCACCACGGAAGACGGGTGGGGGATCTATGAACTGGTCAAGGCCTGCCCGCCGCTTGATGTCAATTCCGGTTATGCCTATCTGTTGCTGGCAACGCAGTTCCGCGATAGCTGCGCCGTCGCGACGACAGAAGATGGGGAAATCGTCGGATTCGTGTCCGGCTATGTCAAAGCGGCCGCACCCGATATCTATTTCCTGTGGCAAGTCGCCGTCGGGGAAAAGGCGCGGGGCACCGGCCTGGCCAGGCGCTTGGTGGAAGCCGTACTGACTCGGCCGGAGTTGGCAGAGCTGAACCATCTCGAGACCACAATCACGCCGGACAATCAGGCCTCATGGGGCTTGTTCAAGCGTCTAGCGGATCGCTGGCAGGCCCCCCTCATCAGTCGCGAATACTTTTCGACCGACCAATTGGGCGGAGAGCATGACCCGGAAAACCTCGTCCGGATCGGCCCGTTCGACCCCCAACGTATCCAGGGCGGGTAAGGTCTGCGTTGTCACGCATGTCTTATGCAAGCACGCCTTATTCACGCTCCCCACGACTATCCACACTCCCATTACGGAGGTTGTATGCAGACTCAAATTCTCGAACGCATGGAGTCCGAGGTCCGGACTTATTCTCGCTCTTTTCCGATTGTTTTCACCAAGGCCCAGGGCGCGCGTCTCACTGCCGAGGACGGCCGCGAGTACATCGATTTCCTCGCTGGCGCCGGCACGCTCAATTACGGTCATAACCATCCGAAGCTTCAGGAAGCGCTGGTCGAATACATCACTTCCAACGGCATCGTCCATGGTCTGGACATGTGGACCGCCGCCAAGCGTGACTACCTCGAGACGCTGGAAGAAGTGATCTTCAAACCGCGCGGACTGGACTACAAGGTTCATCTGCCGGGACCGACGGGCACCAACGCTACCGAAGCCGCGATTCGCCTGGCTCGCGTGGCGAAGGGGCGTCATAACATCGTCACCTTCACCAATGGCTTCCATGGCGTCACCATGGGCGCACTGGCGACGACCGGCAACCGCAAGTTCCGCGAAGCGACCGGTGGTATCCCGACCCAGGGTGCCAGCTTCCTGCCGTTCGATGGCTATCTCGGGGAAGGCACTGACACACTCGACTATTTCGAGAAGCTGCTGAGCGACAAGTCTGGCGGGCTCGACGTGCCGGCCGGCGTGATCGTCGAGACGGTGCAGGGCGAGGGCGGTATCAACCCGGCAGGCCTGGATTGGCTGAAGCGTCTGGAAGGCATCTGCCGCGCGCATGACATCCTGCTGATCGTCGATGACATCCAGGCAGGTTGTGGCCGTACCGGCAAGTTCTTCAGCTTCGAGCATGCCGGCATCGTGCCGGACATCGTCACCAACTCGAAGTCGCTATCCGCTTACGGGCTGCCGTTCGCCCACGTGCTGATGCGCCCTGAACTGGATAAGTGGAAGCCTGGCCAGTACAACGGCACGTTCCGCGGCTTCAACATGGCTTTCGTGACGGCGACCGCCGCGCTCAGACATTTCTGGAGCGACGACACGTTCGAGCGCGATATCCAGCGCAAAGGCCGTATCGTCGAAGAGCGCTTCGCCAAGATTGCCGCGGCATTGACCGAAATGGGCTATCCCGCGAGCGAACGTGGCCGCGGCCTGATGCGCGGTATCGACGTGCGCGACGGCGACGTGGCGGACAAGATCACGGCGAAAGCCTTTGAAAATGGACTCATCATCGAAACCGCGGGGCAGGGTGGCCAAGTCGTGAAATGCCTGTGTCCGCTGGTGATCAGCGATGAAGACCTTCTCGAAGGCCTGGACATTCTGGAACGCAGCGCCAAGGAAGCCTTTGCCTGAGGCGGAAATGACGCTGAAAGGCGGCCTTCGATGGCCGTCTTTCATACCGCCTTTTCACGTAGTCACCCACCAGGAGTTGTAATCGATGATCGTACGTAATCTTGCAGAGTGTATGAAAACCGATCGTTTTGTCGAAGCCGAGAACGGTAACTGGGACAGCACTCGCTTGATGCTGGCTGAAGACGGCTGTGGGTTTTCATTCAACATCACGCGTATTCATCCGGGTACGGAAACCCACATTCACTACAAGAACCACATCGAAGCGGTGTTCTGCTACGAAGGTGAGGGTGAAGTGGAAACCATCGCCGATGGCAAGATCCATACCATCAAGGCCGGCGACATGTATTTGCTCGACCAGCACGATGAGCATTGGCTGCGTGGCAAGGAAAAGGGCATGACCGTGGCCTGTGTCTTCAGCCCTGCGCTAACTGGCCGTGAAATTCACCGCGAAGACGGCTCCTACGCACCGGCCGAGTAAATCTCAACGCGCCATCGTTCATTCAGGCACAAAAAAAGACCGCTTATGCGGTCTTTTTTTGATCCTGACCTCCTCCCAGAAACCGGATCCACCGGCAATGTGAAATTCCCGCTACGTTTATTCTGATAGCACGAGATCTCGCGATGGAGCCTCGACTTGGTGCCGTGAAAACAGAATACCAACGGACTAATTCGCCAGTAATTTTGAAGGGTACGGCCTTTCGAGAAGTCATCGACGCTGAGCTGCGGTAGGTCGTAGAGAGGCTCAACAACCTGCCCGCAGCGTCTGGGTTATCAGACTCCGGTCCAAGTATTTTGAGTGGATACTCAGGCTCATTGGAAATGCGTTTTTCTAAGGTAATTTCGATTGGCTAGCAATCATAGATAAAGTTGTGTCGTGATCAATCTGAGCTAAGAACTGCTTGGCCTCCTTTTGAAAGGCTGCTAATGCTTGTCCAGATAGCTGCTTGCCTTCCGGCAATTTGACGCGCATGGCGTCGACTTGATTATTGTTAACCATTAATTCGTAATGAAGATGAGGCCCCGTGCTACGACCCGTATTGCCGGATAGTGCAATCTTCTGGCCTCTGGAAACGCGCTCGCCTTCAGATACCAAGCGTTTGGATAGGTGCATATAGCGAGTCTTGTAGCCGTTGTCATGGCGGATCACAACGTAGTTTCCAGCGCCATTTGCTTGATAGGCCGATTTGACAACACGTCCATTTGCTGGAGATTGAATCGAAGTGCCAATGGTTACTGCAAAGTCAGTGCCTCGATGCGGACTAACTCGGCCAGTGATTGGGTGCTTTCGCCGCAAGTTAAAAGGCGAGCTTATCCTGTAGTCGCCTTTAAACGGCTTCCGGTTAAATGCCGGGGAGAGGCTGTAGCCTTCAGAGGTATAAAAATTGTCATCAGCAGGATTCCTAACGATAGCTAGGTCTCTTTTATTGCCTTTGTAGTGAGCAGCAAGGATGCGCGAATCAGCAGCCTGACCCTCAATCATATCGGTTTCTACCAAAACTCGGAATTGATCTCCTCGCCGGGCAGCACGGCGAAAATTTATCTTTTTCGAAAGTAGATCGCTCAGATCAGACACTTCTGAGTAAGATAAGCCAGTGGCGCTGGCTGACTGAGCAAAACTGCCATTGACGGTTCCTGAAAACAATCGCTCCGTTTTCCGAGCCGTTTTTTCAAGACGAGTAACCTCAAAGCTCTTGCTGTCGTGGTCGCGTTCAATCAGGAGGCCGGAATGTGCATCCTCCATGATTCGCAGTGCCAATAATTCACCAGATTCGTTAATTTTAAAGTCAAAGTTATCACCGACACGCCAGCGAGTGAATGTCCTTTCGTCCGGGATTTCTTCGAGAAGCTGCATAACTTCATCATAGCCTAGTCCCAGAATGCGTTCGGCCATGTCCGCGAAAGTATCGCCGGATTGAATGGTATAAGTTTCCCAAGATGGGACGAATCTTTCGTTGGCTACCAGTTCTTCTTCCATGTCTACTTTTTCATCGTTATGTATTAGGTCGACAGATAAACCAACATCGGAAGTCCCGCCAACTTTGCGATCGTTGGCTTCTGTTGACGAGTCGGTAAGTCGAATCGCCATGTGCAGCGCCTGGCTATCCAGTTCGCTAGCGTCTTTAGTACTTTCCGGCTTGGTTGTAGGAACGCTGGGGTTTAATGGTGTAGCCGCACGAACAACGCTGTCTTGGACAGTTGTTTCAGAAACGCGAGTAGTTTCAACTTCGTCTGTTACCAATAGGAGGCTTTGCGGCGAGCCTGCCGTGGGCTTGGTAAGTCCGGTGGAAGCCTGAGCGGGGCCCGTATATTTGTAGTTGGTGCTGACTTTAACAGCTGTCATGGTGTCAGCTTGAGCTTGGAAGCGAGTAGATAACTCAATGCTTGGCGAACTAGCCTCGTTAAGGGGCGCATCATCTCCATTAGAAGCTTTTAACACAGAGAAGATTTCCTGCGCTCCTAGTAACGTGACTAGCGTAGCTATAGGTAAAATCAGTAATTTTCGGCTGCGAGGCAGGAAGCGAAGGATTCTTAGCATGAGAGCTTATGATAGACCAAGTGAAGTGAAATGGCGGCACTTTACCCCAAACAACACGATGTGCCTACCCTACAGGGCAAGCCTCTGCGCATAATGACATTTTGTAGTGGCTTGCCTAACTGTCGATAACGGTGTCTTTTAGCTATTTCGCCTGCGTACCCCGGATATAACCAGCGCTGCTGACAATAGCCAGGTTGGCCAGCTTCCGGTGCGTGTGAATGGCGTTTCTCCCCGCATGGCCCGGATTTCTCCGTTGAGGGTGGTCATCCTGAATTGAGTCGCGCGATCGATAATGCGACCTTGCGGGTCGATGATGGCCGTCACCCCATTGTTCGTTGCCCGCATAACATAGCGACCATTTTCAAGGGCGCGTAGCCGGGCCATTTGCAGATGCTGAAGCGGCCCGATGGAGTCACCGAACCAGGTGTCGTTGGACACCGTGAGCAACACCTCAGCGTTATCGGCGCGTTGTGCCACTAAGTCCGGGAAAATAATTTCGTAACAGATCGCCGTGCCGATGCGCAGTCCAGCGGCTCGGATCGGGCCTTGTTCGGAATTGCCTGCCGTGAAGTCTGACATCGGCAGATCAAAGAAAGCGATAATGCCACGTAGCTGTTTTTCCATCGGGATGTATTCACCGAACGGTACCAGATGCGACTTGCGGTACACATCCGTAACCTCGCCGGCACCGACTACGGCATTGTAATAGCGGCCCGAGTCGTCGCGCTGCACGATACCGGTGAGTAGTTCGGCTCCTGATGGCAAAGTAGCCTTAACCCGCTCCAACAGCGGCTCGGCTTGACGCTGATACATAGGAATCGCCGTTTCCGGCCAGATAACCAGATCTATGTCTTCAGCAATGTTGCGGGTCAATCGGGCATAGGTGCTGACTGCGTTACGCTGCCCCTCGTTTGTCCATTTGCTTAGCTGGGGTAGATTGCCCTGTAACAGGCTCACTTGTACGGGCTCCTTGCTGGGTATGGTCCACTGAGTAGGAAGCATCAAGGGGAACAGCCATAGAGCGGCGATCGTGCCCCCTGCCCACCAGCGTCGACGCAGGAACTCCACCCCCAGCGTGCCCGTCAGGGCGGTAACCAATGTCAACAGCAGCACCCCGCCAACCGGGGCCAATGGTGCTAAAGGAGAATCGACGTGCGCGCTCCCCAGCAATAGCCAAGGGAAACCGGTGAAAAGGTATGTCCGTAGCACTTCAATCAACACCCACGCGCCGGCGAAGGAGAGAAAGGCTAGACGCGAGCCAGTAAAGCGCCGATAGAACCAGAAGGGAATGGCATAGAAAAGCGCCAAGGTGGCGGCAAACAGGGCTGTAAGGAAAACCGATAGCGGCACCCCCGTGTAACCGTACTCATGGATCGACACGTAGACCCATGAGGTTCCCGTGGCGAACAGCGCGATGCCATAACACCAGCCTCGCAGGGCTGCCTGACCCGGTGTCAGGTCATCCAGGCCTGAGTAAATGAGGCCGACGGCGACCGGCCCCAGCCACCAAAGCTCGAAGGGAGAGAAGGTTAGCGTCGTTAGAGCCCCTGCGAAGACCGCTAACACGCATCCCATCCAGGGGCGACAGGAAAATCGCATGGGTTGCTCCTTAACGTGACGGGCCACTTTTATCAAAAACGCCTCGGAAAAACATTATGGCCATTCTCAAAAGTCATGCTTCTATTGGCCGTCGCAGTCGTTCGCAAGTCGTTTTCTACCCGCCTCGCATGCTTCACTACCAGTAAGACGATGCGGCTTGACTCTATAGCCACTACGCTTTGTCTGAAAAATGATGTCTTGCTAGCCTTTCCTCCCTCAGACTTGGAGGTATTGTCATGGCAGGACGTTACGAGATTTCCGATCAGGGTTGGACATTGATTGAAGATATCGTTTCGCCTGGCACGCCCGCTGGGCGTGGACGCCCACGCCGCGATGACCGGCAGATGC